>DASYCK010000107.1:0-46776 GCA_036500205.1 Polyangia bacterium | reverse complement strand
CGGGGCCGGATCTGCTCGACGGGCGGTGCGATCCGCTGCGGAACTGCGCGCGGAGGGGTTGTCCCCTCCGAACGCTTCCCTAGACTCCCTCGTTCGCTCGCTGAAGAAGGGTCCACAAGCCAGATCTCGAAGTCGGTCCTCGATACTGAGAGTCGATCCTCGATACTGGGAGGTCGTCATGCAGCGACATCCTTCTGCGCCTCGCCCCGCTTGCGGGGAGAGGCCGACGACCGAAGGTCGGCGGGTGAGGGGCACGACCTCTCTTCCATCTACCTAGCCTCAACCGGGCCCAACGGCCCGGGTCCACTCCGCTCAGCCCATTTCAGCGAGCGAAACGCGGGAGCCGGGTAACGAGAGGAGTGGGGTGTCCCCCCGCGCGCAGTTCCGCAGCGGATCGCACCGCCGGTCGAGCATGATCCGGGCCCGCCCGCGAGGACCTGTTTGAGCACGGGGGGACACCCCACTCCTCTCGTCCCGCGACCAAGAGCAGCGAGCCCGCGAGGACCTGTTCGAGGACGGGGAGGACACCCACCCCACGCGTCCCGCGCCCCAGTGAACGAGCCGCCACGCCCGCTCAGTGTTCGTGATCGGATCCGGGGCCGTGGTCATGTCCATGCCCCTCATGCCCATGATCATGATCATGGGCATGTCCTGAGTGGTCGTGCCCGGCGTGGTCATCTCCGGAGTGCGAGGCATCCTCGGCGATCTGCTTGCGCACGTCGTCCATGTCCAGGGCTTGCACCTTGCCCATCAGCTCGTCGAGCGAGGCCGCCGGCACCATCCCTGGCCGCGCGAACACCAGCACCTGATCGCGAAACACCATCAAGGTAGGGATCGACTGGATGCCGAACGTGCCGGCCAGCTCGGGTTGATCCTCGGTATTGATCTTCCCGAAGGTCACGTCCGGATAGCGCTCCGCCGCTTCCTCGTAGATCGGGGCGAAGGCCCGACAGGGGCCACACCAAGGGGCCCACCAATCGATCACCAGAATCCCCGGCTTTTCCACCTGCTGTTCGAAATTCTCACCGGTCAATTCCAGGGTCGACATGGCATCCTCCGATTGCTCAGTATGAGCTACGCTAGCGGCGTGGTCGAGGTCAGCGAACTTTCGAAAACCTATCGCGTTCACCGCCGCCCCCCCGGCGTCTGGGCAGCGCTGCGCTCGGTGTTACGTCGAAAAACCGAGGCTGTCCATGCCGTGGCGGGGCTTTCGTTCCGCATCGCCGAAGGGGAGCGCGTCGGCTTCCTGGGTCCGAACGGCGCCGGCAAGACCACCACCTTGAAGATCCTCTCGGGACTCCTGCACCCCACCTCGGGGACGGTGAAGGTGGCCGGCTTCGTGCCGTTCACCCGCGCCCCCGACTTCCTCAAGCAGATCACCCTGGTGATGGGGCAAAAGCAGCAGCTGCTGTGGGATCTCCCCCCCTCCGAGACCTACGCCATGAACCGCGCCATCTACGAGGTGCCGAGGGCGCAGGCCGACGAGACCATCCGCGAGCTGACGGCGCTGCTCGACGTGGGCGATCTGGTGCAGAAGCCGACCCGCCAGCTCTCCCTGGGCGAGCGCATGAAGTGCGAGCTGATCGCGGCGCTGCTGCACCGCCCCCGCGTGCTGTTTCTCGACGAGCCGACCATCGGCCTCGACGTGTCGATGCAGGCGAAGATGCGCGAGTTCATCCGCGCCTACAACGAGAGGTACGGCGCCGCGGTCATCCTGACCAGCCACTACATGGACGACGTGACGGCGCTGTGCCCGCGGGTCATCGTCATCGATCACGGCAAGCTGATCTACGACGGCGACCTGAAGGCGCTGGTGCGGCGGGTCCGCCCCGACAAGCGGCTGACCCTGCGGCTGTCCAGCCCGGTCGAGGCGGTAATGCTCGAGAAGCTGGGCACCCTCGTCTCGCACGATCACCTGCAAGTGGTCCTGTCCGTCGCGCCGGCGCTGCTGAATGCGTCCGTGCAGAGCGCGCTCGGCACGTTGCCGGTGGTGGACCTGTCGGTCGAGGATCCCCCGCTCGAAGAGGTGATGCGCGAGCTGTTCCGCGGCGACGTCGCCGTATCGGGGGACGCGGCGTGAGCGTCTCCCCGCTGGGCCTGCCCAAGCCGGCGGCCGCCGACGACACCTTCCTGCGCGCGCTTCGCCACGCCGCGCGCGCCTATCCGACGATGTTGCGCGTGGGGCTGTCCGAGGTGGTGGCCTACCGCGCCGAGTTCATCGTCTGGATCCTCACCACGAACATGCCGTTCGTGATGCTGGCGATCTGGCACGCCGTCGCCGCCGAGGGGGCCGTGGGGCGCTTCGGCCGCGCCGACTTCGTCGCCTACTACCTGGGCGGCTGGGTGATTCGCCTGCTCACCAGCACCTGGCTGGTCTGGGAGCTGAGCATGGAGATCCGCGGCGGCACGCTGTCGGCGCGGCTGCTGCGTCCGCTGCATCCGCTGTTCGCGCTGTCGGCCCAGCACCTGGCGGCGCTCCCCATGCGGGCCCTCGTCGTCACGCCGGTGGTGGTGGCGATGTTCGTGCTGGCGGGCGACAAGCTGGCCATCCGCGATCCGCGCATCCTGGCTATTTTTCTCGTCTCGCTGGTGGGCGCCTGGCTGCTGATCTTCTTCACCATGGTGCTGCTCGGCTCACTGGCCTTCTTCGTCGAGAGCGCCATCGGCATCTTCGAGATGTGGCTGGCCCTGCACTCGATCCTGTCGGGCTACCTGGTCCCGCTCGAGCTGCTGCCCCGCTGGGTGGCGCGCGTGGCGCGCGTCTCCCCCTTCGATTCGATGCTGGCCTTCCCGCTCGAAACGCTGACCGGGAAGCGCGACCTGCACGCGGCCCTCACGGGACTGGGCGTGCAGTGGCTGTATCTCGCGGTCATGGCCTTTGCCGGCCTGGCCGTCTGGCGGCGGGGCGTGCGGCGCTACGTCGCGTTCGGGGGATGACGTCATGACCTTCGTCGCCCGCTACGCCCGTCTGCTGGCCGTGCAGCTCCGCATGTCGACGGTGACCGCGATGCAGTATCGCTCCGACTTTCTCCTGCGCGGCGGGATGGCGCTGATGTGGCTGGGGGTGACCCTGGTGCCGTTGATCAGCGTGTTCCAGCAGCGCGCCACCGTGCGGGGCTGGACCTTCCCCGAGGCGCTCGTCGTCGTCGGCTGCTTCTCCCTGATGAAGGGTGTGCTGGAGGGGGCCATCAGCCCCAGCCTGACCAGCGTGGTGGAGCACGTGCGCAGGGGGACGCTCGACTTCCTGCTGCTCAAGCCGGTCGACGCGCAGTTTCTGGTGTCGACGGCGAAGGTCGAGCCCTGGCGGGTGATGGATCTGGTGGGCGCCGTCGGCGTGTTCATCTACGCGTTTCATCGCCTGGGGCGCGTTCCCGCGCCGGGCACCGTCGTCGTCGCGCTGGCGCTGCTGCTGGTCGGCGTGCTGGTGCTGTACGCGCTGTGGATCCTGATCGTCAGCGCGGCGTTCTGGGTGGTGAAGGTCGACAACCTCAGCTACCTGTTCGGATCGCTGTTCGACGCCGGGCGCTGGCCCATCGCCGTGTTCCGGGGGGCGCTGTGGTTCGCGTTCACGTTCCTGTTCCCGCTGGCCTTGATGACCAGCTATCCGGCGATGGCGCTGCTGGGGCGGTTGCAGCCGAGCACGGCGGGGATGGCCCTGGTCGGCGGGCTGGCCTTCGCCGCCGCCGCGCGCTTCGTCTGGAAGCGCGCCTTGGGTCTCTACACCTCGGCCAGCTCGTAGCGCGCCGGTCGGCGGTTCTTCAACGGTCCTTGCGAAACACCAGGGAGAGGTTGTTGGCGGGCATGGCCACGATCTCGGGCTCACCGAACCCACTGGCCGCGGCGAGCGCCTGCACGTCGCCGAGCTCGCGAACGCCCCAGCGCGGATCCTCGCCGCGCAGCCGCTCGTCGAAGTGCTGGTTGCTCTCGGCGGTGTGCCGGCCGTCGCGCTTGAATGGCCCGTAGAGAAACAGCACGCCGGCGGGCGGCAACAGCCTCCCCGCCCCCCGAAACAGGGCCTCGGCGGCCGACCAGGGCGCGATGTGAATCATGTTGATGTTCAACATCGCGTCGGCCGAGGGGACCGGCCAGGGCTGCCGTTCGACATCGAGCGCCAGCGGTGGCTCGAGGTTGTCCGCGCCGGAGGCGGCGCTCCAGGCGCGAATGCTCTCCAGATGAAGGGGCGACGGATCGGACGGCTGCCAGCGCAAGGTGGGCAACGCCCGCGCGAAGAAGGCGACGTGCTCGCCCGTGCCGCTCGCGATCTCGAGCACCCGCCCCGTCGTCGGCAACACCCGGCGGAGCACCGCGAGGATCGGCTCGCGGTTGCGATCGGTGGCGGCGGCGTGCAGACCCCCGGCGGGGACGGGCTGGGGATCGAAGAAGGGCACGCGCGCAGAAGTTATCACGCGCGCTGGACCAGGCGGCCCGGAAATCAAGCCGCTGAAATGGGCGCGGGAACAGGCGCTTCGCCGGCCGAAGGCACGGCGCGAGCACCTGTCCCCGAGGATCCTCGTCGGTCCCCTTTCAGCTAGTAGTCGACCGTCGCGATTCCGGCGTAGCCCGTCCAGTTCTGACCGTCCGCCGCCGCGGCGAGGGGCCCCAGCGCGCCCGTCTTCGCCGTCACCGCGAACGACGCGATGGCCGACGCACCGGAGGCGAGCTCGTAGATGAAGTTTCCGTCGCTGGTGAGCACCATGTCGCTCGGCTGGCTGCCGGCGGCGAGCAGCCCCGCCTGGCCGCCCAGCAAGGTCAGGGCCTTCTTGTCGTCGTACAGGGACAGGCTGTCGCTGAGGAAGTTGGCCGTGTAGACGTACCGACCGCCGACGACGATCCAGCACACGGCCACCTGACCGTTGCCGACCGACTGGGTGATCGGCGTCAGGGAGCCGTCGTTGCGGAGGTCGTACGACGTCACGGCGCTGCCCGGCTTGGTGGGCGAGGTACCGACGCCGAAGACCTCCGTCACCAGCAGCGTGCCGTCGTCGGCCCACGCGAAGGAGAACGGGGTCTTCCCCTTCCCGTCCGGATTGAGGGGCAGGGCCAGCGTCGTCGGGTGCTTGCAGTCGCTCAGGTTGCCCTGACCGTCGACGCCGAAGACGTGAATCCTGCCGTTCCCCGAGGTCGGACTGAAGGGGAAGCCATCCAGCAACGGACCCTCCTTCGACACGACCAGCAGCTTCTTGCCGTCGGGGCTGAACCCGACTTGACCCGCCGTCTGGCTGAAGACGGGCTGCGCGCTCTGGGTGGCGGTGGCGGGGAAGCCGTTCTCCAGGCTGGGCAGCGCCGGCAGCTGACAGGTCTGGGTGCGGTTCAGCTTCCCCTTCTTGTCGACGGTGAAGCCCGTGATCGAGTTGGACGCCGCGTTGAGCACGTACAAGGTGCCCTTGTTGAACGTGACGCTGACCGGATACACGCCCTTCGACGATTGGCGGTCGGCCAGGGTGACGCCGTTCTTGTCGAAGGTGAAGGACGACACCTCGTTGCTGCCGGCGTTGACGACGAACATCAGCTGCGTCTTCTGGTCCGTGATCAGCGAGGACTGGGCCCCCAGGGGGTCGTTGGGGATGAGCTGGCCGGGACCGCTTCCCAGGCCGCCCGTCAGGACCCTGGGCCCCGCCTTCAAAGACCCGTCGGGGAAGCGAAGGAACGAGACGATCTCGTTTCCGCTGTACTTGTTGCTGCCGACGTACACGGCCCCCACCGGCGCGGGGCTCTTCTTCGCGGCGGTCGCCGCCGCCGTCTCCGCGCTCGACAGGGACGAAACCCCGTCGAGGGCGGCGTCCCCACCGGGCTCGCCGCAGCCTGCCGCCGCCAGCGCCGGCAGCCCGACGAGCAGCGCCAGGAGGACGCGGCCCGGGCCACCCCTGGGCGGGCGGGCGGACGAGGCGGCTCCCCTCGCCGGGGCGGTGATGGTCGAGCGGCCGGACCGGGAATTGTCGATGTTCTCGCGCATGATGGGCTCCTTTTTTTCCGCTGCTCGAGCGCAGCGAGAAGCATCCTGGCGATCATCGACGAATCGCACATGGGGAGAACTCCCTATCGATCGCGGATTCCTCGACGGAGGGTCAAGTCAGCTGACGGAGGTCACCGTCACCCGGGCGCGGCACCGACCCGCGATCCACCTGTGGTCGTTTCGGGCACGTTTCCAGCCAAAAAGACGCCGATATTCCAACCGGCTCACCGGAATGCGCTACCCTTGGGCGCATCGTGGATCTCGATTCTCCGGAAGAGGACATTCGCTTCGTTTGGATCGATCTGGAGATGACCGGCCTCAATCCCGACGTCGATCAGATCCTCGAGATAGCGGTGGTGGTGACGGGCGCCGACCTGAAGCCGCTCGGCGAGCTGACGATGGTGGTCCATCACGCCGAGGAGACGGTGCAGCGCATGAGCAAGGTCGTGCACCGCATGCACTCGGCGAACGGCCTGATCGAGGACGTGCTGGTGTCGAAGACGACCCTGCGCGAGGCCGAACGGGCGGCGCTGGCCGTCATCGTCGAGCATTGCCTGCCGGGGGCCGCGTTCCTGTGCGGAAACAACGTGCACCACGACTGGCGATTCCTGGCCCGCCACATGCCGCGCGTCGAACAGTACCTTCACTACCGGCAAGTGGACGTCGCGACCATCAAGGTGCTGGCGGAGACCTGGGCCCCGGCGATCGTGATGAAGAAAGAACCGTCCAATCACCGGGCGCTGGCCGACATTCACGACAGCATCGCCGAGCTGCGCTACTACTGCGAGACGCTGTTTCGGGGCAGCACGACCGCCACGCTTCGCCGCTCCCAGAGCGCGTGAGGCGTCCACGCCGGCCTCCGGGCTCCTTGACCAGCAAACAATCGTCTCTTATAATAGACACGTGCTCGCCGCCGCAAATATCTCCGAACTCGAATGGGGTCCCGTGTCAGTGTCCGCCCCCGTGACCGACAAAGCATCCTTCGATCTGGCCCAGGCCAACGCAACCCTGGCGCCTCTCAACGCCCTGGAACGGCTCCGCTGGGCCGTCGAGACGTTCCCGGACAAGGTCTTGCTGCTGTCCAGCATGCAGCGCACGGCGGTGGTGCTGATGCACATGTTCCACGAGCTCGGCCTGTCGAACGAGGTCCTGTTCGTCGACACCGGCTATCACTTCTTCGAGACCCTGCGGATGCGCGACGAGTACATGCGGCGCTACCACCTCAACGTGGTCACGCTGTACCCCACCTCGACCATCGAGGAGCAGGAGGCCCTGTTCGGCAGCAAGCTGTTCTCGAGCGTCGCCGGCCAGCCCGAGTGCTGCCGCATGCGGAAGGAAGCGCCGCTGCTGGCCCACCTCGCCACCAAGACAACGCCGGTGCTGGTGAATGGCCTGCGCCGCGCCGAAGGGGGCAAGCGCGCCAACCTGCAACCGCTGGGCGCGGATCGCCGGACCGGCGGCTATCAACTCTCGCCGCTCTACGACTGGAGCGGGGACGACATCACGGCCTACATCGCCAAGCACGACCTGCTGGTGCATCCGCTGCACGATCAGGGGTACCCCAGCATCGGCTGCTACCCGTGCACGACGCCGGTTCAACCTGACGAGGACGCGCGCGCCGGGCGCTGGCGCCACCTGCGCGTCGTGGGCGCCGACAGCGGTCCCCAGTACTGCAACATCAACTTCTCGGACGGCGGCGGTATCTGATGTCCGAGCCCACGCCCCGCTGGTTCGCCGACAACGCCCTCTCGATCGGCCGGACACCGCTGGTGAGGCTGAACCGCGTCACCGACGGCGCGCCCGCCACCATCCTGGGAAAGATCGAGGGGCGCAACCCCGCCTATTCAGTGAAGTGCCGCATCGGCGCCGCGCTGGTCTGGGACGCCGAGGCGCGGGGCGTGCTGGCGCCCGGCAAGCAGCTCATCGAGCCGACCAGCGGCAACACCGGCATCGCGCTCGCCTTCGTGGCCGCCGCGCGGGGCTATCCGTTGACGCTCACCATGCCCGAGACGATGAGCGTCGAGCGGCGCAAGCTGCTGGTGGCGTACGGCGCCAAGCTGGTCCTCACCGACGGCGCGCGCGGCATGGCCGGCGCCATCGCCAAGGCCGAGGAGATCGCGGCGTCGGCCCCCGATCGCTACGTGCTGCTGCAGCAGTTCAAGAACCCGGCGAATCCCCGCATTCACGAGACGACGACGGGCCCCGAGATCTGGGAGGACACGGCGGGCGCCATCGACATCTTCGTGGCGGGCGTGGGGACCGGTGGCACCATCACGGGCGTGTCGCGCTACATCAAGCAGACGCGGAAGAAGAAGATTCTTTCGGTCGCCGTCGAGCCCACCGCCAGCCCGGTGCTGACGCAGACCCTGGCCGGTGAGCCGCTGAAGCCCTCGCCGCACAAGATCCAGGGCATCGGGGCGGGCTTCGTTCCCGACATCCTCGATCTGTCGCTGGTGGACAGCGTCGAGCTGGTCACGAACGAGGAAGCGATCGCTTATGCACGCCGGCTGGCCCGCGAGGAGGGGATCCTCTCCGGCATCTCGTGCGGGGCGGCGGTGGCGGTGGCGGTGCGGCTCGCCAAGCGGCCCGAGAATGCGGGGAAGACCATCGTGACGGTGCTGCCCGACTCGGGCGAGCGCTATCTCAGCTCGGTCCTGTTCGAGGGTCTGTTCGACGCCCAGGGGCTGGCGGTCTAAGGCGCGGGCACGGCCGCGGAGTCGGCGTCGAAGCCGGCGCGCTGGTGGATGGGCGTCAGGTCGACCGCCTCGAACTGGCTCGCGTTGACCGACTGCACCTGCGAGAACGTGTCGTCGGCCCAGCCGGCGCTCGGCTCGCCCGTCACGTACATGTCCGAGCCGCCGTCGGCGATGTACATGCCGTACGTCTTCATCGCCTGCAGGATCGCGCGCGCCTGCGTGCCGTAGCCGGCGGGGATCTGGTAGCTGGCCTTGATGCGGAACAGCTGCCCCATGGGCGGCAGGTTCGTCGAAGTCGTGCCGTTGGTGGTGAAGTGACGGGCCGGCCAGATGGCGGCGTTGCGGATCTTGCTGGAGGTGATGGTGAAGCGGAGCGCGTGCGCGATCGTGCCGCTGCTCGCCTCGTCGGCGCGCAGCAACAGCGGCATGATGGGGAAGCCGGCGGCGTCGGCCGACGTCCAGCCGTCGGGGCGCAAGGCGTTCGAGCGCAGGTCGAACATCGCCGAGCCGAAGATGTCCCAGCCGCCGCCCGCGTGCGGATAGGCGTGGTACAGCTCGGACAGCACGCACGCGTCGGCGTCGAGCAGCAGGATGTGGTGATCGCCGTAGGGCTGCGTGGGATCGGTGTCGATGCCCCCTTCGACGAGCGGCTGCGCCGGAATCGGGAACAGCGGGCTGGCGGCGGCGGCGGCCGTGCAGGGGCTCACCTCGGTGTGCTTGGCGCTCGACGAGGCGTCGACGCAATCGGATTCGGGGCGGGGGTCCCAGGACAGATCCGGATCGGCCGAGCTGAAGTGCACGGCCACCCAGGTCTGCGCGCCGCCGTGGACCACGTTGTAGGGGATGCCGTAATACGTATCGACCATGCCGATGTCGGTCGACTGCCCCAGATCGAGGTGCAGGTTGTGGCTGCCGATCGTGGTCAGATACTTCGCCGACTGCGCATCGACGGGGAGCGAATCGATGGGGGTGTTGAAGAGGTGATTGCTGGGCAGGATGGGACAGCCGCCGAGCGTGGGACCCGGACCGGTGGCGCCGCCCGAGCCGACGGCGCCGCCGCTGCTCGCCACGCCTCCGCTGCCTACAGCGCCTCCGCTACCGACGCGCCCTCCGCCGCCGACGGCACCTCCGCTCCCGGCGGTGCCTCCGCTGCCGACCCGCCCACCGCTGCCGACGGCGCCTCCCGAGCCCGGCGCACCGGTACCCCCTCCGCAGGAGGCGACGACCAGGGCCGCCGCGAGCCCTCCGAACGTCATCCGCGCAGAGATACCGGTCATGCGAGGTCCTTCCGCTGAGGTCGTCGGCGAGGCATCACGGTCCGCCCCATCTTAAAGGACAAGCCGCGGTCGAACAGCCGACGCGCGTCATCGGCGAAAACATCGTCCGATCGCGCCTGAGTCTTGACCCAAACGTTCGCCCGCTCTCGATGCGCTCTTTCGCCTTGGCCCCCTCCCCCGTATCCTCGGCAACATCGGCCGACCGCGGACGAAGATCATCCCTGTGACCGCCCAGACCATAGAACGCGAAGTCGATTCGCTCCGCGCCTCGCTGAACGCGGGCGGGGCCGAGGATCCTCGGGTACACGCCACATGCTCGGCCACCCTCGACCGGCTGCGCGCCCTCTGGCGCGTCACCCCCGAGGCCTTCGGCCCCGAGGCGATGACGACGCTCAAGGAGATCTCGCGCGTCCTCAAGGCCACCGTGCCCGGCGCGGGCGCGACCCCCACCACCGCCCGCGAGGCGCTGAAGGCCATCTTCGGCTACGACCAGTTTCGTCCGGGGCAAGAAGAGATCATCTCGGCGGTGCTGGCGGGGCGCGACTGCATCGGCGTCATGCCGACGGGCGCCGGCAAGTCGCTGACGTACCAGATCCCGGCGCGGCTGCTGGGCGGGACCACGCTGGTGGTTTCGCCGCTGATCGCGCTCATGAAGGATCAGGTCGACGCCATGCGCGAGGTGGGCCTGCGCGCCACCTACCTGAACTCCAGCCTGGCCCCCGATGAGCGGCGCGAGCGGCTGCAGGGGCTATGGTCGGGGGCCTACGAGCTCGTGTATGCGGCGCCCGAGGGGCTCGAGGCCAGCGTCGGCTCGGCGCTGGCCCGCACCCGGCTCTCGCTGATCGCCGTCGACGAGGCCCACTGCATCAGCCAGTGGGGGCACGACTTCCGCCCCGCCTACCGCAACCTGGCCGGCATCAAGAAGCGCTTCGGCGACGTGCCGGTGCTGGCGCTGACGGCCACCGCCACCCGCGAGGTCATGAGCGACATCGTCGACCAGCTCGCCATGACGGCGCCCGCCGAATACCGGGGCAGCTTCTTCCGGCGAAACCTGGCGCTGGCGGCCTACAAGAAGGGCAGCGACGGCGACGCGACGGCGCGCGCCTCGGGCGGGGTGCGGGGCTCGATCCTGCGCTTCATCCGCGCCCGGCAAGGAAAGAGCGGCATCGTGTACTGCCTGTCGCGCAAGAGCGCCGAGGGCACGGCGGCCTTCCTGCGCGAAGAGGGGATCCACGCGGCGGCCTATCACGCCGGCCTGCCCGCCGACGAGCGCAGCCGCGCCCAGGACGCCTTTCGTCGTGACGACGTCGACGTCATGGTGGCCACCGTCGCGTTCGGCATGGGCATCGACAAGCCGGACATCCGTTACGTCGTCCACCGCGACATGCCGCGCTCGATCGAGAGCTATTACCAGGAGGTGGGGCGCGCCGGCCGCGACGGCCTCCCCAGCGAGTGCGTGCTGTTCTATTCGTGGGCCGACGTGATGAGCTATGACCGCTTCGAGAGCGACGGCTCCGATGACGTGCAGGAACGCCAGCGCGATCAGGTGCGCGAGATGTTCCGCATGGCGGACAATCTGGGGCGCTGTCGCCATCAGGCCGTGACCAGCTATCTGGGCGAAGCCATCGCGGCCTGCGGCTCGTCGTGCGACGTCTGCACCGGCAGCGACGTGCTCGGCGCCTGCGCCCCCGCGCCGAAGCGGACGCGCCGCACGCGAACCGGCGTCCCCGGCACCTTCGACCGCGCCAGCCCGTCGCACGGAGAAGCGTCGCGCGCCGGCGGCTACGGCGACGAGGAAGGGGAGCTCTTCGGACGCCTGCGCGAGCTGCGCCGCCACCTGGCCACAGAGCGGGGGATCCCCGCGTACATGGTGTTCAGCGACGCGGTGTTGCTGGCCATGGCCGCCAACCGCCCCATGACGGCCGAGGGCGTGCTGGGGATCTCCGGGGTCGGTCCCAAGAAATTGGCCCAGTACGGCGAGGCGTTCCTGGCCGTGCTGCGCGGCGAGTCGAGCGCCGCCTTTCTGTCCAGCCCGATGGCCTGAGCCAACAGGCGCCGACCTTGCGGACAAAGTCCCGGCCGCGCGCTATGGTCCGCAGCGAATGGACTTCGCGGAGATCAGCCTCTTCTCCCATCTCGTGTCGAGACCGGAATCCGATCTCGATCTGGCACGCGCGGCGCTCCTCATCGCCGAGCCCGAATATCCGGGCCTCGACGTGGCCCGCTACGTGGAAGAGCTCGATCGGCTGGGCGCCGGCGCCGCCTCCCGGATCGCGGCGGCGTCCCGGCGGGCTCCGCTGGAGAGCGTCGTGCGCTATCTGTACGAGGAGATCGGCTTTCACGGCAACACGCGCGACTACTACGACCCGCGCAACAGCTTCCTGAACGAGGTGCTCGATCGCCGCACCGGGATCCCCATCAGCCTGGCGCTGGTGCTGACCGAGACCTGCCGGCGGGTCGGCATCGATGCGCACGGCGTGTCGTTCCCCGGCCACTTCCTCGTCCGCATCCACGACGGCGAGGGCAACGTGATGTTCATCGACCCCTTCGACGGCCGGCTGCTCGACGATCAACAGATCGCCGAGCTGCACGAGCGGGCCACCGGCGACGCGGGCCCCATCGATCCGGCGTTGCTCGAGCCGGCCAGCAAGGGGCACGTGCTGATGCGCCTGCTGAACAATCTTCGCGCCATCTACGAGCGCACCGGCGATCAGGATCGCCTGGTGGGCGTGCTGGCGCGTATGCAGGTGCTCAGCCCCGACGAGGACATCCGCGGCCGAATTCGCCAGCTCGCCATCCCGTCGCCGCGCGTGGCCGGCCGCTCGCAGCTGAACTGAACCGACCGAGCGCCGGAGCGACGACTGACGTTATAGTCGTGCCATGAAGCCGGGGACCGTCCTCGCGACGGTGACGCTCATCACCGCACTGGCCGGCTCGGGAGCCCGCGCCGCGCCCGACGACGCGGGGACAGACGACGACACCGACGAAGCGACGCCTTCGCCCCCCGCGCTGCCGTCCCCCACCGATCCGGGGATCGCCCCCTTCGGCGATCCGAACTTCGGCCCCCGCTACACCATCGAACAGGTGGTGGTTCGCGGCAACCGCAAGACGGCGTCCGCGCTGATCATCGGCGAGGTGGGCATCCACCCGGGCGAGGTGCTGACGGCGTCCGACGGTCGGGTCGAGGCGGCCCGCATCCATCTGCTGTCGCTGGGGTTCTTCCTCGACGTGCACCTGGCCGTCGAGCGGGGCGCCCGGCGCGGCGGCGTCATCCTGGTGGTCGACGTCGAGGAGCGCGGCACGCTGATCCTGAACGCGCTCTATCTGGGCGAGAGCGACGCCACGCCGTTCTGGGGCGGCCTCGACGTCGCCGAGAACAATTTGGGCGGACGCGGGATCTCCCTGGGGGGCGGCTTCGTCGCCGCCACCCGCCCCGAGGTGGCGGAGGCGCGGCGCGAATTCGGAGCGCGCATCCGGGCCCAGGTCCCACCGCTGCTGGGCACGGGCTTGCTGCTGAGCGGCACGGGCATCGCCACCGTCGGCAACGAGTTCTTTCGCGTCTCGGGTGACGACGGCGACGGCGATCCGTCGCACTTCGTGGCCATGGGCATCCGGCGGGTGGGGGGCGTCGTGGGCATGGGGCGTGCGCTGACGCCCGCCGCGCGCTTCTTCGTCGACTTCCGCGAAGAAGGGATCTCGGCCACCTGGCCCACCGAGCGCCAGCGCACCGGCCAGAACGACCAGACCACCCCCATCGACTTCGGCCTGCACACGGGCTTCTCGCGGGTCGGCTCGCTGACGGGAACGCTCGACTTCGACACGCGCTCCGATCCGCTGGTACCGCACGCGGGCATTCACGCCGCGCTGTCGGCCGAGGGGGCCTTCGAGCACCTGGGCTCGGACTACCAGTTCGCCAAGCTGGTCTTTCAGGGGTCGTCGTACACGCCGACCCGACACGGGCACATCTTCGGGGTTCACCTGTTCGGCGGGGCGCTGTTCGGGCAGGCGCCCATCTTCGATCGCTTCTTCGTCGGCGACATGAACCTGTTCCTGCCGCCGCGCGCGCTGGGGCTGAACTTCTCCACCCAGCCGTCGCCGAATCTGCTGGGAACGTCCATCTCCAAGCACCGCTACGACAACTTCGCCGGGCGCGTGCTGTTCGAGTACGCCGTTCCGTTGTGGCGCCGGCATCGCCTCGTCTACAGCGGCGACGCCTTCATCGCGCTGGGCGGGTTCGTGATGGGAAGCTCGGGGGACTTCCACGACGCGTCCCGCTCCGGGCTGGCCGCCTGGCCCATCGATCTGACGGGGGACATCGGGGTTCGCCTCGACACCACCTTCGGCGTCTTCACGCTGTCCGTCGCGAACGCGCTGGGGCGCGTGCCGTTCTGATGCCGAGAGCCTCCGCGGCCTGCTCGACGCGCGTCCGGGCCATCCGGCTCGGCCGTGCGCTGGCGCTGATGAGCGCGCTCGGCGCGACGGTGGCGCGCGCCGAGGTCCCCCCGCCCCGCCAGGTGGGGCTGGCCATCCACGATCGCACGCTGTCGCTGTCGGTGGGGCTGCAAGACCTGTTCACGCCCGCGGCGCGCGATCGCCTGACGTCGGGCTTCGCCACCCGGGTCCTGGTGCGCGTGCAGCTGCTGCGGCAGAACGATCCCGAGCCGCTGGCGGTGGCGTTTCAGCGGGTCGAGATCGTCTACGACATCTGGGACGAGAGCTTTCGCGTCCGCACCACGCGCGGCCCCGGCACCGATCGCCTGTTCGACGTGAAGACGGTCGACCAGGCGCTGCGCGCCGCCACCGCGCTCGTGCAATTTCCCATCGAGATGGAGCAGGCGCTGCGTCCGGGCGAGCACTACACCCTGGCGGTGCGCGGCGATCTGAATCCCCTGTCGCCCGAGCTGATGGGCGAGGTGCGGCGCTGGTTGCGGCAGCCGGCCGGCACGCAGCGACGCGCCGGCTCGGGCGGCGGCGACAGCTTCTTCGGGAACTTCGTGACCGTCTTCGTCAACCCGCAGATCGAGGACAGCGAGCACCAGGTGCGCTTCGTCTCGCAGACCTTCGAGGCACCCACGCGATGAGCGACCTCCCCTCTGCCCGCGAGATCTCCGCCCGCGTCGCGCCGGTGCGGGCGCGACGCTTCAGCCTGCCGGGCCGCTTCGAGTGGAAGATTCTCGCCGCGGTGTTCATCGTGGCCATCCTGCCGATGCTGGCGTCGGGCGTGCTGCTGTCGCGCACCTTGGCGGCCGTGTCGGCCATCAACGCCCGCCACCAGCAGGAGGTACGCAATTCGCTGGGCGAGGCGCTCGAGATCTATCGCACGACGTTCGCCCAGGAAAAGGAGGGGTTTCGCCTGCGCGCCGACGAGATCGCCGCCCGCCACATCATGCACGCGGCCGAGCTGGCCGACGTGCCCGAGCTGCTGCGCGCCCGCATCCTGGAAGGCGAGAAGGTGGTCGACGAGTGGTCGGTGTCAGCGGAGGAGGCGGCCCGGGCCCGCGAGGCGCCGCCGAACCTGATCGAGCTGCCCGGCTCGCGCCCGAACGCGCCGCGGATGCTCGAGCTCACGTTCGGGATCGATCGCCAGATCTACGCCGACTTCCTGTCGCTGCGGCAAGCCGTCGATCAGGAGCACGAGCTCGACCGCGTGTTGCCGCTGCTGCTGCCGGGCGTGTTCCGCGGCGTGGCGCTGGAGATCCTGATCGTGCTCGCCATCGCGACGTTGATCGGCCTGTTCGTCGCGCGGCGCGCCACCATCCGCGTCAAGACCCTGCACGCGGCCGCGTCCCGCGTCGCCCAGGGCGATCTCTCGGTGCGCGTCGCGCCGACCGGCCGCGACGAGCTGGACGATCTGGGGCGCGCCTTCGACCACATGGTCGCCGATCTCGACGACGCGCGCTCGCGCCTCGAATACCTGCAGAAGGTGTCGGCCTGGCAAGAGGTGGCGCGCCGGCTGGCGCACGAGATCAAGAACCCGCTCACGCCCATCCAGCTCGCCGTGCAGGAGCTACGCTCGCAGTACCGGGGCGGCGATCCGGCTTACCAGCGGCGCCTCGACACCGCGGGCGACGTGCTGGACGAGGAGATCGGCTCGATCCGGCGCCTGGTCGACGATTTCTCCGCGTTCGCGAAGTTGCCCAAGGTCGAGCCGAGCCCCGTCGATCTGGGGACGTTGCTGGAGGACTTCGCGCGCGCCCACCCCGAGTGGAGCGGGCGCCTGCAGGTCGATCGACCGGCGGCGCCTGTACAAGCCTCGTGCGACAAGATGCTGCTGCGCCGGGTGCTGGCGAACCTGGTGGAGAACGCCATTCAGGCCGCCGAGGGGGCGGGACGAACGCCCACCGTACGGCTGGGCATCATGTCCGATCCCGCGGCGGAGACGGCGGCCATCTACGTCGACGACAACGGCCCCGGGGTGGTGCCGAGCGCGCGGCACCGCGTGTTCGATCCCTACTTCACGACGAAGGAGAACGGCACCGGCCTGGGGCTGGCCATCGTCCGCAAGATCGTCATCGACCACGGTGGCGACGTCAGTGTGACTGACGCGCCGGCCCCCTTCGGCGGCGCGCGGTTCCGGGTGGCGCTACCGACGCTGCCGCCCGGAAGCACGGGCGGGACAGCATAGCGTCGAACCACCCAAGCCGCGCCGAGGGGGGACGTGCCCGACCTACCAGACGACGGCAGCGAGGCCGGCTTTGTGAATCAGGACGTCCTTGGTGACGAGCGAGCACCCATGGCGCCGCGCGGTGGCCACGATGAAGCGATCGGCGGGATCGGCGTGCATCGCCAGCTCCTCGGCTTCGACAGCGATCTCTGCGGTCAGGGGGAGACTCTCGACACGAGAATGAGACAGTACCGAGCGGGTCCATTCGCGAACCGACATGGGAAGCGCGATACGCTTTCGACGCGCGAGGAGCGCGACCTCCCAGAAGACAATCGTCGGCACTCCAAGGCGGTCGCTCTCGTCGATCGTTCGCTGGGCTCGACGGCTGAGCTGCTTGGGGTCGAGCGTCCACCAGAGCAGCGCGTGCGTATCCAGCGCGATCACCGCTGGCGTGCCTTCGGCGCGAGCTTCCAGTCGGTCAGGGCGCTCGTAGGGGCCAGGAGATCGGCTACCAGTCCGACCGGCCCCGTCATGCTTCCCCGGAGACGAGCGAGGAGGGCCTCATCTCGGTCCGCGGCGTTGCCCATGGGAACGAGCCGCGCAACGGGACGGCCGCGCTTCGTCACGACGATTTCGATGTCTTTGTCCGCAACTTCGTCCAAGAGGGCGAGGCACCCCTGCTTGAACTGGCCGGCGGCGATCGTCTTCCTGGTCATGGACATAGTCTATGGACATCTGAAGCGCCGCGCAACGGCCCCGTCGATGTCACGCCCGCGCGCGCAGGGGAAATCGACGGCCGTCCAGGCTCAGCACGGGCGGGGTGACGCCATCCTCGATCAGCTCGGCCAGCACCGCGGCGGCGGCGGTGGCGAGACGCGCCTCCAGGCGACCGCCACGCACCAGACAGCGCATGACGCCCGCCGCGTCGATCGTCAGCGTCTCGGGCGCGAGCGGCTCCTCGGCGCCGTCGGACAGGGTCAGCAGCACGCGCGCGCCGTCGATGCGCGCGCCGCGCACCACGAGCGGCGTGTCGTCGACATCGACGTAGGCGAACCGTTGCGCGTCGAGGCGCAGGATGTATCGCCCGTCGGGCAGTCGGTCGAGCCAGCGGAACAGCGCCTGGCGCAGCCCCTCGTGCCGCACCGGCGCCCCCTCGTGCTGAAACTCCCCCTCCCGATCGATGCGGATGCCGGACTGCCGCAGCCGCTCGATGAGCGCTGGATCGAGCGTCATCGCCCGCGCCCGGCCTGGGTCAGGCCGCCGAGGCGAGCTGCGCCAGCACGGCGATGCGGTCCTTGCTCCACAGCTTTTCCTTCTTCAGGCGGGCCCGCTCGACCTGCTCGTCCGCGGTCAGCGACAGATGGCGTTCCAGCTCGTGCAGCCGCTTTTCTATCTCGGTATGGCGCGCTCTCAGGCGAAGGATTTCGGCGGTTGGGTCAGTGGCCCCTGTCGCGACGTCGATGCCCTCACGAGAACGCTCCATGCGGATCCTCCGAGTAAATGGCCAAGCCGGCCACCTGATCAAGGATAGCCATCAAGCCCCCAGGATCAACAATCGATTCGCATATCGCGCTTCGGACTCATCCGATGAGGTGAACCCGTGCGCGGTGTCCGGGGGCACGCGCCAGGCGGCGGTCGCGGGTATAGAAATCAGCGCCTAGCCCCTCGGAGAGGGCCAGGTAGATGCCGTCGTAGGCCGTGACGTTCGTGCGAAGCTCGAATACACGCGGCAAGAGCGCCAGGTGCGGGTAGCGCTGCAGGGGGAGATCTCGAAGACCGTCCAAGGCGTGGCGCGCAACGGCGCCGGAGATCGCCCCCTCGGCGGCAAGACGACGAAGGGCGTGCGTGACCTCCACATCCAGCAGATGGGGAACGGCCAGGGCTGGCGCATGGCTGACGACCAGGCGTTCGATCTCCTCGACGCGCGGCGCGGTACCCAGCAGCAGATCGATGACCACCGAGGCGTCGAGGACGATCAGCGGCGCCCCTCGCGCATCTGGCGAACCATCCGGGCCGAGTCGAGCTTGAGCGACGCCGGACGATGTTGGCGGAGGCGTGCCACGACATCCTCGATGGACGGACGATTCGCGACGTGTGTTATCTCGGCCAGCAGAAAGTCCGTCAACGTCATGCCAACGCGAGCGGCCTGGACCTTCAGCGCCCGATGCGTTTCATCCGGAACGGACCGAATCTGAACCATCTTCGGCATGCTTCAAGCATGCAAACATCGGATTTGCATGTCAAGCCCGTTCCCCGGCGCCGGATGCCCCGGCCCAGGGTCATCAGTCAGGTTCAGCGAGGCGTGACTTCGAAGCGGGCAATCTCGTCCTGCTGGGCCAGCAGGAAGTCGAGCTCGTCCTGCCCGTTCAGCAGGCAGTAGCGCGCGAAGGGATCGATGGCGAACTTCACGGACGTGCCGTCGGCCAGGGTCAAGGTCTGCGCCTCCAGCGACACGGTCACCGCCATGCCCGGCGCGCCCAGCAACTTGGCGTGCACGGCCTTGTCGACGACGATGGGCAGCAGGCCATTCTTCAATGAATTGCTCATGAAGATGTCCGCGATCGACGTGCTGATGATGGCGCGGAAGCCGTAGTCGTACAGCGCCCACGGCGCGTGCTCGCGCGACGAGCCGCAGCCGAAGTTGTCCCCTGCCACCAGCACCGCGGCCCCCTTGGCCTCGGGGCGGTTCAGGATGAAGTCCGGCTTCTCTTTCCCCTCGGCGTCGTAACGCCAGTCGGCGAACAGGTGCGCGCCGATGCCAATCTTGCTGGTCACCTTCAGGAAGCGCGCCGGGATGATCTGATCGGTGTCGACGTTCTCGATGGGGAGGACGACGGTCTTCGATTGAAACGTGCGAATGGGCTCCATGATTGTCTCCTTAACCGACCAGCTGACGCGCGTCCGTGATGCGGCCCGTGACGGCCGAGGCGGCCGCCGTGAGCGGGCTGGCCAGGAACGTCCGGCCCCCCGCGCCCTGCCGCCCCTCGAAGTTGCGGTTGCTGGTGCTGACGGCGTACTGCCCCGGCTTCAGCTGATCGCCGTTCATGGCGATGCACATCGAGCAGCCCGCCTCGCGCCACTCCGCACCCGCCTCGAGGAACACCCGATCGAGCCCCTCGGCCTCCGCCTGCTTCTTCACGCGCTGCGAGCCCGGCACCACCATGGCGCGCACGCCGCTCGGCACCTTGCGCCCCTTGAACACGGTCGCCGCCTCGCGCAGATCCGAGATGCGCGAGTTCGTGCAGCTGCCGATGAAGACGACGTCGATGGCCCGCCCCAGCAGCGGCTGGCCCGCCTCGATGCCCATGTAGCGCAGCGCCTTCTCCATGGTGGCGTTCTCCGGCTTCGGCACCGCGGCGCCGATGGCGATCCCCATGCCCGGGTTCGTGCCGTAGGTGATCATGGGCTCGAGCTGGGCGGCGTCGAAGCGCTCCTCGCGATCGAACGTGGCGCCCTCGTCGGAAGGCAGCTTGCGCCACGCCTCGACCGCCTTGTCCCAGGCCGCTCCGGACGGCGCGCGCGGACGCCCGGCCAGGTAATGGAACGTGATGTCGTCGGGCGCCACCATGCCGGCGCGCGCCCCCGCCTCGATCGACATGTTGCAGACGGTCATCCGCTCTTCCATCGACAGCGCGCGGATGGCGGAGCCGCGGTACTCGATGACGTGCCCCGTCCCGCCGCCGATGCCCAGGCGGGCGATGACCGCCAGGATGATGTCCTTCGCCGTCACGCCCGGGCGCAGCTGCCCCTCGACCGTGATGGCCAGCGTCTTGGGGCGGTTCTGCAACAGGCACTGCGTGGCGAGGACGTGCGACACCTCGCTGGTGCCGATGCCGAACGCCAGCGCGCCGAACGCGCCGTGCGTGCTGGTGTGGCTGTCGCCGCACACGATGGTCATGCCCGGCTGGGTCAGCCCCAGCTCGGGCCCGATCACGTGGACGATCCCCTGCCCTTCGCTGCCCAGCGAGAACAGCTCGACGCCGAACTCGCCGCAGTTCGTCTCCAGCTGGCCCAGCTGCGCGGAGGCCTGCGCGTCGAGGATCTTGAACTTGCCGTCCGCCCCGCGCGGCGTGGTGGGGATGGAGTGGTCCATCGTCGCCACCGTGCGCGCCGGCTGGCGCAAGGACAGGCCGCGCTCGCGCAGCCAGGTGAAGGCCTGCGGCGACGTCACCTCGTGGATCAGGTGCAGGTCGATGTACAGCACCGCGGGCGTGTCCGCGGTCTGCGGTCGAACCAGATGGCTGTCCCAGAGCTTGTCGAACAACGTGCGTGGCTTCATGGTCACCAATGTGACGGCCGGGGGCCATGGCGTCCAGTGACAACTGGTTGTCGCAATCGTTAAGTCTGGCTTAACATTCAGGGATGGACGCGGCGCTGCTCCCCGCCTTTCAGGACGTGCTGGTGGTGTCGCAGACCGGCTCGGTGGCCGAGGCGGCGCGCCGGCTGCACAAGACCTCGTCGGCGGTGTCGCAGCAGATTCACCGGGTCGAGCAGCGCTTCTCCGTGAAGCTGTTCGACCGGGTGGGCCGCCACCTCCGTCCCAGCCCGGCGGGCGAGGTGTTGCTGGGCGCCCTGACCCGCCTGTTCTCCGAGGCCACCTCGGTGGAGGCGCTGCTGGAGGAGCTGGCCTCGGCGCGCGTCACCACCTTGCGGGTGGCCGCCGCCGACTACCTGGGCGAGGCGCTGCTGTTGCCCATCCTGCGCCGCCTCTTCGACGATCACGTGCCGCTGCGCTTCGAGATCACCACCATCAATTCGCCCGAGGCGCGCCGCCTGGTGGCCGCCGGTCACGTCGACGCGGCGGTGATCAGCACCGATCGCGCGGTGGCGCCCGAGGAGACCGCCCTGTGCCGCCAGTCGTTCTGCTGGGTGGCGCCCCGCCCCCAGCGCGGCCCCATCAGGTCGCCCACCACGTTGCTGGCGCGCGAGCCGCTGCTGCGCCTGGGGGCGGGCAGCCAGGGGCGGCGCGTCCTCGACGAATACCTGGGCCGCACCGGACTGCGCCCCGCCTCGACCATCGACGTCCCCAGTGTGTCGCTGCTGCTGTCCTACGTGAGCAGCGGGCTGGGCGTGGGCCTGGCCCCCCAGCTGGCCGTGAACCGGGTCGATCGGACGCGCGTGCTGGTCGAGGCCGCTGACGTCCCCGACGTCGAGGTCCGCCTGATGCTTTACCCGGCGCTGAAGCGAACGCCGGTGGTGCGCCGGTTCATCGACGAGCTGGTGGAGGAGGCGCGGCGTGCCGCCAGCGCTCCGGCGGCGGCGCGGTCATCCCGGCGCGCGCGGTGACGATCATCGGCGCAGCCTGCACCGGCTCACGGCGTCGCGGGGGCCGCGGCCTTGACGTGGGGCACGACGAGCACGGGACAGGGGGCATGTCGGACCACCCGTTCGGCGACGCTGCCGAGAAGAACGTGGGCCAAGGCGCCCGCGCCTCGTGAGCCCACGACGATCAAGACAGCCCCGGTCTCCCTGGCTCTGGCCACGATCGCCTCGGGGGCGGTGCCCGTCACCGCCTGGGCCGACGCCGCCACGCCGGCACTTCGAATGCGCCCCACCCGCTCCTCGAGCGCCTTCTCGATATGCGCGTACTCACGGCCTTCCGGGGGGAGCGAGATGAGGTCGAAGGGCGGCGGCAGAATGTAGCTTCCCGTCTGGTGAACGTGGGTGAGCTCGATGGCGTTCGCGAATCGCGTCGCCATCTCGATGGCGACCGCCATCGCGGCATCGGCATCGGGAGAGAAATCGGTGGCCACGAGAATTGCGTTCATCATCTTGAACCATTCAATAGCAACGATTCGGCGCCCAAGGCTCGGAATCGACGCGTGACGCGCTCCCGGTCGGTCGCCCGACCTCCGCGGTCGCCTGCTATCTTCACCATCATGTCCGACGTTCTGCCCACCGATGGCGGTGCTCCCTCGACCTCCATCGAGCTCGTGCTCCCGGCGCGCGAGCGCGATCTGGGTGGGTTCACGGTGCGACGAACGTTGCCGGCCATCGGCCGACGCATGGTGGGGCCGTTCATCTTCTTCGATCACCTGGGCCCGCTCAGCTTGCCTCCCGGCGCCGGAATGGATGTCCGACCACACCCGCACATCGGCCTGGCGACGGTCACCTTCCTGTTCGACGGCGAGATCGTTCATCGGGACAGCCTCGGCTCGCTGCAGACGATCCATCCCGGAGACGTCAACTGGATGCTGGCCGGGCGGGGGATCGTTCACTCGGAGCGGAGCGATCCCCAATCCCGCGCGCGCGGCGTGCATGCCCACGGCATTCAGAGCTGGATGGCGCTCCCCGCCGGCGACGAGGAGAGCGCGCCCCGCTTCGAGCACCACGACGCGGACGCCTTGCCGCGCGTGCGGAGCGCGGGGGCGATCCTCGACGTCATCGCTGGCACGGCCTTCGGCGCGCAGTCCCCCACCGCGGTCCTGTCCCCCACGCTGTACGTGCACGCGCGGCTGGAGGCGGGCGCTGCACTCACGGTGGACGCCGAACATGCCGAACGCGCCGTCTACGTGGTCGAGGGCATCATCACCTGCGACGGTCGCCCCTTGGGCGCCGGCACGATGGCCATCCTCCGCCCAGGCGTCGCCGCCGTCGTCACGGCCGTCGCGTCCGCGCGCCTCATGCTGATCGGCGGCGCCCCGCTCGATGGTCCCCGCTACATCGACTGGAACTTCGTCTCCAGCGACAAGGAGCGCCTGCGCCGCGCCAAGCTGGCCTGGCGGGACGACGACGTCACCCAGTTCCCCAAGGTCCCCGGCGACGAGCAGGAACGCATCCCGGTGCCCGCCTTCTGAGTCGCTAACCCGACGGCTGCGGCAGCGACGACAGGCCGACCGGTCGAGACGTCGCCGCGGCCATATCGGGCGTCGCGCGGCGCAAGGTCAACACGCCGATCTCGGGCGAGACGCCGAGCCGCACCGGCGGTCCCGTCGTTCCCAGCCCGCGGTTCACGTAGAGCGACGCGCTTCCCAGGCTGTAAAAGCCGCTCGTGAAGCGGGTCATCAGCCGGGCCAGGTTGACCTTGCGCGAGAAGAACGGCAGGCCCAGCTGCCCGCCGTGCGTGTGCCCCGACAGGGTCAAGTCGACGCCGCGCGCCGCCGCGTCGGGGAACAGCGCGGGATCATGGGCCAGCAACACCGTCGGCATGCCGGCCGGGCGCTCCGCCAGGGTGCGATCGAGATCGTGACGCTGGGTCCAGGTGTCGTCCACGCCGGCGACGAAGATGCGCGCGTCCTGGCGGCTGATCTCGACGCCACGGTTGCGCAGCACGGTAAGGCCCGCCGCCGCCAGCGCCGCCGCCAGCGCCTCCGGCTCGGTGAAGTAGTCGTGATTTCCCATGGAGGCGAACACGCCGTGCGGCGCCCGCAGCTCGCCCAGCGCCGAGGCCACCACGGGGACGAACGCGGCGCCGCTGGCGATCAGATCGCCCGTCACCGCGATAAGATCGGGCTCGAGCTCGTTCACGGCGGCGATCCAGCCCGCCACCCGAGGGCCGCTGGCGAACGGGCCGCAATGCAGATCGGAGATCTGCGCGATGCGAAACCCCTCGAACGCGGCGGGGAGACCCTCGATGAAGATGTCCCGCTTTTGGAGACGCGGGCGCTGCCCCAGGGTGCGCGCCGTGCCGAGCGCCGCCAGGACCAGCCCGCCCACCAGGGCCTGATCCGTCGGGAGCGGAAACAGCCGGGACGCGAGCAGCGCCACCGGCGCGATGAACAGGAACAGCAACGCCACGGTCCACCACATGAAGAACGGCCACAGGGAACCGTAGAGCCGCAAGCGCCCCGGCGCTCCCCAGACCGAGCGCGGACCGAGCACGTTCGACAGGAAGCCGGCGGTCAGCGCGCCCCCCAGCACGGCAAACGGCGACAGGTGCCCGGTCAGCCGACCCAGCGTCAGGACCAGCGGGATCTGCACGCCCAGCGCGATGACCAGGGCCATGGCCACGAAGCGCGCCCGCCCGCGCCGTCGAGGGCCGTGCGCCTGCCCGTCGTCTGCCTTCGCCACCGCGTAACTCTGAGGGCCAAACCGCCCCCGGACAAACGAAATCGAATCAGGGCTGCGCGCGCTTGGGGCGCGTGATGTCGGGCGCGCGGCCGTACGCCGGAACGACCGTGTTCAGGTCCTCGAACTGTCCCCGGTGAAAACGCTCGCCGGCGTAGGCGGCGAGCGATCCGGCGCTGGGCCCCGCCACCTCCACGTACCGCCCGCGCGCGCCCAGCCCCGCTTCCAGGGCCTCACGGTAACGGGCGGCGCCGGTCCCCGCGAACAGCAGCGGCACCTCGCGCGGCGCGACCTCGACGACGCCGTCGGGCGTCAGCACCCAGTCGTCGCCGCGACGCTCGACCCCCGCCAGGGCAAACGGCGCCGCATACACCTGACCCTTGCCAGCGTCGAGACAGGGCAGCAGCCCCTCGCCTTCCCGGGCCACCGCCGCCATGTCGCGCGCCAGAACCTGCAGCGACGACACGACGATCAGCGGAATGCCGAACGGCAGCGCGAACCCCTTGGCCACGGCGAAGCCGACGCGCAGCCCGGTGAAGCTCCCTGGCCCCGCGCCGCAAGCGATCGCCGCCAGCGCCGAGAGCGCCACGTTCGCCTGCGTCGTCACCTCGACGCACAGCCGCAGCAAGTTCGACGAATGCCGCTCGCTGGTGGCGGATGCCTCCGCCAGCGGCGTCCCGGTGTCGAGGTCGAAGACGCCCACGCGCGCCACCGGCGTCGAGGTCTCGATGGCCAGCAGTGCTCTCATCGCGGCAGAAGATACCTGACGACGTCGTTCCGCAAGGCAAACAACATCAGCACCGCCACGATGACCAGCCCGATGTACGAGGCGATCTCGCGCGCCCGCACCGACGGCGGCCGGCGCTTGAACAGCTCGATGGTGAAGAACACCAGCATTCCGCCGTCGAGGATGGGGACCGGCAAGAAGTTCAGCAGCGCCAGGTTGATGCTGAGCAGCGCCATCAACCACAGGTACTGATCGACGCCCTGCTCGGCGGCCACGCCCGCGACGTAGCCGATCATGATGGGCCCCCCCAAGGTCGACAGCGGCACCCGCCCCCGCGCGATCTGCACGAAGCCCTGCACCATGGCGGCCACGATGTGCCCCGTGCGCTCGAAGGCGTGCGTCACCGCATAGCCGAAGCGATTCTGGATCGGCACGGGCGCGTCGGTGCGCCAGGCCAGGCGGTTGAGCGCGCCGAACACCAGCCGCCGCTCCTCCTGCCGGTAGGCGTCCATCTCCGAGCGAGTCTCCTGGCGAAAGCTCTCCTGGCGACGCGCCCCCCCGGGCGATACCCAGGCGATCTGGAACGTCTTCTCCGGGTTGGCGGCCAGCAGCTGGCGCAGCAGATCCCAGCTTCCGATCGGCTTGCCATCCAGCTCGACGATGCGATCGCCGCGGCGGATGCCGATCAGATCGGCCGGACTGCCCGGCTCGACCGAGAACACGAACAGCTCGGCCGACAGGATCCCGGTCTCGTAGCTGCGGTGCCCGGCCGGATCGAAGAGCGGGTTGGGGATCACCACCGCCGTGCCCGGCTGCTGGATCTCGACGTGCGCGAAAGGGATCGCCGAGTAGCCGCCGCGCAGGTAGGTCACCCGCAACGGCGAGGCGCCCATGCGCTCGATGGCCCGCTGAAACTCGGCCCAGGTGGCCACCGGGCTGCCGTTCACCGCCGTGATGAAGTCGAACGTCTTCAGCCCCGCCTGCGCCGCCGGCGAGCCGGGATCGATCACGCCGATCTCCGGCAAATGAAACCGGGGCGACACGCCGATCCAACCGACGGACTCCGGAATGCCCAGCGCCCCGGGCCGCTCGATCTTCACGGGCGAGACATCCCGCTCTTCCAGATCGGTGCCGCGGCGAATCTGGAAACGCCGCGTGCGCGATGGGTCCTTGGCGATCACGTCCTCCAGCTCTTCCCAGTACCGGATGCGCTTGCCGTCGATGGCCTCGACGCTGTCGCCGGGGAGCAGGCCGGCGGCGGCGGCCGGATAGTC
This sequence comes from Polyangia bacterium, assembly GCA_036500205.1. Taxonomy (GTDB): domain Bacteria; phylum Myxococcota_A; class Polyangia; order Fen-1088; family Fen-1088; genus DASYCK01. The sequence goes on along the minus strand of DASYCK010000107.1, from coordinate 20,238 downwards.
AGGCAGCACCGTCCCCAGGGTGGGCGGCAGCAACGTGCGCTGACCGGCATAGTGGACGAAGTAGATCAGCAGCGGCAGCACCAGGTTGAACACGGGCCCGGCGACGACGATGGTGTAGCGCTGCCAGAGCGGCTTCGTCACCAGGGCGCGCGGACGATCGCGGGGCGCGATCGCCTCGGCGGGATCCTCGCCCAGCAACCGGACGAAGCCCCCGAGAGGCACCAGCGACAGGCGGTATTCCGTTTCGCCCCAGGTGAAGCCGAACAGGCGGGGCCCGAAGCCCAGCGAGAATCGCAGCACCTTGACGTCGAACAGCCGAGCGCACGCGAAGTGCCCCAGCTCGTGGACCAGGATCAACGCTCCCAGCAGGATGACGACGGCCGCGGCCCAGACGAGAAGGTTCATGCGATGAATCCGAACGGCGGAAAGTCGACCAAGGAAGCCGACGCAGAAACGGTGAAAGACGCCATTCATACCTCAGCGACGGTCCCCCGTCAGCCGCCGGCGCGATTCAAGCCGGCGCGGCAACCGGTCGAGAGATCCGAGCACGAGGAACCGTGCCCATGCGATCGTCCGAAGCCCCCCGGGCGCGAAAGCAGCCCCCCGAAACGAAGGCGACCACGTCCGCCGCGGTCGCCGCCCGCCTCGCCGAGCTGGAACAGTCCCTGGAACGGGTCCGCGCCGCCTACGAGGCCTATTTCCTGGGCCTCGAGCGGCGTCCCCCCGAGAGCGCGCGTCAGCAGCTGCACCACCGCCTCCTCGAAACCCAGGCGATCACTATCGTCAACACGGCCCTCCGCTTCCGCTTCCAGACGCTGATGCAGCGCTTCACCCAGCTGGCAAGTCACTGGAACCGGACCATGCGCGAGATCGAGGCAGGAACCTACCGCCGCGACGTGCTCAAAGCGCAACGCCACCTCGCCGAGCGGGCGTCGGCAAAAAAGCCTGGCTGAGCCTTCAGCGCGCCATCAGCGGCTGCGCCCCTCCGCCGGTGTGAAATCCGATCATGAGGAACTGGTTCGTCGCGAACGCGTACCGGTCACCAGGGTCGTCCACGACGGGACGCGCGTAGACGTATTCGAGCAGCACGGCGCGCCCGCTCGCCGCCGCGAGCTCCAGGCCCACGTGCAGCCCGAGCAGCCCGTCCCCCGTCCAGCTCCGCGCGGCGTCGTGCGCCGACGGATCGGACGCGCGGTAGTTGAAGATCCAGTACGCGCCGTAGCCGAGCGCGCCGTACGGAGTCAGCCCATGCGGCAACGCCTGGCTGAGGGTGACGGTGACCGGAATGCTCGCTGCCTCGATCCAGCCCTGGTCCTGGATGTTCGGCGAGGCGGCCGCGCCCAGTCCCGCCGAGATCGCCAGCGCGGTGCGACTGTCGGGACCAAGCAGGTTCCACTTCGCGTCACCGAGCAGCCCGGCCCCCAGGAACAGGCGCACGCCCCAGTCGACGCGCTCCGTGACGCCGTGCCGGACCATGACGTCGACCGGAATCGCCGAGACGCCGCCCCCTAGATTGCGATCGCCGTTGTGGATCACGCCGGCGCCGATGGTGGTGCGGGTCTCACCCGCAGGAACGGTGCGGGCCGTCTGCAGGTTCGTCAGGCCGCACCCCACGGTGGCCACTGCAACCCCCAGCCCCAGCGCGGCCACGCCGGCGGCACGAACGTTCACGGCGACTCGAGGGCGTGAACGATCTCGTCGGTCGTGGTGTGCGCGTCGCAGATGGCGCGCAGCTCGTCTCGCGTGGGGGGCTGGCGGCCCGGCGGAAGGACCACCTCGACCGACGCCTCGACGAGGAGCGTGTAGTCGTGGGCGATCAGCTTGCCGGACCAGCAATCAGTGGGGGTCACGAGGGGCTCATGCCCGGCCACGTACGCGGCCCGCGACCGCACTGCGGTCACGCCCACCACCGCCTCGTAGCTGACCGTGCCATCGTCGTTCCGCACCAGGGGGACGATGACCCGCGGATCTTGAACGACGTCGGCGTCGGTCTTCCAGGTGGTCAGCCACGTCCGCGCCGCCGTGACGGCGGCGTTCGCGTCGAGCTCGGCGAGCTCGTCGGGCATCAGCCCCTGGTCACGCGCCATCCCGACCGCGTCGGCGCTGACGAAGGCCAGCCCGTACAGCAAGGTGATACGGCGGTCGAGCTCGTCGGCGAGCGTCGCGGTGGCGCGCCCCCCACCCTCGACGAGCCGAGCGGTGCTGGAGAGAAAGCTCGCCCCCTCCGTCGCCTGCAGGAACGTCCGCAGGAACCGGTAGCCGCGCGCCGTGCGCAGGTAGAACGTCGCGAATGGCTCGACCGGAAACAGCGGATAGGCATCGGTCGGAGGAAGCTCGTACGCGCTGTCCGTCGCGCCCGAGAGCTGCTTGACGTGCGTCTCCCGCGTCTGGATCAGGATCGACTTGAACGTGTCGACCAGCTTCTTCTTGTACCCAGCCGTCAACAGAAGGTTCTGATCCTCGGGCGCCCGCTCGGGTAGAAGAAACGTCTCCAGCGCATAGAGCTGATAGTCGTACCAGCCCGAGTCGGCCTGGGGCGCCAGGTCGACGGCACCCGCGCGGATCGCGGCGACGAGGGCGTCGAGCAGATTGGTTCCGGCGGGGAGCGTTCCGGTGCACAGCGCGGTATCGAAGAAGTCGGTCTCCTTGCTGCGTGAGGCCGGGAGAAACGCCACCGTCGTCGAAGCGCAGGGCTGGTGGGAGGGATTCGCGGCCGCGAACGCCGCCTGGATCGCCGCCACGTCGGTCAGGGCACCCACCGTGGGAACGTACGGCACGAGCGCATCGACCGGATACGTCGCGAACGGGTTGGTCAGACCCGCGTACAGCGCCGTCTCGGCTTGATAGCGCGCCAGCAGGCCGGCGTCGCCCCCCAGCACGAAGGCCAAGGCCGCGAAGGCCGCGAACGACTCGTTCTCGTCGCCGTTTTGCAGGAAGCGATCGCGGGTGAAGATCGCCGCCAGGGCCGGGTTCCAGGTGTAGAAGCCGATGGGGCGCGCGAAGATCGGCTCGGCCAGAAAAGTATCGGCCCGCGCCTGTGCTCGCCCGAGCAGCGCGCCGTCGAGCGCGGGCGTCTGGCCAGCGAGGAGCAGCGCCGCGCCCAGCATCACCGCGGCGTCGTCGAAGGCGGCGCGAATCGTGGCGTCGGCCGTGATCGCCGGATCGGTGACCCGGGCGAGCAGATCGGTCAACAGCGCCCCCTTGTTCCCCTCGGCGCCCAGCTCCACCGCGGCGTAGAGGCCGTCGTCGAAGGGTTTGAGGTATCCGTTCACGACCTCCATGGACGGGATCGAATCGGCCGCGGGATCGACGGCGACCACCCCCGCCAAGGCTTCGGTCCGCCCCCGGAACAACTTCCCCGCGAGGGGAGCGCTCGCGTCGGTGAAGGGGACGATGTCCAGCCTGGTGATCGTGGCGCTCTTGTTCATCTCGATCGGACAGGTCTGAAAACTGTCGCGTGGAATGGCGTCGACGACCGTGCGGCTCGGATCGAACACCGGGTGCTTGTCCTCGACGCGGTCGTCCTGCAGCTGCGACGTCTGCTGGACACCCGCGTGGTCAATGACGTCCTCTTCGTGCCCGAGCAGATCGAGGCACCCGCCACCGGTCGTGGCCAGGAGAATCACGCACAAGCATGAGAACCGGCCCATTATCCGGTCCCGAGAATACCCGCGCATCATGACGCCCGGCCACTGCAATGACGTTGCCAGCCCGAGATGCCCCGGATCTCGGCCGCGGCCGGCGACGCGATCCGGACATTGCTGTCGCGCTACGTCAGCCCGTCGCTTCCCGGATGGGCGATGGCCCGGAACGCCGCGCTCTCACGCATCAACTCGTCGAACGACGCCATCGCCTCGACCCGCCCCGCCGACAGGAAGATGAGCGAATCGCAGCGCTGCACCGTGCTCAACCGATGCGCGATGACGATCAAGGTCTTGCGCCCGCGTAGGTGCTCGATGGCCGTCGTCACCTCGCGCTCGGTCTTGTTGTCGAGGGCCGCCGTCGCCTCGTCGAGCACCAGCAGGTCCGGGTCGTGGTACAGCGCCCGCGCGATCGCCACGCGCTGGCGTTGTCCGCCCGACAGGCGGATCCCCCGTTCGCCGATCAGCGTGTCGATGCCGGCCGGCAGGCTGTCGATCAGCTCGCTCAGCTGCGCCAGCTGCAGCGCCTCGCGCAGGCGCTGCTCGTCGACGGCGGCGGCTGGAATACCGAGGGCGACGTTGCGGCGAATGCTGTCGGCAAACAGAAACGCCGACTGAGGGACGTAGCCGATGCGGCGCTGCCAGGCCCGGTAAGCGCCCCGAATGTCGACGCCATCGACGGCGATGCGCCCCGCCGTCGGCTCCAGCAGCCCGAAGATCAGGTCGATGAGCGTGCTCTTCCCCGCCCCGGTGGGACCAACCACGCCGATGGATTGACCGCGACGGATCGTGGCGCTGACGTCGGTCAAGACCATGGCTTGATCCACGCCATAGCGAAACGACACCCGTTCGATCTCGAGCGTGTCGCGAAAGTGAACCGGGGCCGCCGGCGTCGCCTCGACGGGCGCCGCCACGGAAAATTCGCTCCGGTGGGCGAGCAGGCGCTCGATGGCGGCGGTGGCGCCGCGAAGCGCGTCCACGTACAGCAAGAGCCGATTCGCCGAAGGGATCAGCCGGAAGCCAGCGTAGGCGAACAGCCCCAGCAACGGAACGATCTCGGCGGGCGAGCGCCCCCCCAGCGTCGCCAGCGCGATGACCAGCACGACGCAGGCCACGAAGATCGTCTCGATGGCGATGCGCGGAATCAGGATGAGCCACCCGTGCCGGCGCCGCGCCCGCGCCAGCACGCCCAGCGTCTCGACGAAGGTCTCGCGAAAGGCGTCTTCCCGCCCCTGGATCTTGATCTCGCGAATTCCCCCCAGCGACTCCTGCGCGTCCTTCAGGGTCTGCCGGCCCAGCAGCTCGCGCTCGCGCCCCCACTTCGCGCTGCTGCGCTTGGTGAGCCGCAGCGCGGTGGCGACGAACAGCGCCAGCGCGGCGGCGGTGATCAACGTGACGAAGGGGGCCGCCACCAGCAAGAACGCCAGCACGCCGCCGCTCACCACGGTCTCGGCGAAGAGATAGGCCAGTGAGCCCAGGCCACTGTCCACGGCACGCTCGACCGCCGACGTCGCGTCGTAGGCCAGCTCGGACGAGGTGTGCCGCAGGTGGATCGGATACGGCGCCTCCAGGTAGCAGCCGAACGTCCGCGCCGAGACCCCCGCGATGGTGTCGGCGATGACCCGGGTCTGGGCGCGCGCCGCGGTCAACAGGATGAAGCTGCGCGCCAGGAAGAACAGCGCCACGAAGCTCCCCGTGGTCAGCACGATCGCCCGGTCGGTCGAGATCGAGAGGAACCCGAGCACGTGGTGCCACACCGGCGTCTTCCAGGCGGACGCGGGGTCGCCCGCCACCTTGACCAGCAGGAACACCAGCGCGGTCCCCAGGATCTCTATGAGCCCCGTCAGCACCAGCATCGGCCCGAGCGCCAGCCAGCGCCGCCGCTCGGCGCGGGTCAAGAGAGAGAACAGTTTCTTCGCCAGGGCGCGCACCGACGCGAGACATTACACCGCCCCCCGCACGGGAGCCCTTTTGGGGGCGTGTGGCGAAACGCCGTGACAGGACGCCTCACGCATGTTGCCGAGCTCGTTCGCCGGCCTGGGAAGCCGCGCCAACCCGGCCCCTCGATGGCCCGACGCTTCGGCACGCTTCCTGCTGAATCAAGGGTCGTAACCGGAAAGGAGCCCCATCGTGAACCACCTCAAGCACCTCGTCCTGGCCCTCGGTCTCTCGGTCGTCGGTCTCATCGCGCTGGCTCCCAGCGACGCCTTCGCCCGCGGCGGCGGCGGATTTCACGGCGGCGGCGGCTTCCACGGCGGCAGCGTCGGATTTCACGGTGGCGGCGGATTTCACGCGGCAGCCCCCGCGTTTCACGGCGGTGGCGGCTTCCACGCGGCGCCTGTGTTCCGTGGCGGCGGCGCCCAGGTCCACGGTGGCGGCTATCGCGGCGTCGTGGCGCCCCGGGCGGGCGTCGGCTTCGGGATCGGTCCCCGTCGTTACGGGCCCGGCGTGGGCGGGGGTCGCGGCTACGGCTACGGTCAGGCCTGGGTCCCCGGATACTGGGGGTGGCGCGGCGGAAGCCGGCTCTGGATCGAGGGCGCGTACATGACGCCCCCGAACACCGGCTGGATCTGGATCGCGCCGCAGTGGGCCTGGAACGGGGCGCAGTGGACCTGGCAGGAGGGTTACTGGGCGCCCCCGCAGTACTGAACGACGTCGCTCCTAGACGTTCAGCTTGAAGGACGGCCTGGCGTCACACGATGCCAGGCCGTTTCTCACGCTCCAGCACTCGAGCGGCGGCTCGGCCAGCACGACGAACACATCGGAGGCGGGGACACCGAGCATCCCCAGTCGCTCGACGATGCCGGCGTACAGGGCCCGCTTGGCGTCGACTGAACGACCAGGAAACGCCGCGATCTCGATGAGCGTGTAGGCCGCGGTCCGGTCCGCGGGGAGCTCGAGGTGCGCGGCGTCCAGCTCGAACAGCAGATGATTGCGGTCGTCGTCGGGGATCTTGAACGCTGCGACCAGGGCTTCGTGAATCCCCGCCAGGATCTGGCGGTTCTCTTCGGCGGGGCGCCCCTGCCGGCGATACACCTTGACGATCGGCATGCGGGATCGTGTACCACGCCGGTCGACCACGATCCGGCGATGTCGCGTCGGCGCGCTCAGGCGTCGGGAGCAGGGCTCTCGTCGAGGTCGCCGTCCGCGGGGGGGCCTGCCTCCGCATCGGGCGGCAGCGCCCGGAAGCGGCGCGCCAGACGCCCCTCGTGCCACAGAGTCTCCTCGATCATGTCCAGCAGCGGCTTGGTGCTCTCGCGATCGACCGCCGAGATGGCGACCGCCGGGAAGGCGCCGTGATGCGTGTAGTTCTCGGTGAAACGGAGGCGATCGGCCGGCTCCAGCCGATCGAGCTTGTTCATGACCACGATGCGCGGGGTCTCGGCCAGCCCGCGCTCGGTCAGGATGCGCTCCACCGCCGCGATCTGCGCCTCGGAGTCGGCGTCCGACGCGTCGACCAGATGCACGAACAGATCGGCCTCGTTCAGCTCTTCCAGGGTGGCACGGAACGCCTGCGCCAGATCGGGCGGCAGGTCGCGAATGAAACCGACCGTGTCGGCGATGATGATCTCGCGCTCACGCGGAAAACGCAGCCGCCGCGTGGTGGGATCCAGCGTGGCGAACAGCTTGTCCTCCGCCAGCACCTCGCTGTGGGTCAAGGTGTTCAGCAGGGTCGACTTCCCCGCGTTGGTGTAGCCGACGATGGCCACCACCGGCAGCCCGCGCGAATCGCGCTGCGAGCGACGGCCCGCCCGCTGCCGGCTGTAGTGCTCGATCTCCTTCTCGAGGCGATTGATCCGCTCGCGGGCCCGCCGCCGGTTCTCCTCCAGCTTCGTCTCGCCGGGCCCACGCCCGCCGATGCCGCCGGTGAGTCGGCTCATCATGGTGTTCTTCTCGTGCAAGCGGGGCAGCCGGTAGCGCAGCTGCGCCAGCTCCACCTGCAGCTTGCCGTCCCGGCTCTTGGCGCGCCGGGCGAAGATGTCCAGGATCAACATGGTCCGGTCGATGACGCGCAGATCGGTGAAGTCGGCGATGGCGTGCGCCTGCCCCGGCGTCAGATCGGGATCGAAGATCAGCACCTCGGCGTCGAGCTGCATGGCCCGGATCAGGATCTCCTCCAGCTTTCCACGCCCCACCAGGGTCTTGGGATCCGGCTCGGCGCGGCGCTGCTCGACCACCCCGGTAACCCGCACACCGGCCGTGCGACACAGCTCGCGCAGCTCGGCCACCCGGTAGGTCTGGCTCGTCGCCGAGCCCCCCTTTCGTCGCACGTCGACGACCACCAGCAGCGCCCGATCCTGCCCGTCGGTCGCCACGGCGCGGGGAAGCGCGCGTTCGAACTCCTCCTCCAGCGCCGTGACCAGCGCCGCCACGTCGAGGTGGCTGCGATGAAACGGCTCGGCTGGCAGCAGCCGCCACGGCTTGGTGTTGCCCCCTTCCACCCCCTCGACCACCGGCAGCAAGTGGGCGAGGTGCAGGTCGGCGGGGCGCCCGTCGGGGAGCATGCCGACGGCGGCCACGAAGTCCAGCCGCAGCAGCGCCAGGTCGACGAGATCGTCGCGGGTCAGCGGCTCGTTGCGCAGGTGCGTGTGCACCAGCCGCAGCCCGCGAAACCGCCCGCGCCCCGCGCGTAAGCGCCCGATCTCGGGCAGCATCAACTTCGAGGCGTCGCCCACGAAGACGTGCTCGATCTCCCCGCGACGCGAGACGAGAATTCCCACCTGCCGATCGATCTCGCGCGACACCTCGCACAGGTAGGTGCCGAGCTCGTTCGAGACGACCTCCTCGGGGCGCAGCCGCCGCCGATAGACGCGCTCGAGCGCGTGCAGCTGGCTGGGCTTGAGGCCCGTGGTGTTGCCGGAAACCGTCTTCATCTCAGGCGCCACTCCCCGCGTGCCCCGAGACCGCTCGGGCACACGGGCGTGCGATCAACCGTGAAAAGCTCAGCTCTTTTCCGCCTCGTCGGACGCGGGCGCCGGCTTCAAGCCCGGCTGTCCCGTCACGGCCCGCTCGTCGAGCAGCGCCAGCGCCACGCCCAGCGCGCGCCGGATCTTCTCGGTGGTCTTCTCGTCGGAGCGCAGGCGCTGGAACGCCCGCACGATCTGATCCTCGTAGTCGCCGACCTTCGTCTCCAGCTCGCCCAGACGATCGCGCGCCTGGCTCAGGCGCACGTCGCGATCGCCCAGCTCGGCCCGCGCGGCGTCGAGATCCGCCTCGAAGCCCGCCAGACGACGGTACGCTTGCTCGATCTCCTGGGCGCGGGCCGCCAGCTCCCCCTCGGCGCGCGCTGCCCGCCCCACCGCCTGGTCGTGCTCGGTGCGGTGCCGCTCGGCCAGCTCGGTCTTCTCGATCAGGTGCCGGCGCTCGGCCTCGGTGACCCGGCCGTGATGATCCTCGTCGCGCGATTGCAGCTCGACCCGGCGGCGGCTCTCCGCCGTCTCCAGCTCGGCCACGCGCCGCTGCTCTTGCTCGAGGATGTCGCGCTGCCGCCGGTCCTCGGCCGCGGTCAGCTCTTCCTCGTGGCGCCGACGCAGGGCCATCACCTCCTCGCGATGAGCCCGGTGCTTCGCCTCGGTCTGCGTCTCGTAGGCCTGACGTTCCGAGGCCAGCTGCAGCGCTTGCTCTTCCTTCAGCGCGGCGATGGCCTTCTCGTTGTCCCGGCGCAGCTTGAGCAGCTCACTCTGCAGCCGCTCCGCCGCCGTGGCCACCTCTTCGCCGAGCCGCTTCTGCAGCGCCTCGACCTCGACCCGATGCGCCCCTTCCAGCCGCAACATCTCCGACTGGTGCGCCGCCTTCTCCGCGGCCTCCGTCGTCGCCCAGTCGTCGGCGGCCTTGGCCAGGCTGCTGCGGCGCGACTCCTCGATGTCGGCGACCTTCGCCTCCAGCTCGGCGCGGACCTTCTCGCCGTCGGCGCGGGCGCGGTCGACCTCCTGGGCGCCGCGCTTGCGCACCGCCTCGATCTCGTCCTGCCCCTTGCGCAGCTCCTCGTGCGCGTCGTCGAGGCGGGCCTTCAAACCCTTCTCGCGCTCGACGGACTTTTCCTTGTCCTGGCTCAGCTCCTGGACCTTCTCGTTGGCGGCGACCAGGCTCTTCTCGAAGCCCAGCGTCCGCTCATCGAGATCGCGGCGGGCCCGCTCCAGCTCGCGGATCTTGTCCTTGTGGTCGAGGATCAACCGCTCCTTCGCGTCCAGGCCGTCGCGAAGATCGAGGATGTCCTTTTCCTTGCGGTTGATGATCTCGCGCAGGTTCAGCAGGTCGCGTTCCTTCGAGAACGCCCCCTGGCTGGCCACCTGGGTCATGTGGTCGCGCTGCTCGTCGAGCTCCTTGCGCAACGTCTGACGTTCGGTCTCGAGCGAGGCGATACGCCCCTGAAGCTCGGTCGCCCGCGTATCGGCGCCGCGCTTCTCCGTCTCGGCGGCCTCCTTGTGGACGAGCAACTCGGCCAGCTGGGCCTCCAGCTCGCCGATGCGTTGATCCCGCGCCGCCGTGTCGGCGCTGTGGCGTTCGTCGTACAGCACCTCCTCGGGCAGCGGCGGCACTTCACTACCCAGCCCCGCCAGCAACGCATCTTCCACCGGTTCCGAGACGGCGACCACCGGCGGAGGGGTCACCGGCCCGGAGAGCTCGTCCGGGACGGTCACCGGCGCCGCGCTGCCCGGCGGCGAGAATGAATCGACGACATCCTGGTGGGTGCTCTCTCCTGCCTGCGCGAGGGCGGGCGGACTCTCCCAGGGCATCTTCGCCGGCAGCTCGGCGTCATTCCAGATCGACTGGAGGTCTTCCATCCCCTTCGCGGGCTCGGCGGCCGGCGATCCCAGCGCGGAGGTCGTCAACATGTCGGGCGCGGGCGTTCCCCCCTCGACGGAGCCGGACTCGAGCGCCGCGAAGGCCGCCTGCGTCTCCTGGTCGAACTGCTCGGCGTCGAAGTGAACCGGGGCCGCGGCCGTCCCCCCCGATCCCTGATCCTGAAACGGCGACGGCGCGCTCATGTCCATCCCGGTCGGTCTGGACAGCTCTCCCAGCATCTCCAGCGAGTCGTCCGCGTGGGGAACGCCCTCGGCCGCCACCTCGGCCGTCGGAATCGCCGCCCCGGCGGTGGCGTCCGTGCGCGGCTCGCCGACGCTGAAGGCGTCTTCGACCAGCCCTTCCTCGTCGTCGAGCGAAACCTCCGACAGCTCGTCGTCGGCGAGCTCGATCTCCTCGATGTCGGCGTCGCTGGTCGCGTGCTCGCCGCTGCGGTCCAGGTCGATCAGGCGATCGACCTTGGCCATCAGCGCCGCTCGGTCGAGCGGCTTCAGCATGTACTCCTCGGCGCGCGACTTCAGCTTCTTGTGCTGCTCGAACGTGGCCATCGTTTCTTCGGCCGAAATGAGGATCAGCGGCACCTCACGCAAGGTGGGGCTGCGCTTCAGCTTGTTGCAGATGGCGTAACCGACTTTACGAGGCTCGACCGAAAGAATGATGAGCGCCGGGCCGTTGGCGCGCGCCCATTCGATGGCCTGTTCGCCGTTCGGGATGCTCTCGACCCGCAGGCCGCGAGGGGACAAGACCCGGCGGATCTCGGCAACCGTGGCTGCGTCAGGTTCGATACATAAGAGAGTTCGCTCGGCCATCGGTCCTCCCAGGGGCGGTCATCCTAACACCCCTCGGGGGGTGCTCAAGAGCCACCAGGGCCGCTGCGAGAACCCGTCATCGGGTCGTCCGAAGCGCGCGCGCGCTCAGTGGAGCTCGTTCGTCGGCACGGGCTGGGTGAAGCTGGCCTGGAGCAGGCCGGTCAGCGAATCCTCGTCAACATCGGCCGTCATCACGTAGCCGAGCCCCTGGTCATGAAAGGCGGCCGTCGAGATGCCGGGCCCCCGACGATAGAAGACCTCGCGGCCGTTCACCAGCCGATGATAGGGGCCTTCGATCGGGGAGGACTCGGGATCGAACACCAGCACCGAGACCCGGTGCCCCTTCGGATCCTGATAGACGAGGTAGGCGGCCGGATGATCCTCGACGTTGACCAAACGCCCGCCTTGACAGGTGATCTGGGCGGGCAGCCGCGGCGGGTGAACCGGGAAATCGACCCGTCCGCGGAACCACGACGTCACCGAGCTGCAGTCGGGCCCCGCCACGTCGAGCGGCAACTCCGCCTGATAGGTGCGGCGGGCCTGCTCCATCACGATCGAATTGCGCGTCCGCACGGTGCCCACGATCGCCACCATCACCCCCACCGCCGCCAGCGCCGGCACGACCCGAGGCCAGGTGAGCCAGGGCCAGCGGGGCGGCGCCTCGGGCTGCGCGCCGAGCGCCCCGCGGAGCCTCTGCTCGAGCGCCGAGGGGACCTGACGCCGCGGCAGATGGCCACGCACCGCCGCCTTCATCCGCGCCGCGAACCGGGCCGCTCCCCGGCAGCGCTCGCAGCCACTCAGATGGCGCTCGTACATGTCTCGGTCGCGCCCTGCCAGCTCGCCGTCGACGTAGGACTGCGTGAACGTCTCGGCGTCCGCGCAGTCGACCGTGCTGACCCGATCGGCCTTAGCCATGGTCGGTTCCCGTGCCCCCCGCGCGCTTGCGACGGAAAGATTCGAGGTCCAGCGTCGGCGCGGTGGCCTGCTCCGACTTCGGGTCGGGTCTCTTGTCGGCTTTTTTGTCCGGTTTCACCGACCTGGCATCCGCACCCTGCCCGTCGGACAGCACCTTGTCGGGGCTGATGACCCCCTGCTCGACCGCGTACTGGAACAGCGACCGCTGGAGGATCTTTCGCCCGCGATAGAGGCGGCTCATCACGGTGCCGGCGGGGCATTCCATGATCTCGGCGATCTCCTTGTAAGAGAAGTCCTCGAGATCGGCCAGGATGACGGCGATGCGGAAGTCGTCGGGGACCTCGGCCAGCGCACGCTCGACATCCTCGGACACCAGGCGCCCCAGCAGTGCGGTTTCGACGTCGCGCCCCTCGTCGACACCGGCGAAGAACTGCTCGAGGTTCGCGTCCGAGGACTTGGCCTCGGTCAGGATCTCCTGCTCGCGTTCCCGCTCGCGGTAGCGGTTGCAGAACACGTTCGTCATGATGCGGAACAGCCAGGCCTTGCAATTGGTACCCGGCTCGAAGGAATCGAAGAAGCGGTAGGCCCGCAGCAAGGCGTCCTGGACCAGGTCCTCGGCGTCTCGCTCGTTCCGGGTCAGCCGCACGGCGGCCGAATAGAGCGCCTGGAAATGGGGCAGCGCCTCGCGCTCGAAGTCTGCCCGGGATGGTCGCCGCTTGAAGAGTGACATCGTTCCAGGTTCTTAAACACGCCCGGCCCCAGGACTATTCCACATCCCCCGTTCAGTTGCAGGACACTTGCGCGAACAGGCGGCTCCCCGCCGTGTGATCCGTTGAAACTGTTGATGAATAGTCGGCATAGCTCGCGAACAGACTGTTACCCAGCGGCTGGCTCGTGAATGTCCCCGTGTTCCCCTGGGCGGACGGAAAGGTGAGCGTCTGGGCGACCTGGTGCCCCTGGAAGTCCACCTCCCGGGCTTCGCCCCCCGAGGTCCGGGCCAGCAACAAGATGTAGCGCTTGCCCGCCTTGGCCACGCCCACGATGGGCGGCGCGATCCCCCCGGCGACCCGTTCGTCGCTGAGGATCTGGGCCGGCAGATACGCCCCCCCCGTCGTGGGATCGAACACCGTGAAGTAGTCGCCCGAGAAGCTGCCGGTGTTGGCCCGCCACGCGAGGCCGTACCCCGGCATGGCTGGCGCGATGGCCACGCACCCCATCGCCTCGTCGGCCGACCAATCGGCGAGGCCCAGGTTGAGGGTCGTGTCGGGCGAGCCATCGGCCTTGAACTCTCGTGCCACCAGCGTCTGGACGGGCGGCGTTCCGGCGGTCTTGACGTACGTCGCGGTCAGATCCTCCTGGCCGGGCGCGAAGCGCGGGCAGTCGATGTCGTCGACGCTCCCCAGCGTCACATCGGCGCCCACCTGGGTGCCGTTCGGGCCCAGCACCTTCGCCGACACCGTCGACGTTCCCTTGATGGCCCACATCAGGCCCGCGTGCTGCCCCGCTTGCCCCGAGCCGGCGCTGACCAGCAGCTGCGCGGTCATCGACCCGCGATCGGGAATCATTCCGATGGCGGCCGGGGCGGTCGGCGCGGTGCCGTCGATGCCGACGGCGAAGGACATCAAGCTGGCCATGCCGCCGGCGGGATTCGCGGCGTAGACGACCACGACCTGGCTGCCCGGGCTCGCGGCGGTGCCGACGACCCCGAACCAGGGACCGTCGGTGTGCGTCGGTAGGGCAACGGTCAGGAGGGGCCCCGCCGTCCCGATGACGTCGATGGTCTCCCACAGGACGTTGGCGCCGTCCGTTCCCAGCAGCACGAAGCCGGCCCCCACCAGATCCATCCGCGCGTCGGACATCAGCGTCAGCGCATTGCCTTCGAGCGGCGTCGTCGTCAGCGTACAGCTCGCCGGCAACGAATTGCCGCCACACCCGCCCGAGGGCACGACGATCCAGGGCACGAGAATCAGTCCGACCAGACCGAGGCGGGAACAGTGGGACATGAGTTGGCGACTCCCGTGAAAGACCTCCTAATCTACCCCCGCGCGGTCACCCGCGACAGCTTGACGGCACCGGAATCCGGACGCGGGAACACGGGCCTCGTGATCGTCAGGCCAGCAGGAAGGGCGCCATCGGTGCCCACGCGTCTCTTGTGGATGCGCAGCAGATCGTGCGCGAGGTGGCTTTGGGTCTCTCCGGCCGTGCTCATGGCCGCGATGATACAGCTCGGCGCCGCCCTAGGCGGCGAGCGCCCCGTGGCACTTCTTGTACTTCTTGCCACTGCCGCAGGGACACGGATCGTTGCGGCCCACCTTGGGCTCGTTGCGCCGGACCGGTTGCTCGGCCGCGGCCTCGCCGCTGGCCGGGGTGGCGGCGGCCGCGCCCGTCGTCGCCTCTTCGCCCCCCGACTCGACGGTGCGACGCGGCCGGCGATTTTGCGGCTGCGGCACCGAGACCTCGTTGCCGCGCTCGGTGCGCGACAGCTGCATGTGGAACAGCTTCTCGCACACGTTGCGGCTGATGATCGTCATCATCTCGCCGAACACGACGTAGCCTTCCTTCTTGTACTCCTGCTTGGGATCCTTCTGGCCGTAGCCGCGCAGGCCGATGCCCTCGCGCAGCGCCTCCATCGCCTTCAGGTGATCGATCCAGCGCGCGTCGATCTCTTCCAGGAAGAAGTGCCGGCTGAAGTACAGCAGCACGGGCAGCGAGAACTCCGCCTCGCGCGCCTCGATGACCTTCTCGACCTGGCTCCACAACGAATCGGTCATCGCCTCGCGTTCGAGGACGGACCCCTTGTGGGTCACCTCCGGGTCGAAGCCGAAGCGCTCCTTGACGGCAGTGGCCAGCACCTCGAGGTCCCAGTCCTCCGCGTGCGCGTTCGCAGGACAGAACTCGTCCATCAACGTCGCCACCATCTCCTCGGACAGATCGAGCAAGCGCTCGCGCTGCTGCACCATCGACGAGGCGATCTCGCCGGCCAGGCGATCGAGCGTCCCCGTACGATCCTCGGCCACGCCGTTGGTGTCGGGGAAGGCGCCGAACTGCCGGTAGATCAGCGACCGCAGCTTGAACGGGTCGACCGGCACGGTGACCGTGGCGATGGTCTGGGACGCCGGATCCTGGTCCTCGGCCGGGGCCTGTGACAGCGCCTCGGCCATCTTGGCCAGGGTCGGCCGGACCATCTTGGTCAACGACTCGACGGTGTGGACGCCCGAAGCGGTGGGCGCCGGGCCGGACGTCACCTTGCCGGCCTTCTTCTCGGCCTCCGTCGGCTCGGGCGCGTAGCGCCCTTCCAGCACCTGGCGACGCAACGAATAGATCGTCTTGCGCTGCTGGTTCATCACGTCGTCGTACTCGAGCAGGTTCTTGCGAATGTCGAAGTTGTGCCCTTCGACCTTCTTCTGCGCGTTCTCGATGGCGCGGTTGATGAGCGAGTGCTCGATGGGCACGTCCTCTTCCATCCCCAGCGTCTCCATCAGGCCGGTGATGCGCTCGGCCCCGAAGATGCGCATGAGGTCGTCTTCCAGCGACAGGAAGAAGCGCGAGCTGCCCGGATCGCCCTGACGACCGGAGCGACCGCGCAGCTGGTTGTCGATGCGGCGCGACTCGTGGCGCTCGGTGCCGAGGATGTGAAGGCCGCCGGCGGCCAGCACCTCCTGCTTCTCGGCGTCACACTGGGCCTTGAAGCGCGCGTAGGCGGCCTGATAGGCGGCCTGCTTGTCGGGATCGAGCTCGTGCCCCGGCTTGCCGGCGTTCTCGGGATCGACCTCGGCGCGCGCCATGAACTCGGCGTTGCCACCGAGGATGATGTCGGTGCCACGGCCAGCCATGTTCGTCGAGATGGTGACCGAGCCCTTGCGGCCGGCCTGGGCGACGATGAACGCCTCCTTCTCGTGCTGCTTGGCGTTCAAGACGCTGTGGGGGATGCCCTTCTTGCGCAGCAACGACGCCACCACCTCGGACTTCTCGACGCTGACGGTGCCGACCAGGACAGGCTGCCCCTTGGCGTATGACTCCTCGATGTCGGCGCAGACGGCGCGGAACTTCCCCTTCTCGTTCTTGTAGACGAGATCGTGGTGATCGATACGGGACATGGGGCGGTTGGTGGGGACGACCGTCACGTCCAGCTTGTAGATCTGGTTGAACTCCGCCGCCTCGGTGTCGGCGGTGCCGGTCATGCCGGCCAGCTTCTTGTAGAGGCGAAAGTAGTTCTGGTAGCTGATGGTGGCCAGGGTCTGATTTTCTTCCTGAACCTCCAGGCCCTCCTTGGCCTCGATGGCCTGATGCAGGCCGTCCGACCAGCGCCGTCCCGGCATCTTTCGACCCGTGAACTCGTCGACGATGATGATCTTTCCGTCCTCGATCAGATAGTTGACGTCGCGCTTGTACAGCGAGTGCGCGCGCAGGGCCTGCGACACGTGGTGCAACCACTCGATGTTCTCGGGGTTGTACAGGTTGCCCACGCCCAGGCGCTGCTCCACGCGCTCGATGCCGTTGTCCGTCAGCATGGCCGAGTGCGCCTTCTCGTCGACGGCGTAGTCGACGTCCTTGCGCAGGCCGGGGATGATGACGTTCACCTTCTGGTACAGGTCCGCCGACTGCTCGGCCGGCCCGCTGATGATGAGGGGGGTGCGCGCCTCGTCGATCAGGATCGAGTCGACCTCGTCGACGATGCCGAAGAAGGGATCGCGCTGGACGTAGCGCTCGATCGAATCCTTCATGTTGTCGCGCAGGTAGTCGAACCCGAACTCCGAGTTCGTGCCGTACGAGACGTCGCAGCGGTAGTTCGCCTGGCGCTCCCAGTCGGACAGGCCGTGGACGATGATGCCCACCGACAGCCCCAGGAACTTGTAGATGCGGCCCATCCACTCGGAGTCGCGGCGGGCCAGGTAGTCGTTGACGGTGATGACGTGAACGCCCTTGCCGGCCAGCGCGTTCAGGTAGACGGGGGCGGTGGCCACCAGCGTCTTGCCTTCACCGGTCTTCATCTCGGCGATGCCGCCGCCGTGCAGGATCATCCCGCCCATCAGCTGCACGTCGAAGTGGCGCATCCCCAGGATACGGCGCCCCGCCTCGCGGCAGGTGGCGAACGCCTCGGGCAGGATGTCGTCGAGGCTGGCCCCGGCGTCGAGGCGCCGCTTCAGCTCGGGCGTGACGGCGCGCAGCTCGTCGTCGCTCTTCGCCTTCAGGCCGGCCTCGAGATCCGCGATGCGGGCGATGTTGGGCCGCATCGCCTTGAGGACGCGGGCGTTCTTGGTTCCGAAAATTTTCTTGGCGACGAGGCTCAGCATGGCGTGGGCTCTGGTGGGGCGCCCGGAGGGGCGGAAAACCGAAAGCGGCTCAACATATTGCGCGAGACGCCTGCGCGCAAGGTTGCCGTGAGGCCGCCCTACCGGGCCGCCGCCGGGGACCCTGCCAGCAGCTCGTCGTAGACGGCGACGATCTGCTCGACCCCGTGATCGGGCCGTCGCGCGAACCGGGAGAGCACGTGGGCCCGCCCCAGGCGCCCCATCTCCGCCAGCCGCTCGGGCGAGGCCGAGAACGCCTCTTCCAGCGCGGCGGCGAGCGGCCCCGGCCAGCCGGTGCGAACCTCCCAGCCGGTGCGGCCCGGGTCGACGACCCCGTCCAGATTCACGGCGTGCGACACGAGCGCGGGCAAGCCGCTCGCGCATGCCTCGATGGCGGCGTTCGCCAGCCCCTCGTACAGCGAGGGCATGACCAGCAGGTCGGCCGCCCAGTAGAGCGACCGCACGTCCTTGACCGCTCCCAGGAACCGGACCTGCCCAGCCAGGACCGGGTCGGCCGCCAGGCGATGGGCCATCGCCGAGAAGGCCCGATCGCGCTCGCGGCCGGCCAGCAGCACCACCACGTCGCTGGGGAGGCGGCCGCGGCGCGCCAGACTGCGCAGGGCCCACAGCAGACCGACCTGGTGCTTCTGAAAACCGACGCGCCCCGGAACGATCAATGCCCGGGTGTCGTCGGGGAGGCTCCACAGAGCACGGGTCTCGGCGCGCTCGGCCGAGGTGGGCGGGCGAAAGTAGCTCGCGTCGAGGATGTTGTAGATGACCCGAACCTTCTCGGGGTCGACCCGGGCGTAGCGCGTGAGCTCGCGCTTCACCCCCACGGAGTTGGTGAGGATGAGGCGGCTGTAGCGCGACAACAGGCGCTCGGTCAGCAGGTAGCGCAGCTCCATCATGCGGTTGCGGCAGGACGTGATCATGATGGGGACGCCGGCGCGGGCCCCCGCCAGCCGCGCCCAGAAGTTCGACTTGTCCCGGAACGAATGAACGATGTCGGGCTGTTCCCGCCTGATGATCTCGGTCAGCCGCCGCAACGCCGCCAGGTTCATATGCTTGACCCCCAGCGTGTGCGCGGGCTGTCCCGGCGGGCAGCGCCGGTCGAAGAAGATCTCGCTGGCGTCGTAGACGCACAGGACCGCCTCGAATCGTTCCGGCAGCCGGCCGATCAGCTCGAGGACCTGCCCCTCGGTGCCTCCCTGCTGGAGATTCGGGATGAAGTAGAAGATTTTCGTTCGGCGCATGTTGGTTCGGCGCGTCGGGCTCGCGCACGTTCACCGTCAGACCGGGCGATTGTGGCGACGCGGAACCATCGGCGCAAGCGCGCACACCAGGTTTGGTTCACCGTTCTCGGCCGTTCTTGACCCCCGCGCGACCGTCTGGTACCCGGAGAGGGCCGTGCCGCGCACCGTGATCGTCATACCGACGTACAACGAGCACGACAGCCTGGTGGCCATCGTCGCAGCGGTACGCGCAGCCGTCCCCGACGCGACGGTGCTGATCGTCGACGACAACTCGCCCGATGGCACGGGGGCGCTGGCCGACGGGCTGGCGGCGGCCGATGCGAACGTGCGGGTCATGCACCGCCCGGGAAAGCAGGGGCTGGGGCGCGCATACCTCGACGCCTTCCTGAGCCTCCTCGATGAGGGATGGGAACGGATCGTCCAGATGGACGCCGATTTTTCCCACGATCCCACCGACGTGCCACGCCTGCTGCGCGCGCTCGACGAGGGGGCCGACCTGGCCGTCGGCTCGCGCTACGTCCGGGGCGGCAGCACGGTGAACTGGGGCCTGCGGCGAAAGCTCATCAGCCGCGGCGGCAGCTTCTACGCCCGCCGCGTCCTCGGCATCGGCGTCCGGGATCTCACCGCCGGCTTCAAGGCGTGGCGCAGCGAGGCCCTGCGCCGGATCCCCCTGCGCGAGGTGGGGGCCAAGGGATATGGCTTCCAGATCGAGATGACGTATCGCGCCCTGAAGGCAGGCGCGCGCGTCGTCGAGCTCCCCATTCGATTCGTCGACCGGCGGGTGGGCCAGTCGAAGATGTCCGAGACGATCTTCGTCGAGGCGATCACGATCGTCTGGCGGATGCGCTTCGGGGTATGACGGTCCGGCTCGCCAACCCGCGCCGCTGGTGTAGAACAGGCTAAAGCGATGTCGACGTTCCCCGCGCTCTCGCGCATCTCTGGACGGGGGTCTGAGCCGTGTGCGGGATAGCCGGCGCGCTGTCGGCCCTCGGCGCCACGCCAAGCCCCCATCTGGTGCCACGGATGATGGTGGCCCAGCTTCATCGCGGGCCGGACGGCGGCCGGATTCACAGCGACGGTCCCGTGGTGCTGGGACACCGCCGGCTGTCCATCGTCGATCTGTCGTCGGCCGGGAACCAGCCCATGACCAACGAGGACGGCCAGGTGGCCGCCGTCGTCAACGGCGAGATCTACAACCACCTGGAGCTGCGCCGCGACCTCGAGGCCAAGGGGCACCGGTTTCGCAGCCACAGCGACTCCGAAGTGGTCGTTCACCTGTACGAGGAGCACGGCGCGCGGACCCCCGAGCTGTTGCGGGGGATGTTCGCGTTCGCCGTCTGGGATCGCCGGAAGGGGCGCCTGTTGCTGGCACGCGACCGCTTCGGCGAGAAGCCGCTCGTCTACGCGCAGACCGGTGACACGTTCCTGTTCGCCTCGGAGATCGCGGCGCTGTTCGCCGACGAGCGCGTGGGGCGCCAGGTGGATCTCGCCGCCCTCGACGCTTACCTGGCGCTGCAGTACGTGC
>DASYCK010000106.1:0-7229 GCA_036500205.1 Polyangia bacterium | reverse complement strand
CGGTCCCCTTGCCGAAGGTGGAGGGATCGCCGACGACCACCGCGCGGCCGTAGTCCTGAAGCGCGCCGGCCACGATCTCCGAGGCGGAGGCGCTGAACCGACTGACCAGGACCACCAGCGGGCCGGCGTAGCGCAAGGTGGCGCCCTTGTGGGCATCGACCTCGACGGAGTTATCGGCGCCGCGGGTCTGCACCACCGGCCCACCCCCCACGAACAGCGAGGTCAGATCGATCGCCTCCTGCAGCGAGCCGCCCCCGTTGCGGCGCAGGTCGAGCACGACGCCCCGGACCTTCTCCGTCTGGAGCTTGGTGAGCAGGCGCGCGACGTCGGCCGTACAGCCGTGGGCTCCGCCGTCGTCATCGCCCGAATAAAACGACGCCAGATCGATGACGCCCAGGCGCAGCGGCTCGGCCCCCGGGCGGGGAAGATCGACGATCCGGGCCTTGGCCTGCTGGTCTTTCAGCTTCACGTCGGCGCGGACGAGATGAACGGTCTTGGTCGCGCCCGTGGCCGGCCGGATGGTCAACGTGACCTGCGAGCCCTTGGGCCCGCGAATCAGCTGCACGATCCGGGTGAGCGGCATGCTGGTGACGTCGACCGCCACCGCCGACCCCTGCGCGACCGCGACGATCTTGTCACCTGGCTTGAGCGCGCCGCTCAACGCGGCCGGGCCTCCCGGGACCAGCTCGCGAATCGTGCACAGGCCGTCTTCGGACTCCAGCGTGGCGCCGATCCCGAACAGCGACAGATTCATCGAAATCGAGAGCGACTCCGTCGACTCCTTGTCCATGTAGTCGGAGTGCGGATCGTAGACGTGCGCCAGCGCGTCCAGGTAGATCTCCAGCACCTCATCGTCGCCGAGCTGGCCCATCGATTTGAGCTGCTGCTCGTGACGCCGGATCAGGGTCGCCCCGATGTCGTGCGGCGGCTTGTCGCCGAGCTTTTCGCCCAGGTACTCGGCCCGGAGCTGCTCGCGCCACAGCTGGTGCGCGGCCGCCTGGTCGCGCGGGCGCTCGGCCTGCTCGCGATCGACCTGGACCTGGTCGTCGCCCCGAAACTCGAAGTGGCCGGCCCGCAGCAGCTGCGTGTCGAACGCCACCCTCTGACCGAGCCGCTCGAGATACCGCGCGTAGATGACGTGTGCAGCCTTGGTGTCGCCCTCCATGCGGGTGGCGTCCGCCAGGGTGGCGCGCATCGGCGCCCACTCGCCGACATCCGAACCGACAAAAAGCGAGCGGGTCGGGTCGAGCGCGTCCAGGTATCGGTCGAGCAGCTTTCCCGCCAGCTGAGTGTCCAGCGGGTGGTGGGAGAGCTGCGAGCTCGCGAGCAGAGAGGCCGTCACCCGGGTGATGTTGGACTCCGTGGTGCGCGCGCTGGGCGCCTCCGGTGGCCCGGCCAGGCTCAGCGAGGCGACCAGTGTCAGAGCGAGAATCGCGGGCCAGCGCCAGATCCACCTGCCTGACTGCCTCATGCCTGACCTTCGCCCGCGGCCGTCCACGAAGAGAGCATCCCCTTGAGGATGAAAGATGTTAGCCGCCGTTCAACTCCAATCGACACGGGCGGACGAAGCGGCGGGCGGTCAACGCGGGGCGAGCTGCAACCGGAGGCCGTGCCGCGGCCGCAACGTGGCGCTGGGCAACAGGCTGAGCGACGTTTCGGCCGTCGGTGTGAATCGAAACCGCTGCACGGCGACCGCCAGGACCAGCCTGGCCTCCATCATCGCGAAGCGGTTGCCGATGCAGACGCGGGGACCGCCGCCGAACGGGAAGTAGGCGAAGCGCGGGAGGCGCCGCGCGAGATCATTCTCCCAGCGCTCGGGACGGAACGCCTCCGGGGCCTCGAACCCGCGCCCGTCGCGGTGCACGACCCAGGGAGAGATCACGAACTCCGCTCCCCGGGGATAGCGCCAGCCGCCAATCTCGACCTCGGTCTGGGCTTGCCTGCCGATTCCCCAGGCCGGCGGATAGAGCCGCATCGACTCCAGCACCACGGCCTCCGTGTAAGGGAGGCGCTCGAGATCGGCGAGCGTGGGCAGTCTTCCCCCGAGCGCGCGGTCAAGCTCCTCCGCGAGACGCTGTTGCCGGGCGGGATCGAGCGCCAAGAGATAGAGCGCGTAGGTCAGCGCCAGCGCGGTCGTCTCGTGGCCGGCGAGAAACAGCGTCATCGCCTCGTCGCGCACCTGGACGTCGGTCATCGACGCCCCGTCCTCGTCGCGCGCGCGGATCAGCAGCGACAGGAGGTCGTCGCCGGCGGTACCGCTCCGCCGCCGGGCCTCGATGACGCCCAGGATGACGGTGTCGACCTTGCGCGTGGCGGCGCGCAGCCGGCGGTTGGCCGGCGTCGGCACCCAGGGGGGCGGCTGGAACCGCGCGGAGAGCCCGAGCATGCGACTGAACTGCTCCATCAGATCGGAGATGGTCCGCCCCATCTGCCCGGCGCTGGCCGAGAGGTCGGTTCCGAACAGCGCCTCCGCGACGATCGTCAGGGTGACGGCCATCATCTCCTCGTGGATGTTCCGCACCTGGCCCGCGCGCCAGCCCGCCGAGGCGCGCGCGGCCGCCTCGACCATGCCGCCGGCGTACGCCTCGAGCTGCCGCTGGTGAAATGCCGGCTGGATCAGCCGCCGCTGCCGCCGCCACGAATCCCCCTCGTTGACCAGCAGGCCCTTGCCAAGCACCCGCGACAGAAGCCGGCTGGTGCGGTCCTTGTGAAAGCTCTCCGCCTTCTTGACCAGGATCTCCTCGATGCAGCCGGGATCCGCGACGAAGTAGAGGTGCAGCGGCAACCGGGTGCGGACGATCGGGCCGTAGCGGCGATGGATGTAGGTCAGGCCGGCCAGGATGTCCGTCCCGAACAAGCGGCGCAGGTTCGGGAAATCGCTCCACGGCGGACGGACGGGCGGAATGACCGGGGGTGCCGCAGGCCCCGCGCCCGGAGGCGCACCGGTCAACTCGCCCGCCGTCATGAACGAGAGTCTACCCCTGGCGGTCCGGCCGGCGATCTCCTGCTGGCCGGGCTACTTCGAGAGCACCTTGACGGTGTTCTCGTTGTCGTCGTTGAAGTAAATGAGCTGATTGCCGTTGTGGTCGGGCCCGGCCGCGATCCCGAACAGCGCGCCAGGGGCTCCCGGATCGAGCTGCTTCATGCCGACGATCCCCTCCGTCGGAGAGAGCTCGAACAGCAGGTTCTCATTCGTCCCTGCGTCGTTGGGCGTCAGATCCTGGTCGGCGTTTCCGACGACCACGTTTCCATTCAGCAGCAGCGCCGCGCTGATTGGCGCGTTGAGCTGTTGCCCGCCATTCGGGCTGTTGGGGCTGGCGATGACGAAGGCCGACGCGATCGAGGGGCCCGAAAACGTCGGGGTGGCGGTGGGAGCGGCGGCCGTGCAATCGCCGCCGTTCACCGTGACACCGTTGGCGCCGATGCTCGACACGTGAGCGAACGCCACCACGCTATAGGAACTGGTATCGACGACGTAGAGCGTGTCGCTCTTGGCGTCATAGGTCAGGCCGGACGGCGCGTGCAGCGAATCCGTGCTGCCCTGGACGGCCCCGGAGACGCAAAAGCCGGCGATGATCTGCTCGAACCCGGTCGGGGCGTTGCTGCTGTTCAGGTTGTCCAGGGTGATGCGCGTGATCGCACCCGAAGCGTTCGACACGTACAACTCGGGAGGCTTGCCGTTCGCCGCGCCGACGAAGGCCGAACCCCACGGCATCCCGAGGTTATGGGCTGCGAATGGCGTGGTGAGGGCCCCGGTGGGATCCACCACCGGAACCATGGCGGCAGAAAAGGCGGTAGCCGCGATGCTGTCATCCGAGAAAAGGCTCACCGTGCTGCAGCCCAGGAGGCTCGCCGACTGGGCGATGTGATAGGGGTTGCCGCCGGCGTTCGCGCTCGGCACAGGATGCAGGCCGACCAGGGTGGTTCCTTGGCCCTGGGTGTTGGGATCGGGGCTGCCGGCAACCATGTTGGGACCGTTGTTGAAATTGCAGACCACCAGATCGCCCGCGGTGATGAGGCCCGCGGATATCGGAGCAATCGCCAGACCGTACGGGTTGTCACCCGATCCGGTCGGGTCGATGGTGGTGTCGTTGATCGGATCGACGGTCGATCCGATCGTCGTGATGGTGTTCAAGCTGCCGAGGATCGGCGTGGCGGGACCGCTGCCGGCCGAGCCGCCGCTGGCACCGGCGTCGATGTTGCCCGCCGCGCCGGCGGCGCCTGCGGGACCGCCCGCCGCACCGGCGGCGCCTGCGGGACCACCCGCCGCACCGGTGGTGGCGCCTGAGCTTCCGGCCTTGCCATCGCTGCCGGCGGCGCCGGTGGTCTTGTTGTTGCTCCCACCGCAGGCAAGGTCAATCAGGGCGAGAAGAGAGAAGGTCGATACCAACTTCTTGAGTAGCATGTGACGGCTCCTTTGCCCGGCGACGACGGCAGGCCTGGGCGAAAGTAGGAACGACGGGCGCGCCCACAATAAGGAGAAGCCGCGGATCGCAGTCGCGCTCGGTCGCGCGCTACGACAACGAGAGAATCGCGCCGCCGATTCGGTCCTGCCAGAAGGCGCGTTCGTCCGAGCGATGTGTGACCATCAGCACCGTGCTCTTCTGTTGGGTGCACAGCGAGGCGACGAGCTCGAGGACGCGCAGCCGGTTGTCCGCGTCGAGGCCGGAGGTGGGCTCGTCCATGACCACCAGCGGGGGCACCTTGATGGCGGCGCGCGCGATCAGCACCAGCCGCTGCTGACCGAAGGAGAGCGCGCGAAAGGCCGCGCTGGGGGGGAGGCCCAGCTCGAGCCAATCGAGCCAGGCGCGCGCGCGGGCGCGATGGCTCGCTTCGGGCTTCTGGTAAACGCCGATGCTGTCGAAGAGGCCGCTCAGCAGCACCTCCTCGACGCTGCCGCCGACGCGGTAGTCGCGGTGCAGGCGGGCCGAGACCAGGCCGACGCTCTTCTTGATGTCCCAGACGGTCTCGCCGGTGCCGCGGCGCCGGCCGAACAGATGAAGGTCGTTGCTGTAGGCCTGCGCGTGATCGCCGGTGATCATCTCGAGCAGGCTGGTCTTGCCCGAGCCGTTCGGGCCTTCAATCAACGTGTGCTGACCCGCGCGGACGATGAAATCGAGGTTCTCGAAGACCACCTCCGCGCCATAACGAACCTGGCCGCCAATCAACTGCACCAGCGGGACGTCGGGATCGAGCGCCGGGTACCAGCTCCCGAGCTCGATGGGGGGCGCGACGTGCGGCCGAACGCCGTCCGCGGCGCGGGCCAGGAATTCCTGCGCCGAGCCACGGAAGGTCACGCGCCCCTCGGCGAAGACCACCACCTCGCGCAAGGCCTCGGACGCGAGCGGCAGCCCGCCGGCCCCAGCAGCTCCCAACGCCGCGACGACCACCACTGGCAAGCGCTGGGCCGCCGCGGTGATCGCCTGAGCCAGCTCGGCGCAGGCGGCCCGGTCGAGGCCGTCGAACGGATCGTCGAGGATCAGCAGCGGCGGCGAGGCGAGCACTGATTGCAGCAGCAACACCTTGCGCGCCTCGCCGGTGGAGAGCTGCCGGTAGTGATGCTCCCAGAGCGGCTCTAGCCGAAACGACGCGCAGAGCGGGTTCCCCCGCCCCTGCTCGCCGAGGAGCTCGCGCACGCGCTTGCTGGTGTCGGCGCCCTGATTGAAGTTGGCCTCGTCGGCGGCGAGCTGCGCCTCGTAGAACGCCTGCTGCGACTCGGCGGAGAGCAACCGTGCGCCCGCCACGCGCGCGGCCAGGGCGCGCGCGGCGGTCGACTTGCCCGACCCGTTGGGGCCGGTGACCAGGGTCAGCCCGGGTTCGGGCAGTCCGGAGAACGAGAGTTGGGAGAGCGCTTGCTCAGCCACCGACGGCGATCTGCTTCATCGCCGTCATGTAGCCGCGCAGCGTGGCGCCGACCTTCTCGACGGGGTGGCTCTCGATGGCCTGGTTCACGGTCAGGAGGCGCCGGTTGTCGACCTGCTGCGTGCCGGGCGCGTAGGGCTTGCCGATCACGTCGGTCGGCTGCTTGGACATGAACTCCTTCAACAGCGGAACCGCGGCGTGGCTGTAGAGGTAGCAGCCGTACTCGGCCGTGTCGCTGATGACCTTGTTCATCTCGTAGAGCTTCTTGCGCGAGATGAGGTTGGCGATGAGCGGCGTCTCGTGCAGCGACTCGTAGTAAGCGGACTCCGGCTTCATGCCCACCTCGACCATGCACTCGAACGCCAGCTCGACGCCGGCCTTGACCATGGCGATCATCAGCACGGCGTTGTCGTAGTATTCCTGCTCGGTGATCTTGTCGGCGCCCGCCGGCGTCTGTTCGAAGGCGGTGTCGTTGGTGGCCGCGCGCCAGCCGAGCAGGTTCTTGTCGCCCGCGTCCCAGTCCTTCATCATCGTGGTGCTGAACACGCCGGTGATGATGTCGTCCTGGTGCTTCTTGAACAGCGGGCGCAGGATGCCGCGCAGCTCCTCGGCGAGCTCGAAGGCCTTCACCTTGGCCGGGTTGCTGAGGCGATCCAACATCAGCGTGATGCCGCCCTGCTTGAGCGACTCGGTGATCGTCTCCCACCCGTACTGAACCAGCTTGCTGGCGTAGCCGCGGTCGATCCCCTGGGCCACCATGCGATCGAAGCAGAGCAATGAGCCGGTCTGCAGCATGCCGCAGAGGATGGTCTGCTCGCCCATGAGGTCGCTCTTCACTTCGGCGACGAAGCTCGACTCGAGAACACCCGCGCGGTCAGCGCCGGTCGCCGCCGCGTAGGCCTTGGCGATCTCCAGCCCGTCGCCGTTCGGATCGTTCTCCCGGTGCACGGCGATCAGCGTCGGCACGCCGAAGCCGCGCTTGTACTCCTCGCGCACCTCGGTGCCGGGGCACTTGGGCGCCACCATCACGACCGTCAGGTCCTTGCGGATCTGCTGCCCCTCTTCGACGATGTTGAAGCCGTGGCTGTAGGCGAGGCAGGCGCCCTTCTTCATGAGGGGCATCACCTTCTCGACCACGTCGGCGTGCTGCTTGTCGGGCGCCAGGTTACACACCAGGTCGGCCGTCGGGATGAGCTGCTCGTAGGTCCCGACCTTGAAGCCGTTGCTGGTGGCGTTGGTGAAGCTCACCCGCTTCTGCGTGATGGCATCCGCGCGCAGCGCGTAACTGATGTCGAGGCCCGAGTCGCGCATGTTGAGGCCCTGGTTGAGCCCCTGCGCGCCGCAGCCGACGATGACCACCTTCTTGC
>DASYCK010000105.1:0-2622 GCA_036500205.1 Polyangia bacterium | reverse complement strand
CAACGCCACCGAGCACCTGGCGGGCCGGAACGAGGGGGCGATCATGTTCCCCGAGGATCCCCTGCTGTCGCCGCGCCACGCGAACTTCGTCTACCGCGACGGCAAGCTGCACGTCGTGGACGAAGGGTCGGTCAACGGCGTCTTCATCCGGATCAAGGCTCCGGTGAACCTGGCGCCGGGTGCGCTGTTCCTCATCGGCGAGCAGCTCCTGCAGATCGAGCCCTCGCCGCCCGATCTAGGCCCGCAGCCCGACTCCGAGGGGACGTACTTCTATGCGAGCCCCAAGCGCCCCTCGAAGATGAAGCTCATTCAGCGACTCCGCGGCGGCGAGATCGGGATGATTTACCGGTCGCGAAACGAAACCATCTCGATCGGGCGGGAAGGGAACGACGTGAACTTCCTGGATGACCCCTTCATCTCGGGGCGGCACGCTCAGATCGCGATGAACGCCGAAGGTCAGGTTACGCTCACCGATCTCGGATCGAAGAACGGAACGTTCGTTCGCATCAACGACGAGCTGACGCTCGAGCACGGCGACCACGTCTTCCTCGGCCAGCAGCTCCTCCGCGTCGAGATCAGCTGAGGCATTCCCGGCACGGCCGGGCCCGTTTCCGGCTGAAAATCGCATAGCTGGGCCTGCGGGACCGAATTGACGCTGGCGTCCCGCCATGTTAGTTGCGATAGGCTCACCGGGGGTCCTTTTGATTACCTGCAACCGCTGCGGCAAAGAAAACCAGGACCATTACAAGTTCTGTCTGGGGTGCGGAAGCGAGCTGGTGAAGCCCGCCGCGGCGCCCGCGCCTGCGCCCAGCCCGGTGGCCGATGGCCGCGACCACGCGCTCGACCGCACCGTCCTGCCACCAGCCCCGATGGGAGGCGCCGTCGCGGGAGAGCTCCGGACCTCGTCTCCGGCGGTCGCCAGGGCCAAGAGCGGCATTCCCTGGGGGGATTCACCCAAGATGCCGGCGCCAATTCCCTTCCAGCTCCCGCCCAACCCGTTGGCGGGAACGCCGGCGCCCCGCGTCACGTCCGGATCGGTCAGCAACGGCGGTGCGATGGGCGTCCCGGCCGGCGCCACGCCCGCCCCGGTCCGCGTGACGGGAGGCGCCGCGGCCGGGGCCGCGCCGGCCGGCAACGAGATCCCCTGCCCGAACTGCGGGAAGATGGTCCAGGTTGGCTTCGCGTTCTGCGGCGCCTGTGGGGCCCGCATCGCCCGTCAGCCGTCGGCCGCCGGCGCGCCGACCGGGCCGCGCACCATGTTCATGGCCGGCTCAGCCAACGCCCAGCCGGCAGCCATCCCGCGCGGGCGGCTCATTCTCATCCGCCCGGACGGCTCGGAAGGCGGCGCCCACCCCCTGCACGAGGGTGAGAACATCATCGGCCGCGGCCAGGCGCCGCTGTTCGACGCCGACGCTTACCTTTCGCCGCGCCACGCCGAGCTCTCGGTCGGCGCTGAAGGCGTGACGATCCGCGACCTCCAGAGCCTCAATGGCGTGTTCCTCAAGATCAGCGGCGAGGAGCCCCTCGAGTCGGGGGACATCTTCCGGATCGGCCAGGAGCTGCTGCGCTTCGAGGTGATCTCGCCGCCACAGCCGCTCGAAGACGGGACAGAGATCATGGGGACGCCGAATCCCGGCTTCTGGGGCCGGCTCTCGGTCATCGTGGGCCGCGACGTCGACGGGTCGGCCTTCCCACTCTTCGGCGAGTCGATCGTCCTGGGCCGCGAGCGCGGCGACATCCTGTTTCCCGAAGACGGCTACGTCTCGGGGACGCACTCACGCATCTCACTGCACGACGAGCACGTCTACCTGACTGACCTCGGATCCTCGAACGGGACCTTCCTGCGGCTCCGCCACGAGCGCACCGTCCCCACCGGCGCGTTCATGCTGATGGGTCAGCAGCTCTTCCGTCTCGAATTTCGTTAGGATGGGAGCGTCGGGCGCTTTGCGCCCTTTGGCCCCGCACCTCGGCTCGGCGCGCCCTTTGGTGGGCGCCTGCGCGCCTAGTGCTTCTTCTCGACTTCGATCTTACCGCCGGCCGCCGCCTTTTGACCGCTAAAGAAGGCCTGGCGGGCGTTGTCCTGCGCGGCCGGCTCCACGTAGCGGAAGCCGTTCGGGATCTTGAAGTAGCTGCCGTCGTCAAACATTACTGTGACGTCGACGGGACCCTTGTCGCTGGCAGGCGTGACGACCCGGATTTTGTTGGTCGATGCAATGGTCACCATCTCCGACTTCTTGTGACCAAATTTGACCTCAGCCTGCGTCTTGCCCGGCGTGAAGCCGCTGCCGTTGATGGAGATCTCCTCGCCGCCACCGGTCGTCCCCTGCGGCGGTTCAATCGAATCGACCTTGAGCGGGCCGCCGCTTTGCGTGCACGACGTAATCGTGACGAACGCAGCCATGGAGAGGGCAAGACCGAGGACACGTTTCATCGTGTGTTCGCCTCCGCGCGAGTGAGAGGCGACCATAGCCCCCGACGTCGGGCGGGTCAACAGATGATCCGCTCGAGTCCGGGCTTCGCGGACGAGCTCGGCTCGACTAGACCGACTCTCGCTTGGCCATCGCGCGGCGCATCTTGACCAGCGCCTGTTCCTGCAGCTGGCGCACTCGCTCGCGAGAGAGG
>DASYCK010000104.1:0-16607 GCA_036500205.1 Polyangia bacterium | reverse complement strand
CGTGAGCTCCCCCGCAGGTCGACGAGGCCGGCGCGGCGAAGCCGCGCCTTCCGGGTGCTTGGACCCGCGCGCGTTGCGCGCTCTGACACCCCGGTCGCCGGAGGCTGACGGAAGCGGAACGGAGGGGGGCAGTGGGGCCATAGAAGAATTGAGGCGGTCGATTGGAGGTGTCGGGGATCTTTTGGGTGCGGGGGCGATGGTACATTGCGGGGCCCATGCGGTCTGTGATCTTGGCTTGCTTCTTTTTGTCCGGCGCCTCGGGCCTCGTGCTGGAGATGCTCTGGACCCGGCTTTTGACGCTGGTCTTCGGGTCGACCACCCTGGCCGTGTCGACGGTCTTGACGGCGTTCATGGGGGGGCTGGGGCTGGGGTCGTTCCTGGCCGGGCGCATCGCCGACCGGCTCAAGAATCCGGTGAAGACCTACGCGCTCACCGAGGCGGCGATCGGCATCTACGCGCTGCTGGTGCCGGTCGCGATCTCGTTCTATCCGGCCTTGAACCGGGGGCTCTGGCAAGCCTTCGGGGATCATTACAGCGTCCTGTCGGTGCTGCGGTTCATCGCCTCGGCCGGGCTTTTGATCGTCCCCACGACGTTGATGGGGGCGACCTTGCCGATCCTGGCGCGCCACTTCGTGCAGCGGCCGTGGGAGCTTCGGCGCGTCGGCCTGCGCATCGGGTCCCTCTACGCCGTCAACCTGTTCGGCGCCGTGGCGGGGGCGTTTCTCGCCGGGTTCGTGTTTCTGCCCAACATCGGCATCCGCTGGACGAACGTGACGGCGGCGTCGTTCAACTTGACCTTGGCGGCGGCCATCCTGATCACCCGCCGGCTCCCCCGCTTCGTCGACCGGCCGGACGCCGAGGAGGCGATAGACGACCTGCTGGAGAAGGCCGCCGCTGCGGGGCAGATGACGAGCGAGGTCCTCCCTCCGCCCATGAACGTCACACCGCGCGCCCGAAAAGTCGCGCTGGGGGCGTTCGCCGTCTCCGGCGCCACCGCGATGACCTTGCAGGTGCTGTGGACGCGCGCGCTGGCCGTGTTGATCGGCTCGTCGGCGTACTCGTTCACGCTCATCCTGCTGGCCTTTCTCGTCGGGCTCGGCTCGGGCTCGGCGCTGTTCGGGCGCATCAGCCAGAAGACGGCGCACCCGGTGCGCTGGCTGGCCGGGCTGCACATGGGGATCGCGGGCGCGATCGGCGTGTCGTATCTCGTCACCGATCGCCTGCCGCTGGTGTTCACCTGGCTGCTCGAATCGTCCAGCTTCGGGGTCGACGGCGTGCTCATCTGTCAGTTCGCGCTCGCCTGCATCGCCGTGCTGCCGACGACGATCCTGATGGGGGGCGTCTTCCCGCTGACCATCCGCATCGCCACGTCCAACATCGACAGCGTCGGCAAGGACATCGGCAACGCCTACGCGTTGAACACGGTGGGCGCCATCCTGGGGTCTTTCCTGTCGGGCTTCGTGGTGCTGCCCATGATGGGGCTGCAGCGGGGGATCTACCTGGTCACCGCGATCGGCCTGGCCCTGTCGGCGCTGCTGTTCGCGAACGCCCCCGGGCTGTCGTCGCGGCGGCGGTCGATGGCCGTCGGCGCGGCGGTGGCGATGGCGCTGCTGGGGCTGGCGCTGCCACGCTGGAACCTGATGCTGTTCTCGTCGGGGTTCTTCCGGGTGTCGATCGCGCGCGACTACATCTATCGCAAGCTGCACAAGAAGGAGTGGAAGTATCCGCAGCTCGCGTTCTACGAGGACGGCATCGCCACCACGGTGTCCGTCGATCGGTGGGGCAAGACGCTGTCGCTCAAGAACAACGGCAAGGTCGACGCCTCGAACGAGGGGGACATGCCGACGCAGATCACCGTCGGCCTGCTGCCGCTCCTGCTGTACCCCGGCACGCACGCGCCGAAGGTGGCGCTCATCGGCTACGGCTCGGGCGTCACCGCCGGCGCCATCACGCAGTACCCGATCGCGTCGCTCGAGCTGGTCGAGCTGGAGCCGGCCATCCTCTATCGCGCGTCGCACCTGTTCGACGACGTGAACCACAAGCCGCTCGAGAACCCGCTGGTCACGGCGCACGTCGGCGACGGCCGTAACTTCCTCACCCAGCGGACGGACAAGTTCGACGTCATCGTCAGTCAGCCGTCCAATCCCTGGTTGACCGGCGTGTCGAACCTGTTCACGCGCGAGTACTTCCGCGACATCAAGCGGCGCCTGGCGCCCGGGGGGATCTTCTGCCAGTGGGCGCAGCTCTACGAGCTCGCCCCCTGGAACATCAAGACGATCTACCGCACCGTCCGCGACGAGTTTCGCTACGTCTACGTGTTCTCCGCCGAGGATCTGTCGTCCGACACCATCCTCATCGCCAGCCAGGAGCCGCTGAAGCTGGATCTGCCGACCATCGAGCGGGCGTTCGCGCACCCGGCCACGAACGCCGAGGCCAGGCGCGGGCTCATCGAATCCCCGCACGACGTGTTCGCGTATCTGCTGCTGGCGCCCGACGAGCTGGAGTCGTTCACCACCGCCTCCCCCATCAACACGGACGACAACGCGCTCATCGAGTTCTCGGCGCCGCGCGATCTGCTGGGCTACGCGAAGTTCGATCCCTACCTGGCCAAGGTCTACGGGCCGCTGTGGCCGTACGGGCACCTGAGCGGCGTCGTCACCGGCTACGACGGCGACGGCCCGACGAAGAGCGCGAACTGCGGCCTGCTGGCGCGCAGCCTGCTGGCGCACGGCAAGGCGCGCGAGGCGGAGCTGTGGACCCGGCGGGCCGAGGCGGCCGGCGACACCCCCGAGTCGCGCCACGCGCGCCTGCTGCTGAAGCTGGTGTCGACGCGGCTCGACCGCGATCCGGAGATTCCGCTGGGCGACGACGAGGGGCTGGCGCCACCGGTGGCCGGTCCCAAGAAGCCAGCGAAGGACGCCGCGCTGATGGCGGAGCAGTATCCGGACGTGCTGGCGGCGTTCGAGGCCACGCGCTACGCCACGGCATACAAGATTCTCGAGAAGTGGCCGGAGAGCCTGTGGACGGGGCTGGGCTCTGACTTCAGCCTGCTGGAGGGCTTCCTCGACTACAAGGCCGAGGAGTACATCGACGCCGTCGAGGAGCTGAAGCCGTTGGCCGCCGATCCCGCCTTCGCGGCCCGTCGCCCCGAGCTGTTCTACTATCTCGGCCGCGCCCACTACGCGAACGCCAGCTACACCAAGGCGGTGGCGGCGCTCGAGAAGTTCATCGAGGGTCAGCGCGCGCTGGGGCGGCCGCTGCTGCCGGCGTCCGACGAGGTCCACGGGCCGGCGCGTTGACGGCGAGAGACTCCGGGAAGCCCCTGTTTCCCCCGGGGCGCCCCGATCCGTGGGCAGCGCATGCCGTGATAGGCTCGGAGCCATGACGAATGAGCTCCCCGACGTGGTCGGGGTCGGCTGTCTCTCGCTCGATCAAATCGGCGTCGGACCCCGCCTTCGCGATCCTTCGATCGCCCTGTCGACCTTCTCGTTGCAGGCCGGGGGGCCCACCGGCACGGCGCTGGCGACCCTGGCCGCCCTGGGGGCCCGGGCACGTTTCTTCGGCCGCCTGGGCGACGACGAATTCGGCAATCTGACCGTGCGGCACCTCCGCAACTTCGGCGTCGACATGTCGCTGACGCTCCGCGAGCCGGAGCGAATTTCCCCGACGACGTTCATCCTGGTCGAGGAGGATTCGGGCCGCCGCTTCATCCGCTACACGAACGGCGACGTGACGCCCTTGGTCGCCGCCGACATTCCCCCGAACCTGTTCGATGGCGTTCGGCTGGCGTACTTCGACGCCGAGATGCCCACCGTGCAGATCGCCGCCGCCGCGCGGGCGCGGGCCCGCGGCGCGCGCGTGTTGCTGGGCGTGCGACAGACGGGCCCAGGTCTGGGCGAGCTCCTGGATCTGGCCGATGTGGTCATCGCCTCGGAGCGGGTGGCCGCCGAGATCGCGCACACCTCGGACATGGAGCGCAGCCTGGTCGAGCTGACCAAGATGGGTCCCGAGATCGCCATCATCACCCTCGGCGACGAGGGGGCCGTCGGCCTGCACGAGGACAAGCTGGTGCGCCAGCATGCCATCGACGTCGAGGTCGCGGACGTGACCGGCGCCGGCTCGGTGTTTCGCGGCGCCTATGGCTACGCCATGCTGCAGGGCTGGCCCCTCGAGCGGGCGCTACCCTTCGCGACGGCCGCGGCGGGACTCAGCTGCGCCAGCCTGGGCGGTCAGGGCGGCATTCCCACCCTGGAAGCCATCGGGCGCGCCCTCGCTGGTTGACCGGCGAGGGCCACGCCGAACGGCGTTTCCTCGCGATTTATCGTGACGGGGCTGAAAAGCCGTGTGCGGGGCCGCGCAGGGTCGGCGGCGACGGCGAATGGCGACCTTCCATGGCGGCCATCTCGATCTCCGGCTCGGGCTCCGAACCGCCCCCCTCCTCCTTGGTCACCTCGTCGAGCATCGCGTCCTTCCAATCAATCGAGCGGGGATCGATGTGCCTCAAGTGCATGGCAGGTACCCTCCCTTCGGATCGTGACGTACAGACACCCCTACGTTCCCAAAGATACTCCAGATCGTGTTTCGTCAACCTTTCGATTTGACGTTTTATTCGTAACCGACGTCTTTTCCGAAATCGGCTGAAACGTTGGCCGCCGTCCCCCAGCGGGATTTTGTCCATCGCGTTTCGTACGCGTGCAGCAATCCGAGCACGCCGCGCATCTGGCGCAGCGCGATGGGGTGATCGCTAGCGATGTCCTTCTGCTCTCGCGGGTCGTCGAGCTCGTCGTACAGCTCGAGCCGTCCCGAAGCCGCCACCAGCCGGTAGCGCGCCACCTTCAGGCCGCGCGCGATCTGACCGTCGATGGTGAACGCCGCGCGTGGGCCCTGCCCCACCTCGTCCCACGACAGCGGGACCAGCGACGTCCCCTGAATTTTCTCGCCGGGCGTCACGCCCGCCAGGTCGAGCAACGTCGCGTAGAGATCCATGATCTCCACGTCGGTCCGCACCACCTTCCCCTGCGGCATGTGCCCGGGGGCGCGGATGATGAGGGGGACGTGCGTCAGCTCCTGATACACCGACTGGCCGTGCCCGAAGCGCCCGTGCTCCTCGAACTCGTCCCCGTGATCCGACACCACCACGACGATGGAACGGTCGTACAGGTCGGCCGCCTTCAGGTCGGAGATGAACGTGGCGAAGCTGTTGTCGCTCTGGGTGATCTCGCCGTCGTGCAGCGCCTCGAGATAGGCCTTGTCGTTGTCGTTGATCTTCAGCTTGCCCGCGCCGATCGAGCCGAGCTGGATGCCCGTCAACGCCGGCTTCAGCGGGCCCTTGTAGGGCTTGTCCCAGTATTTCTTCAGGAACTGCGCCTTGGGCGTGTACGCGACGTGGGGATCGACCGTCGCCAGATAGGCGAACTCCGGCTTCTTCTTGTTCTGCAGCACCCAGGTCTTGGCGGTCTTCCACAGGTAGTCGGCGCCGTTGGGCAGATTCTCGCGGATGAAGTTGCGGTAGGCGTCCCAGCCCCGGTCGAACCCCCACTTCGACGAGACGTAGCCGTTCGAGGAGAACATCGCCGTCTTGAAGCCCTTCTTCTTCATGTCCTCGGCGATGAAGGCGACGCTCTTGGACAGCTTCGACTCGGCGGACGTCGCCTTGTGGACGGGGGGGTAGACGCCCGTCAGCAGCGAGGCGTGCGACGGCAGCGACCAGGTCCCCGGCACCTGGGCCCAGGCGAAGCGGGTCGCGTCGGCCGCGAAGGCGTCGTAGTTCGGCGTCTCCACCCGGGTCTTGGGATTGAAGACGTGGACCTTGTCGGCGCGCAGGGTGTCCACCATCCAGATGAAGATGTGATCGGCGGCGGGCACGTCGGCCGGCGGCTTGGCGGGCGGCGGCGCCTTCACGACCAGCCGCGGCGCCGCCCAGGCGACGCTCCCGCCGTGCGAGATCAGATCGACGCGCGCCGCCTGACCGGCCGCCGCGCCCAGCGGCAACACCACGTCGTTCCACTTCATCTCGCTGGCCACGTCGAGCAGCACCCGCGGCTTCTGCCCGTCGACGCTGACCCGGATGAGCGCGTGCGCGCCCGCCGCCTCGGCGCCGTGAGACAGCGCCAGGCTCGCCCCGTCGGGGATCTGCAGGTAGTACGACAGTCGTGACGACTTTCCGGGGATGGTGATGGCAGGCCGCTTGGCGCCTCCGAGGGCCACGTTGCGAACCGTCGCGGCCGTCGGCTCGGGCGGCTCGCCGCCCGCGGGCCCGAAGGTGAGATTGGTGAAGGCCGCGGCGCTGCGATGCCCGCCGCTGCCGCTCGCCGAGCGGAACGTGAAGCGGACCCGGTTCTCGCCCACCTTCAGCAGCGGCGCCGGAACGGCCACCTGGTACCGCTTGGTCTTCGTCTCGATGTCCACGTTCCCGACCGACTTTTCATTCACGAAGATCGACACCCGCTGCTTCGGCGCCAGCGAGCGCACCGTGAACGCCAGCGCGCTCGCCCCCAGCGCCGTTCCCCCGTCGCCATCGCCGTCGGTGTCGATGGGAACGTAGAGCTGCGCCGACAGCCCCACCACCAGCGCGGCCGGGTTGCCCTGATCCTTCTCGTCGAGCAGCCACGAGGTCTTCCAGCCGCCGTCGACATACTTCAGAAAGTCGGGGCTGCCGGCGTCGATCACCAGATGGCCTTCGCGCTGCGACGACGCGTGAACGCGGTTGTTCAGCAGATCCATCGCCTCGCGGAGCGTCTCGGCCTTGGGCGGTCCCGCGCTCTCGGCCGGTTTCACCTTGGCCGGAGCTGGCGGCGGGTCGGCCGCGGCGGCTGCCTGACACCCACAGGCGAGGAGGATCAACCAACCCAGGTTTCTCTCAACGAATTTATTCAAGAGTCGATCGAGTTATCGTGCCCCGGGGCTGCCGTCAACAAGATTGCCGCCCCGAAAGGGCGTGGTTTGTTGTCTCGCGATCACCGTCGTGGTAGCTGCAAGTGCGCGGGGCCTTTGACCACGCGACCTCGCCGCTCCAGACCACCGATGATAGGACGCCTTCGCTTCTCGCGCCTCGGACCGATCGCCGCTTCGGTGCTGGCTGGTTTTCTGGGCGCTGGCGTCGTCGATGTGATCGCCACGGTCCTTCGCGCGCCCACGCCGGGCGCGGCGCCGTCGCTGCTCCTGCTGTCGCTCGGCCTCTACGGCGCGGCTGGCCTGCTGGCCGCGTCGGTCGTCGGCTTGCTGGCGGCGGGGGTGCTCGCCGCGATTCCGGGCGGACCCGCGGCCTTGGTCGACGACCCGCGGGTCGACGGCAACGCCGCCGCCGGCCTGCTCAGCGCGCTCGCCGGCACGGCGGTGATCGCCGTCGTCGTGGCCCTCGGACAGCGGGTCCTGGTGCGGCCCATGCAAAGCGACAGGCTGGCCACCATCGCGTCGGCGGGGCTGGTCCTGATCGGCGCAATTCCGGCAGGGGCGGTGGCGGTGGCGCTGTTTCGGCCGCTCAGGCGCTGGGTGGTGCCGCGGCTTCCTCGGCCGGCGAAGGTGGGGACGACTGGAGGGCTGCTGCTGGCGGGCGGGCTGATGGGCGCGCTGGCGACGGTCTCGGCGTTCTCGCGCGCCGACTGGCGGGTCCTCGATCTGTCGCCGTTCGTGGCGTTCGCGGTGGTGATTGTCGCCGGGGTCGGCCACGGGCTGTTCTGGTATCGCTCGGCGTCGGGGCGCCGGCTGGCGGCGCGCATTCCCTCGGTGTGGGTCTCGCACGCGCTGGTCGCCGCGATCTTCATCGCGTTCGTGGGGGCGTCTCGCCTCGGGGAGAAGTCGCCCGCCTTCGCCGCCGCCGAGCAGGGCTCGCTGGGGTTGCGCTTCGGCTTGCGGGTGGCGCGCGCCGCCACCGATGGAGATGGCGACGGCTTCTCGGCCCGCTTCGGAGGCGGCGACTGCGACGACCACCGCGCCGACGTCTATCCCGGCGCCGAGGACATCCCCGGCAACGGCATCGACGAGAACTGCGAAGGGGGCGACGCCGTCGCCACCGCCGATGACGACAAAGAAGCGGATAGCTCCGAGGCAGCGTCCGACGAGCTCGGGGACGTTGCCCCGCCTACGAAGGAGAAGGAGAACGATAAGACGAAGACGTCGCCCGCAGGCGACAAGGGAGCCGCCACCAACGCCACCGGCGCGTTCAAGGGCAACATCCTGATCATCACCATCGATGCCCTGCGCGCCGATCGCCTGGGCGTGGCAGGGTACGGCCGTCCGGCCGGAAAGTCGCTGACGCCGAACCTGGACGCGCTGGCGCGCCGGGGCGCGTATTTCCGGCGCGTCTGGTCGCAGGCGCCCAACACCCCCCGCTCGTTCCCGGCGATCTTGACCAGCCAGCAGCCTTCAGGGGTGAAGTGGGACAAGCCGAAGGTCAACTATCCCAACCTGCTCCCCTCCAATCACACCTTCTTCGAGGATCTGCGGGCCGCCGGGCTGACCCCGACGGGGGTGTTCTCACACTTTTATTTCACGGATGATCGGGGCATCAGCAAGGGCTTCAAGGACTGGTCGAACGACGGCGCGGGGACGATCGCCGAATCGAACAAGGACTCGGCTTCGCCGCGCATCGTGCCGCGCGTGATCGCGCATCTGAAGAAGGCGGCCGCGTCGCACGAGCGCTTCGTGATGTGGACGCACCTGTTCGAGCCGCACTCGAGCTACATGACGCACAAGGAATTCCCCACCAGCGGGGCGACCGGCGTGCCGGGCCTGATGGAGAAGTACGACTACGAGATCGCGTTCGTCGACATGTGGGTGGGGAAGCTGCTGAAGGCGCTCGATGCGCTCGGCCTGGCGAAGGACACGGCGGTGGTGGTGATGGCCGATCACGGCGAGGCCTGGTCCGAGCACAAGGCGATGTTTCACGGCACCGATCTGTTCGACGAACAGCTGCGCATTCCACTGATCATCGCCGTGCCGGGGCGGGCCCCCGTCGTCAACACCGATGCGGTCGCCGCCGTGGATCTGGCGCCCACGCTGGTCGACCTGGTGGGCGCGCCCATCCCCAGGTCGTTTCGCGGGCGCAGCCTGCTCCCCGCGCTCGCGGGCGAGAAGCTCCCCCCGCGGCCGATCTTCTCCGAGATGCTTCCCGCCACGGCCTGGCCACATCACGCGGTGATGCTGGTCGACGGCGACAAGAAGCTGATTCACCGGGTCAGCGAGCCGCGCTTCGAGCTGTATGACCTGACCGCGGATCCCGGCGAGAAGCAGAACCTGGCCGACGATGCCGCCTCGAAGGCGACGTTCGACAGGATGCGACACACGCTGCTGTCCTTCGAAGAGCGCAAGCGCTAGCACGCCATTCTACGGCTGGGCGGTGGGGCTGGGCGATGTCGGGTCCGCCGGCGGGGGGCCCGGCGTCACCTCGGCAGGGCTGTCGGGCGGCGCGCCGCAGGCGAGCCTGGGGGCGCGCTCGTGGATGTGGGCGGCGATCGCTTCGGCGTCGCCGCTGCCCGGCTCCTCCGCCACGCAGGCCAGCAGCTCGCACCAGCGCGGATCGTCGACGCCCCCTACCCGCGTCGCCCGATCCAGCGCGGCGCAGGCCCGTCGTCGCTGCCCGGTCCGCTCCCAGACCTGGGCCGCGCGCGCGTAGGCGCCCGCGCGATCGATCGAGAAGAAGACCAGGTCGCCCAGCTTCTGCTCCGCGCCGCCCAGCCGCCCGGCGCGCGCGTCGATGAGCGCCGCGACCTCGAGCGAGTCCGGGCTGGTGGGATCCTCCGCCACCAGCCAGTCCGCCCATCGTCGCGCGCGCGGACCGGGCGCGAGCAGCTCGGGAAACGCAGCCGCCATCGGCAACAGCTTCCGCGCCAGGGTCGGACCGGCGACCAGGAAATCGTCGTCGGCGGGGGCCTTCAGCGATCCGGCGCTGGCGAGCGCCGCTCGATCGTTGGCCTTGGGGGGCTCTGCTTCGAACGCCGGCGCGGCCGGCAGGGCCTCGAGGCGCGCCAGCAGCTCGGGTGGACCGAACGTGCGGGCGGCCAGCCAGGCCCGTCTCAGCAGCCGCGGGCTGGCGCCGCCGCGTTCGAGATATTGCACGGTGAAGGGCGCCAGCACGCGCGGGGGGAGCTGCGTCAGCGCCCGGTCGATCGCCTCACGGTCGAGATCGGCGACGGACGCGCCCCACACGGCACGAAAGCGGAGCTCCATGAAGTCGGCGCCCAGCTTCTCGGCGGCGCTGTACTCCTGCTCGGCCCGCGCGTTCTCCCCGAGCCCCAGCCACAGATCCCCCTCCGCCCTCTCCGCCGTGCGTAGCCGCGCGGCGAGCGGCAGCGCGCGCCCTGGCTGCAGCGCGATGACGTGGCGCAGGTCGTCCGCGAGCGGGACTGGGCGACCCAGGGCCGCCCAGTCCCGCGCCCGCAGCAACAGCAGGTCGACGAGTCGCTTCTCGCCGCCGGGGCGCAGGGCGCCGCGCTGCTCGAGGGCGATCAGCTCGGCGATCTCCGTCACCCGATTTTGGGCGTGGTTCGCCTCCTCGGCATCCTGCCGATGCTCGGCCACGGTGAGGGCGCGGCTCGTCGGCGGAATGGCGGGCCGCCCCCCCAGCGGCTCGCCGAGGTACCAGGGCGGCCCCGCGCAGCCGGCGCCCACGCTCAGCGCGACGCAAGCGAGCAGGCGGCGTTTCACGCCTCGCCTCTCGCTGGCGCGAACGCCAGGGCGAAGGCCGTTCCTCCACCCAGCGCCCCCGACAGTACCGCCACGAACAGCGCGCCCGTCGACACACCCAGCACCGTGGGAATGATCAGCACCACCGCCGCGGGCGACAGCCCCACCGGCAACCAGCCGAGCGCCTCGCGTCCGCCGATCGCCAGCAGCAGCAGCGCGCTGACCAGCACCGCGACGACCAATCCCAGCCTGAGGCGCGGCGGCCACAGCGCCGACAGGGTCTGATCCGAGACGACCCCGCCGACCAGCGCCACATCGATGGCGAACGTGTTCGCCGCCGCGAATGCATCCGCGGTTCCCAGCGCGGCGGGCACGCCCACGATTGGCCCCATCGCCTCAAGGGTAGCGTCCCGGACCTCGTCTGACAGCCCCCCCTCGGAGGGAAGATCGGCGGCGGCGAGGATCGCCTTCGCGTGCAGGGCCACCATGGCGCGCCGGCGTAGCGCGCCCAGGCGTCGTCCCAGCTCGACGGCGTGGGCCTGCAGCGCGCGCGGGGGGAAGCGCGTCCCCCACAGCTCGGCGAGCCGCCGGGTGACCTCCTGCGCGCTCGGCTCCCCCGCCGAGGCCAGCAATCCTTCGATCAGGCGCTGCCGCTCGGCGGGATGGGGCAGGCTCACGTGCTTCCCCGCCAGCGCCGTCTCCTCGACGAACGCCTCGATCACGCGCGCGGCGTCCTTGCGAAACGCGCCCACGTCGAGTCGCGGCGCCAGCGCCACCCGCCGCAGCTCTTCTTCGATCGCCACCGCCTGCTCGGGCTCGAGGTTTCGCCCGGCCTGCTCGCACAGGCTCAGCACCCGCTCGCGCGCGTCCTCGGCCAGGAAGCCTCGCCCCAGCGCGCGCGTCGCCAGCGGAACGGCGGGATCGGTCACGTCGATACGCAGCAGCGTCGGCCGGAAGCGGCGCTTCAGCACCTCCGCCACTCGCCTGCGCACGCGCGCGTGGCTCATCCCCGAGTCGTCGTCGATGCGCACGACCATCAGTGCCTCTTGCAGATCGGGCGCGAGCTCGAGCTGGACGGCGGCGTCGGCGCGCGCGCGCTTCAAGATCGTCCGCGTGAGCTCCTTGTCGCTGGGAATGCCCGCTGGACCGAGCTCGGGGCGCGGGATGGCGCCGAACAGGTCGGCCACCGACCAGACCTGATCGACCCCCGGCTCGACCCGAAGCAGCTCCGTCATCCGCCGCAGCTCGCGCAGCACGACGGGCTCGGCCAGATCGGCGCGCACGTCGACGAAGAACAGCGGTGCTTCGCTCCACAGCCCCGTCTCCATGCGCAGGCGACGCGCTTGCCAGACGGCGGACGCGAGCAGCGCCACCGAGACGATCACGAGCGGCCCCGGGGCGCGCTTTCCGGGAACGCTCGCGCGCGACCGTCCGCGCAGCAGCCGAACGCCGGCCGTCACGAGCAGCACGGCCAGCAGCGCCAGGGCGGCCGCCAGGCCCATGAGCAGCGCGTACCGCCGTATCCCCGCCACCGGCGCGACGACGCCCGGCAGCGCGGTGGCCAGCGCCGCGGCCATCACGCACAGCCAGGCCCGCCGGGCGGCGGGGCGCGCCGAGACGGCCAGCGCCACGAACGGCAACAGCAGCATCAGCAGCGCCAGCTCGAGCGGGGTGATCGGGCTCCACCCGGTCGAATCGCGCTCCGGATCGGGCCACAGCGGCGCCGCGGGAATCGTCCCCTCGAGCAAAACCAGCCCCGACGACGCCACCGCCGCCTCGATGGGCCAGCGCACCTTCGGCAGATCGGCGGTATCGACCAGCAGGCGCAGCTGGGATCCGTCGGGGGAGATGAACCAACCGGCTGCGTCGGCGCGGAGCAGCAGTTGCCCCTCGAACGCGGCCGGGCCGCCGCCGAGCGCGCGTGAGGTGAGCGGCGACATCGTCACGCGCCCCGCCCCGTCGACCGTGATGGCCTGCAACCGCGCCGGCCCGATGACCTGCCGCACGCCGGGGACGGCGGCCACCCGCGACTCGACCCGCGCCATCGCCGCCCGGTTCTGCTCCGTGAAGGCGTTCGAGATGCCCAGGGTCAGCTCGAACCTGCGGGCGAGCTCGAAGCGTTCGGCCACCGCCGCTCCCCGGCGCGTCTCGACGCTGTCGGGCGGCGCGAACGCCCCCGCCGCGCGCGCGTGCGCCGGGCCGAGCGCGGCGGCGCCGCACGCCGCGACCGTCGCCAGGGCGCAGCCGAAACGCCGCGCCGCGACCGTCACCGCAAGAACGTCGCCGCCTGGGCGACCGCGATGCACCGTTCGATCTGGGTCTCGGAGAGGATGTTCGCGTCCATCAACATCTCCAGCTCGCCTCGCAGGTGGGTGTTCAGCAGATAGGGGCCGTCGGTGTTGATGGTGAAGCGCACCCCTGCCTCGTCGAAGATGCGCAGGGCGCGTCCCAGATCCGCGAGATCGGTCACCGCGCGGGTACGCAGGTTCGAGCTGGGGCAGATCTCGAGCACCGTCCCCGCCTCCGCCAGCTTGCGCACCGCCTCGTCGCTGGCCGCCGCCGCGATGCCATGGCCGATGCGCGACGGCGCCAGCTTCTCCAGGACCGCCAGCACGCCCGCCACCGACGTGTGCGACGTCTCGCCCGTGTGCACCGTCGTGCCGAGCCCCGCCGCGCGCGCCCGCGCGAACAGCTCGCGATAACCGTCGACCTCGCTGCTCAGCTCGAGCGCGTGTGATTCGGGGCCGGCCAGATCTATCCCGATCACCCCGCGCGACCGGTACTTCACGGCCTTCTTGACCAGGATCTCGTTCTGGGCGAGCGGGAATTCCCGCGCCAGACAGAAGATCAGGCCAGCCCGCACGCCGTACTCGAGGCAAGCTCGATCCATGCCCCGCAGCGCCGCGTGGATGATGTGGTCGAGGTCGCGCTCCCCCTCGAGGTTTCGCTTCATGGGGTTGAAGCGCAGCTCGATCAGCGTGACGAAGCTGGAACGAAATTCTTTGCCGATGATCTCGTAGATCGAGCGCTCGATGGCAGCCGGCGACGATTGAATCTTCTCCGTCCACTGATGCAGGATCGCCAGATAGTCGCCGAGCGACGCCACCCGGTCGGGCGCGGCGGTGACCAGATCGCAAAAATCCCAGTAGTTCGACACCGGCAGCTTGAATCCCTGGTCGTGGGCGATCGACCAGAGGATGTGCGGCGCCACCGCTCCGCCGACGTGGATGTGGAGGTCGCAGAGCTCCAGGCGCGGGTTGAGCATCCCCTCGAGTGTAGCGCCGGACGTCGACCGACGCGCGCCGCGACGAGGGACTTACTTGGTGGCGGCGGACTTCTTGGGCGGCGCCTTGGGCCCCGCCCCCCGATTCATCAACGACTTCAGCTCGGTGCCGAGGGAAAACGTCACGGTGAACTGCGGCGGAATCTCGATGGGGGCGCCGGTGCGGATGTCCCTGACGACGCGTCCCGGGCGCCGTCGCTTCGAGAACGTGCCGAAGCCTGGATAGGTCAGCTTGACGCCGTTGCCGCGGACCGTCTTCTCGCGGATGAAGTAGTCGCCCATCTCGGTGAAGACGTGGTTCACCACCTGCAGGACGGTCTTCTTCGTGAGATCGCGCGGGAGATCTTTCTTCGCATGAACCCGCGCGATCAGCTCTGCCTTTGTCATTTCGTCGTGCGCCCCCCGGAAACCCTGCTCGACAGGGAGGCGTAGACTAAAGGTCGCCGTCGCTGGGTGTCAACGGGGAAGCGGGCCAAGGCGGCGGCGCGTCGTCATCGTCGCGGGGACATCGATCACCGTCGGAGGATACGTTAGGCTCCGCGTTCGTGAACCTCCCCACG
This sequence comes from Polyangia bacterium, assembly GCA_036500205.1. Classification (GTDB taxonomy): domain Bacteria; phylum Myxococcota_A; class Polyangia; order Fen-1088; family Fen-1088; genus DASYCK01. The sequence goes on along the minus strand of DASYCK010000104.1, from coordinate 2,141 downwards.
AAATTTGACCCGCGAACCTTGCTGGCGCTGTTGCTGTCGCTGGCGACCGCCTCGTGCGCCAGCAAGAGCCAGAGCACCGGCGACCCGGACGCCGGCTCGGGGGGGATGACCGGAACGACGGCCAGCGGGGGCGCGACCGGCAGCGGCGGCGTAGGCTCGGGCGGTACCAGCGGCAGCGGCGGCGCCAGCACGGGAGGACGCAACGGCAGCGGCGGTGCGCCAGGCACGGGCGGCGAGTCGGCGACCGGCGGCGCTCCATCGACCGGCGGCACGGCGGGCGCCTCGACCCCGCGCGGCGGTACCACGGGACGCGCCGGGAGTTCGGCGGCAGGCAGCAGCGGCGCGGCAGGCAGCAGCGGCAAAGGGGGGCAGCCCGGCGCGGGCGGCGCGGCCAGCGGCGGAGCCCCGGGCATCGCGGGAGCATCGGGCACACCGGGCGGCGCGTCGGGCACGGCCGACGTCATCGCCACCATCCACAACGGCGGGTTCTGGAACGACACCACCGGCAAGCGCATCGAGGCGCACGGCGGCGGCTTCATCCTGGTCGACGGCACCTGGTACTGGATCGGCGAGGACAAGTCAGCCAACTCGGGAAACTTCAAGGCGGTGAACTGCTACGCCTCGAAGGACCTGATGCACTGGGAGTTCCGCAACGCCATCATCACCAAGAGCACGGCCGCCGATCTGAACACCGCCGCACGCATCATCGAACGCCCGAAGGTCATCTACAACGACACCACCAAGCTGTTCGTGATGTGGCTGCACTGGGACGGGGCGAGCTACGCCGAGGCCAAGGCCGGCGTGTTCACCAGCCCCACCATCGACGGCAACTACACCTACAAGAGCGCCTTTCAGCCGAACATGAACATGTCGCGCGACGACTTCCTGTTCAAGGACGACGACGGCAAGGCCTACTTCATGGCGGCCGCCAACAACAACGCCGACATGATCCTGTACCAGCTCTCGGACGACTACCTGACCATCGCCAAGCAGGTGGTCACCTTGTGGGCGGGCAGCTCGCGCGAGGCGCCGGCGATGTTCAAGCAGAACGGCCGTTACTACCTGATCACCTCGGCCGCGACCGGATGGGACTCGAACCAGGCCAAGTACGGGACGGCCACGGCGATCGGCGGACCCTGGTCGGCCCTGCAGAACGTGGGCGATTCGACGACCTACGACACGCAGGCGGCCTACGTCATCCCCGTGGTGGGCAGCCAGGCCACGACGTACATCTACGCGGGCGACCGCTGGCAGGATCCGGACCTGGTCAGCTCGAAGTACATCTGGTTCCCGCTGAAGTTCAACGGCACGTCGCTGGTCATGGATCGGGTCGACGACTGGCAGCTCGACCTGACCACCGGCAAGTGGTCGGGGGCGAGCGACGGGTTCATCCCCCAGACCAACTGGTCGCTGGTCTACGCCGACAGCCAGGAGACGCAGGACATGAACGATCCGGCGACGAACGCCTTCGACGGTTCGGCGTCGACGTTCTGGCACACCCAGTACACGGGGGGCACCACCCCGCATCCGCACGAGCTCCAGATCGACCTGGGCGCCACCACGACCTTCGCCGGCTTCCGCTATCTGCCCCGGCAGGACAAGGACGATCACGGCATGGTGGCCGGCTACGCATTCTACGTGGGGCAGAGCACGACCGCCTGGGGAACGGCGGTGGCCACCGGGACGTTCGGCACCGCGCGCACGGAGACGCGCGTGATGTTCTCGACCCCGCAGACGGCGCGCTACATCCGCTTCGTGGCCCTGAGCGAGATCAACGGGAATGATTGGACCAGCGTCGCCGAGCTGGACCTCATCCCGGTCGCGACGCCCTAGTACCCAGCGGGCGTGCTGGGACTGCGGGGCTCGGCCGCCGCGTCGAGCCCGTCCTTCGTGCGAACGATGAGGTTCGACACGCCGACGTGGGGAATCTCCTTCACTTTCTGGCCGCGCATCGTCAGCCCGTCGACCACGTCGCGCGGGATCTCCGGCTCGACCATCAGCAGTTCGGGGAACCACTGATCGTGAATGCGCGGCGCCGCGATGGCGGCCTGGGCGTCGAGCTTGAAGTCGACCACGTTCAGCAGCACCTGCGTGGTGGCGGTGATGATGGTGGGCCCACCGGCGGCCCCGACCACCAGCTT
>DASYCK010000103.1:0-67254 GCA_036500205.1 Polyangia bacterium | reverse complement strand
GATCGATGACGGCGTAAGGGGGCGCGGCGGCGAGGCGCGCGTGGCGTGCCGGGTAGTCGGGCGAGGACGAGCTGTTGCCAGGGAGCTCCAGGCCGAAGGGGGCGACCACCTGGTCCCCTTCCGTCGCGATTTGCCCGCTTGCAACGTAAGTGTGTTCCCACAGCGTTCGCTGCTGGTCCTCCAGGTTCAGCGCGAGCAACCCGGAATACGTCGTGGTGCTCGGCGCCGAGCTCGGCGCGTGCGAGACGAGCGGCGTGAGCGTGGCACGCAAGGTGTAGTGGGTCTCGCCGACGGTCACGGTGGCGGTGTTGCCCGCGCCCTCGCCGAACACCGCATCGTGAAGATCGAGGTTGGCCAGCAGGTCCACTGGCGACGAGCCGGCGCCCGGGCCGGAGCGTTCGCGTCTCGCATACAGCGAAACCTTGGCGGTGAGCGAAGGATCGAATCCGGACGGCAGCAGGGGGGCGTCGGCCGGGATCAGCGAGGAGAGCGCGCGCGGGGGCGTTCGTGCCTCGAAGGCGCGGGCGGCCGCGCCGAGGCGTTCGAGAAAGGCGGGTGGAACGGCGCGGCCCAAGAGCAGGACGTCGCCGGTCCCTTCCTCGACGGGGATCCACTGGGCGTCATCGGGCAGCTCGATGACGCCGAAGCCGCTCTCGCCATCGATGAGCTGCTCGATGCGCGTCAGCGCCGGATCCATGATCACGCCCAGCCGCGCCGTCCAGCCGACGCGGGTCGGTCGGGTGCTGGCGACGTCGTGCGCGACGAACTCGCGGATGGTCACGGCACGTCCGGCGCCCGCGAACGCCAGCCGAAAATCGCGTCGTCCCCCGCACCGCCGGGTCAGCTCCGCCTGAAGCTCGTGAAAGAGTGGCGCGAGCTCGGCGGGAGGCGCCGCGGCTGGACCCTCGGGAGGAACGCCGAGCCCTCCCCAGGCGCCGCTCTCCGATTCGATGGTGAGGGCGCCTGTACTCGTCCGCGTGACCCTGACGCGCGCCACGACCGGCTCGACGTCGTGATACCAGACCAGCACATGGTACCCGGGCGGCTCGACGGCGGTGACGGCCACGTAGTTGCGAAACGCCTTCGCATCGCGCAGGTTGGCCGACCCGGCGTGGGACGTGGCCGCCAGTTCTCCCAGCCGGCACGTTCCGATCTCGCGCGACGAGGCGCACGCAGACGCGAGCGCCAGCCCTCCGCAGAGCAACCGGCGCATCCCCGATCCGTTCACGGCCCCGCCGAGGGCGCGACGATCTGGATGCCGTTGACGGGGGCGGGGGTCTGCGTTCCCGGCTTCGCGGTCAACAGCACCCAGGGGACACGCGCGCGCGACATTGCCGAAATTATCGGCGAAGTCCGGGAGGTTCGCGCCTCTCGTCGATGGCCCCGCGGCGAGACGGCGCGATCATTCCGGCAGCCATTCCATGGCCAGGAGGCCGTCCTCGCTCGCGGCGGTCACCTGAAACCCGAGGCGATGGTACAGCCGGCGCGCCGGACCAGCCGCCAGCGTGGTCAAGCGGACGGGGGCATGCCCCCGCGTGGCGCGAGCCAGCACCTGCTCGAGCGCCCAGGTGCCCAACCCCCGTCCGTGGATCTCCGGAAGCACCGAGATGTCGACGACGCGGAGCGCGGGGGGATCGGCGGCGATGATCAGGCGACCCACGGCGCGCCCCGCCTCGAGAAGAATGTTGTGCTCGGCCACCGAGAATTGAAGCGCGTACGCCCGGCGCTGGACCCGCGCCTGACCGACCAGAAAAGCGCGTGCCGCTTCGGGGGGAAATCCCCAGGAGAGCACCTCTTCGATCCGCGTGGTGATGTACAGGCCGTCGAGAAACGGCTCATCGGCGACATCGGCCTGACGCATGGACCAAGGGGGAGCGATCGCGATCGATGCGAGTGCCGTCTGTTCGATCATCCGTGCTCACCTCGTCGCGCCTCAAGGGCGCATCGGATAGACGCCGGTCGTCGCGATGCAGAAATTGAAGGTGAGGAAGGGCGGAAGGTTGTTGTGCGGCGTCGAGTCGCCCATGGGCAGCACCGCCGCGGCATCCAGGACATCCAGCGCCTGCCCGGCGACCGTGACATAGCCGGTCGTCTTTGCCTTCGCCTGCGTGCCGCCGAACAAGGTCGCGTTGGTGGGAGTGGTGACGGCGGTGGTTCCCGCGTCGGCCGACGCCACGGCGACGTTGTGGTTGTGAGACGGTGTCTGGGCCAACGTCAACGCCACGGTGGCGGCGCCCCCCGCCGCCCCCAGGCCGCGCGGCGTTCGGCCCGGCGCAGAACCGAACCCCAGCGGTCCGCTGGCCTGGAGATTGGGTAAATTGAACGTCGTTTGCCCGTCGCCACCGTAGGTGGTTCCAATGATGGAGAACAGCGCCGAGTTCTGTTGAACCGACACTTGTTGCCCATTGCACAACAACCAGCCGGCTGGGGCGTACGTGTAGGGAAAAATCCGAATCTCACCGACGTATGGATCAGCCATGGTATTTCCTCGCGTCGATATTCATCAAGGCCGAGACGGGTAGAGCCCCGACAGCGCAATCATGAAGCTGACCACGACATAAGGTGACCAGTTCTCGTGTGGTTGGCCGCTCCCGGCCGGCGCGATGGCGCTGGGGTTCATGGTGACGAGCGACGAGGTCACCACCGATGTGTACATCTGATTGTCGGGCTGCTGAGCCCAGGCCGTCCCGGCCGGGCTGGAGCTGTTCCCCGGCGCGTCGCGAGCGGTCGCCTGATGCGTGTGTCCCGCCATCTCGGCGAGCGTGAGCGTGTGCTGGCTCTCCCCACCCTGAACGCCGGGGTTTTGCCCCGGACCATCATGCATGGGGACGCGGCCTTGCAGGTTCGGCAGCCCAAACGTACTGCGTCCGTCACCGCCGAACGACGTTCCAATCAGGGAAAACAGCGCCGCATTTTGATTGACGGGCAGCAACTGCCCGTTGCACAGCGCCCACCCCGACGGCGCATAGTCGAAGGACGTAATCCGGATCTCCCCCAGGAATGGTTCCGCCATGAGCCCAACCCCCTCGTCGACGAATCAGTTCTCGGAACGTACCGGTCAACCAGCCTCAAGGACGCGACGGATAGAGTCCCTCCACCGCGATGATGAAGTTGATGGAAAGGAACGGCAGCATGTTCTGGTGGGCCTGGCCCTGGCCCGCCTGCGTGATCGCCGACGGGTCCATCACGGCGTTCGCCGCCTGCGTCGTGTAGAGCTTGGCGGGCGTTTGCGCCCACAGATTCCCCGTCGGGCTGGCGCTGTTGCCGGTGCCGGTGCTCGCCTGCATGGCGTGGCCGTGCGGCGGCAATTCCGCCGTCAGCAACGTGACCTGTTCGGCCCCGCCCACCTGTCCCATCAGGTACCCGGGCCCCTGATGGACGGGAATGCGTCCCCGTAGATCGGGAACCGCGAACGTCGTCTGGCCGTCGCCGCCATACGTCGTCCCGATGACCGCGTAGAGGGTGCTGTATTGCGATATCGGCATGAGTCCCCCATCACACAGCGCCCAGCCCACCGGTGCATAGTTGCCCCCGAAGACCCTGACCTCCCCAATGAATTGATCCGACATCGGGAGGGAGCTTATCTGAATTCAAATTTTCAAGTCAACGACGTTGTGTGCCCCTCCGAACGATTACGTCGTCAGCTGGCAATGTGATTAACGGAAATTTCATGGCCGCCAGCGGGCCGGTCACACGTCACACGTCACACGTCACACGTCACACGTCACACGTCACACGTCACACGTCACACGTCACACGTCACACGTCACACGTCACACACGTCACACCTCCGCGGCGAACAGGTTCTTCTTCACGATGGCGTGGATGCCCCAGTTGCCGTCGACGACCTGGGTGACGCCGAAGTCGACGCCCACCGACATCAACGATATCGCCTCGTCCTCGGTGAGCTTCTGGGTGGTCATCAGGAAACGGCGCATCTTGCGGAAGGCGTCGCGCAGCGCGAGATCGGTCGACGACTTGCCGTAGATGTCGGACTGCGCCTTGGCGCCCAGCTCGGCCAGGTAGTTCGCGAAGCTGAAGCCGTGCACCACGAACTCGGTCGCTGTTTCCAGCAGCGGGTAGTCCAGCCCCTCGAGCGGCGTCCCCTTCAGGGTGTTCTTCTTGCGCAGGATCAGCTGAAACGTCCCCGTCAGCGAGCACTCGATGGCCGTTCCGCACAGCTCGGAGTCGCCTTGCGAGGCGTGGGGATCGCCCACCGACAGCAGCGCCCCGGGCACCGACACGGGGTAGTACATCGTGGCCCCCTTGCCGATGCGCCAGTCGTCGATGTTGCCGCCCGTGTAGCTGGGGGGGATGGAGTCGACGAGATCCGCTTCCTTTGGCGCCAGGCCCATCGTGCCGAAGTGCGGCCGCACGGGGACCCGGACGTTCTTCAACACGCCCCAGTTCTCCTTCACCTTGCGGTGATCGACCGGCACGCCCGGGTAGTCGATGGTCTTGTGCACCTTGCCGAACGGATCGGTCTGGGGTGTCCAGCGAAAGTTGTAGAGCGCCCGCGCCCAGTCGCGCTCGCCACTGGCGTCGACCTCGTAGATCGTGATCACCTCGCGCGGCTTGGGCTCCTCGATCAGCTCCTTGTAGTGGAAACCCCACCAGGCGGCCGCGTTGCTGCCGAAGGATTTTCCCGCGTACTTGGGGTTGCCGCTGGGGCGCATGCGCGTGTCGAGCACCCGGACCTCCAGGATGTCGCCCGGTTCGGCCCCCTTCACGGCCACCGGGCCGGTGCAGATGTGCACGCCCAGCCCCTCGCCAGCGCCCCTCCCGAACAGGGACGCGTCCATGGGGCCGGCCCCGCGGCGGTCGACGCCCTTGCGCTTGGCGTCCCAGTGGAAGATCGATTCGACGCCGGGATCGCCCTTCACCATGCGCTCGTGGTCGTCATTGGCGTGGTGGGTGACCGTCTCGATGGTGACGAAGTCGCCCGAGGTCACCTCCACCAACGGGGGAAGGTTCTTGCTGAAGTAGCCCCAGTGCACCGTCTTGTCGGTGGCGGGGACGTGGTAGTGGCTCAACGTGGTGCGCGGCACCGTTGTTTCGGCGTGCGCGAGCGCGGGCGTGCTGAGGGCGGCCAGCGCGCCCACTCCCGCTCCGGCTGTCGCCAGGCTGTTCTGCAGGAAGCTGCGCCGCCCGCCGTCCTCCAGCTGTTCGGGTCGCTCGGTCGTGGTGAAATCGTCGTCACGTTTTCTGGTCATGAACGGAACGTACACGTCCCGTATCACGGGGAAATTTCGGGACCGCCAAGACCAGGTAAACGATGTCGTGACGGGCGGCCCGGGAACGAAGAAAGGGGCGGCGGCGGGGCCGGGCGGTGTCCGATTCGACGGATCACCACCGCTGCCCCTCCGCCGCCCCGGGTCAGGCGCTCAACAGACCATGTTCGGTCGAGGACCGAGGCCCGTTAGAACGCGCCCATGTTCCAGGCCGAGCTTCGCGTCGCCGCGTTCTTGTTCAGCCACATCGCCGTCGAGGCGCCGGAGCCGATGGCCGGGCTGTTGGACTGCAGCCAGAAGCCGTTCGAGTCGGTTACCTTCGTCGACTGGAACATCGGGTTGGTGTTCATGGCGCTGGTGCCAGGGTTTGCGCCCGACAGCGTCGTGTTCGGAGCGAACCACAGGTTGTGGTCGCTGGCGATGGTGCCGTTTCCGGTCTCTTGCGCGAACATCGAATTGTTCGCGGTGCTGGTCGTCTCCCAGATGTTGTCCCTGACCGTCACGGTGCCCGTCGTCGGGGCAACAGCGCCGTGCGCCAGGAAGATGACCTGATGCGTGCCGGTCCCCGCATACGAGCCCTGGCCATAGGCCGTGTTGTTGTAGACATAGACCTGATCCACGTAATTGGACGGCAACATCGGATGTCCCGACACGTTGATGGCCGTGTCCGCGTTGATGATGATGTTGTTACGCACGTACACGTGCTGGGCGGTGATGGCGATGCCGGTGCTGGTGCCCGTTCCCTGGATGTTGGTCGTGTTCGAGTCGAACAGCACGTTGCTGATGTGCTCGGTGTACATGCTGTTTTGCGGCGTCGCGGAGATCGTCGAAGTGCACTGATTGCCGACCGCGACGGCGTCGGTGTTGTCCCCTCGGAAGCAGAAGCAATCGAAGCTTCCGCCGTTGAGCAGGGGGGTGAAGCTGGAGTAGCCAATGAACGTGTGGCGGGCCGTGCCAGCGGTGGTCTGGGGGTTGCCACCCTGAACGCGGATGCCGTGGTCCCCGCCCGAGTAGCGGTCGATGGTCACGCCGACGACAGAGAGGTGCTGCGAGCGGTCGGCATAGATCCCAAGGTCGACGAAGTCGTGAAAGTGCGAGTCGGTGAAGAACGTATAGTCGCTGATGTCCTCGACCAGGAAGTTGATCCCGCCCGCCGATGGCTCACCGATCTGCTCCTGCTCGACGCGCTCAAACAGCGCGTTGGTGGAGCCGATGACCTGCCAGCCCTGCGTCACGCCCGTTCCTGCCACGAAGTGGAGATCGGTGATGCGCACGTCCGAGCTGTTGTTGACGTTTCCGATCCAGTTCGAGCCGACGTTCATCTTCAGCACGGGAGCGGCGGACGACGGCGCGGCCGGGTCCGAGTACGAGCCGAAGACGAACGGTCCCGCCATCGAGAAGGAGAACGCCGTGGAGACCGTGAAGGTATCGCCCCGCCTGAGCAGCACGGAGTTGTTCGCCGCCGCGTGGGTGAGTCCCGTGGTCAGTGAGCAGGGCGCCGCCGTCGAGCAGGTCGAGCCGCCGCCCGCCGCCGACACGTAGTAGGTCGTCCCGGTCATCGCCGATACGGTGATGGTGACCGTCGACGACGTCGTGGCGCCCGACAGGTCCTTGACCGAGACGGCGGCCGTGTACGTCCCGGGGACGTCGTAGGTGTGCGCCGAGAGAAAGCCGATGCTCGTCTTGTGGGGCTCGCCGCCGCCGTTCTTGCCGGTCGAATCGAAGTCCCACATCCACGAGGCTCCCGTGTAGTCGTTGTTGTTGCTCAACCCCGTGGACGGCGTCGCGTCGAAGGAGACCGCGCAAGGTGCCTTGCACGAGGTTCGGCTGGCCGTCACGTGCAGGACCAGCGAGGAATTGACGGTGCCGGTGAACCCGCCCGTGCTGCCCGAACCGACAGCGCCTCCCGTGCTGGTGGTTCCTCCCGACGAGACCACCTGTCCGCCGGTTCCTACCGCGCCGCCGCTGGCGACCGTGCCACCGGTCCCCACCACACCACCGGAGCCATGCCGTCTGGTGCGGGCGAGGGCCGCTTCACTGTCAGTCGAATCGAGTTGCTGCTGCTCGGTGGAGCCGTCGCCACACCCGAGAATTGACAACGTTGAACACAACAATACCGAGAGCGAGATGTGCTTGATCATTCGTACTCCTCTTCCGTCGTGGAAGTGTTTGGGGGAAACCATGGGAGCCACTGCTTAGGGCCTGGACCCCATGCGGTGGTCCAGGGTGCGATCGAAACCGACACTGGCAGCGAGCTTCACGCAGTGATCGCCACCCGGATGTCGGACGGCGCAGGCCTGCTGAAATGAAGCGCGTCGCGCGGTGTGGGAAATTCGCGAACGCTAATGAGTCGGCCGTCGAAACGACTGAAGCGAACTACTTGTCGCCGAGACCTGCGTAATGTAGGCGTGGCACGCCGAACAGGAACTTAGTAATCGGGGCGCGCCGGGCCACCTAATTGCTTCGCGATCCGCCATCGGTGGATTGCGAGATAACCAAAGTGCTCGAAGAGTCGATTTTGGTCAAGGCGCCAATGTCGATGTTTCGAAAAAATTTCGTCGGTTCCTCACCAATAAGCAGTCACACCTAGTGTCTTCTGTGTAGCTTTTGGGCGAGCCTCGGTCGATCACGTAGTGTCTGTTGTGTATCCCGCGCGTCGACGCGGTGCTGGCTGCGCCAGGGCAAGGCTGTGCTCGCAGCCGCGATTGAATTCCGAGCTCGCCAGTTACCACCGGCGCGCCGACTGGTCTGGTCGACGAGTCAGCGACCGCGCAGCAAGGGTCGCAATGATTCCATGGACCACAGGCCCATGTGCTTGCGCGGTTCACTGGGCGGGCCGACGTGCTCCTCCGGAATCAATTCGATCGGCTCCGGGAAATTGAACGGCCACGCGCAAAGATCGAGTGCGCGCATGCCCCCGGACGTGGTGTCGAAGTTGATGGGATGATTCGTAAACGTCGTCAACAGAATGTACTTGGCGTCCGAGCGCAAAAAATTGGCGAGCGCTTCGTGGATCGATTTGAAGGGCAAGTGAATGAAGCAGTCGCGGCAAAATATCAAATCGACGGAGGGCAAACGATCGCCGGTCAGATCCACTTGAACGAACCGCCTGTCGACACCGCCGAAGCGCCGGGAGACGTCCTCGACCAGAGCGGTCACGATGTCGCCGCCCACGTACGCGATGCCGGCCAGGTCGACCGTCTGCATCCAGTTGAAATCACCGCAGGGGGCATCCAGCATCGAGCGGACGCCGTACTGCCGGACCAGCCGAGCCAGGGCGGCGCGAACGTTCCGCGTCGCAGCCATCGCCGAGCCCGGGCCCGACACCGATTCGCGGCCACCCCACAGGTTCTTCGCGTAGATCTCCGAGAAGACCTCCCGGGCAGGAGTGGGGTGGTGGCGCCGCGCGAACCACCTCGAGCGCCAGGTCAGGGCCTGTCGTAGCAGGGGCAGCGGAACATATCGCCGTACCACCTGCTTCAGTGCCAGCCGCGTCTTGCTCAAGCAGGGGCGGTCTTAGCAAGGCACGGCGCGCGCGACAATCGCGACCGCTTGCCTTTCGGTTAGGGGAGCGCGTTGAAGAACGCCCAGGCACCAGGTCCGGTGAAGTCCCCCTGGGGCGAATGAGGTCCGGAGGTCAGGCACCAATCGACGGGGACTCCCGTCTGGCAGCCCTGGTAGCGGACACATGGAGATGGGGTCACCGCCGTCGTGGTGGTGCCGCACCCGTCCAGCGACAGGAAGAGGTCGCGGGCCGCGGCGCCCTGTGCCGGGGTGACCACCGTGTCGTCGGGACTCTGGGTTATCCAGGCCGCCATCGGGCCTCCGCACGTTTTCAGCGGAGCGGTCCCCTCGACGGGGGCGACCGCCCTAAGCACGTTGCTGCGCACGCATCCCAGCAAGTTGGTGAAGCCGCCGCCCGTGCTGAAGCCGTAACTGAAGACCCGGCTCGTGTCGACGCAGTACCGCCCCGAGAGGTCGGTCAACAGCGCGTCGAATAGCGCGACATCGACGCCCGTCTGCGACAGGCTCCAGGTGCCGTTGAGGCCGCTCGGTGAGGCGATGATCGCGTCTTCCTTCGAGGCCGCTTCGATCTCGAGCCCGCCACTGGTTCCGTCTCCGCCCGACCCGTGCCACCGAAAGATCAGCGGATAGGCCCGGCTCGCGGAATAGGTCTTGGGAACGTAGATGAAATAGTCTCGCGACGTCCCACCGACCGTGATGGTCGCGTGGACGTACGTGCTGGTGCCCGACTGCGACATGCCACAGCCGGCGCTGTGAGTGCCGCCGCTGGCGCCGCCCATGCTCGTCGCGCCGCCCGTGCCCGTGGCGCCCCCCGATGAGCCACCACGGCCACCAGACGCACCGCCGGTGCCCACGCCGCCCGTGCCCGCTGGCCTTCCGCCTGTGCCCGCGGCCCGACCGCCCGTCCCGACGCCCCCGGTACCGGCAGCCCGGCCGCCGGCGCCGCCCGCTGCCGCGCCGCCTGTGCCTGCCGCCGCGCCGCCTGTTGCCCCGAGACGCCCTCCCGTCCCGACCGCGCCGCCCCCTCCGCCCGATCCGACGGTCACGCCGCCCGTTCCCGGAACGGCACCGCCCGTGCCTGAAACAGCGCCGCCCGAACCTGTGCTCCCACCGGTGCCTGCCTGGGTGCCCCCGCTACCGACGGTCCCACCGCTTCCGTCCTTACCACCCGTCGAGCCGCAGCCCGGGGGAGCCATCAAGGCAGCGAGAAAGACGATCTGCCCGACCTTGAACGCGCTTCTTCTATCGCAGCAGGACGTTTTCATGACGACGACCTTTCGATGGCCCGCTGACAGCTGGACACGATGCGAATCAGCTCGACCACCAATCTGGTCATCGGGCGGGCCGTTGTATCGGCTTTTTCCCTGTTTGTTGAAGTGTAGGGGCATCCGCGCGAATCCGGAAGTGCCGCCAGCGCTCTCCGACGCTCAACCGCCGACGCCGGCCCGCGTCGCGCGCTCGATCGCGGCTGGCTCAGTGCCCGAACACGCGCGGCACCAATTGCACGGCCAGGTACAGCGGCGCGAACAGCAACAGGCCCCCCGTCGTCACCGCGACGACGACCACAGCCGCCCGATAGAGCAGGAACGACGTGCGGTACCCCATGGCCCGCCAGGCCCGTACGTGCGTGCGAAACAGGATGCCGTCGAGGGCGGTGCCCGGCGAGGCGTGAAAGAACAGCACCGCGAAGCCGGCGATGGGATACAGGTGAACGATCTCCGCCCACCCGAACACCAGGATGAAGTTCGCGAAGATCAGCGCCAGGGCCAGCGACGTCAGTCGGCTGAAGACTCCGAGGAGCAGGAGCAGGCCAAAGGTCATCTCGCCGAGCGCCGTGGTGAAAGACCAGGATTCCCGGGTCAGCCAGGGGATCATCTTCTGCGGCCCGGTCACCAGATACGGGTAGCTGTCGCCCACGCCAATGAACAGCTCGGCGTCGTAGATCTTGTTGACGAGGCCGAGCAGAAAGAAGCCGACCCCGAGGCCGAAGCGGATACCCGCCACCTGCTGGGCGTTGAGGGCGATCCCTCGTCGCGAGAACAGATAGAAGAATGCGCTGGCCAGCACCGGGATGGCGTCGACGGCGGCGAGGCCGTAGCCGGCGCAAAGGCCTGTGAAGACGGCCATCAGCACGCCCCCCAGCCAGACCTGTCCCCAGCCCGACAGGATCCACAGGCCGACCACCACCTCCAGCGTTCGTAGCACCAGCCCCAGCTGTCCCACCACCGGGAAGCTGGGCATCACCACCCAGCTCTCGGCCGCGCCCAGCAGGAACACCAGCCCGGGGAGCCGGGCGAACACCAGCACCGATATTCGCTCGGCGCGCGCCATCCCCGACGACGGCATGTAGCCATCGAGGAAGAAGCGCAGCAGCGCCCCGAGCGGTCGCAGCAGGGAGCCACGCTGCTCCCGTTCCAGCTGCTTCTCGACGGAGGTCGGCGTCAGTCGATCGAGCAATACTGTGGCGCCCAGGTACCAGAGGCCGATGATCACGGCGACGGCCGCCGCCGCCAGCAGCGAGAGGTGCAGCACCTCCCCGCTCATCGAGCGGAAGTAGTCGCGGTTGAACGGCTTGAAGGCGTGCATCACCCAGCGCTCGTGGGCCCACAGTGGCGCGGGTGCCGACAGCACCACGGCGATCACCACCGCCGGCGAGCGGCCGAGATCACGAAGTCGGATCGGACGGGGGCGCATCCGCCACCTCTCCTTCCACGGGTTTGACGTCATTCGGTGTGAGGCGGAAGACCTTCAGCGCCTCGGCCAGGAAATCCTGCTCGCGCTGGTGAAGGGCGCCGTCGCACAGGGCCAGCGTGTACAGCGCGCGATAGAACTCGAGGCGCGCCTCCAGCGGAACGTAACGCTGCAGGAACACGTCATCGATGACCAGGCGACGCTGCAGCTCCAGCTCGATGCGCGCGTCGGCCTCGCCGCTCGCCGACATGCCCGTCATCTCCTCCAGCAGATCGTGCAAGAAGCGCCGTTCGGCCGAGGTGATGGCGCCGTCACAGGCCGCCAGGTGCACCAGCCAGTTGAACAGCATGTCGTTGCGAATCGACGAGAACGTGTCGATGGCGAGCAGGCTCATCCGGCGCAGGTGCGTCTTGGGACGCCGGCCGCGGGGCACGTCCAGCCCGCACGAGCTCTCGTGCAGCACGGTGCCACCGGCGGCGCGCACCTCGAAGTCGATCGTCCATACCACCAGCATGCGCCGCGCGGTCGCGCTGGCGTTGGGGCTGTTGTCGCCCACGAGCCCCGTGCGCAGGGCATATTCGGGCAAGATCAGCGCCGCGACGTATTCGTGCGCCGCGCCGGGGGCGGGGCGCATGATCCGGCTGCTCTCGTAGAGCCGGTGACTGCGGTGGTCGAACATCGTGCAGGTGATGCGGGCGTGCACGGTGATGGAGCGGGAGCCGCGCGGCACCACGTGGGCGCGAGCTTCGAGCTTGTCGCCGGGACGCGCGGTTCTCGTGGAGACGGTGAACGTGGCCTTGCGCAGTGTCATCAGACGGCGCGCGAGCCCGTGCACGGCCTGCAGAGTGCCCACCGCCAACGTGAGTGGGATCAGGCACAGCGCCAGACCAAAGAGATAGACGGCCAAGACATAAACATGTCGTCGGGCGGTACCCCGATGTCAAGCAAACGATCGTTGTTCCCGTCGCTGAAGGCGAAGGACCGACATGTCGAAGGGCCACGCACGCATCAGGCGAGATTCGAGAATTGGCGTTCGCCAGGCCCTGCGAAGGGCGTATTCTGGATGGGCAAGCCGTTCAGACCCTCCAGCCCCTCGAGGTGTCGCATGCGTTTCTCGTCAGCCCTGTCGTGGTCGCTTCTCGTCTTGCTCGGTTGCGGCTCCGCCGCGCGACCGTCGTCGGCGGGCGATGGCTCCCCGGATACGGGGCCAGTCACGGACGCTGGTACGCCGTCCGACGTGACGACGCCGGATGCGACGATCGATCTCGTCCAGCCGGACGCGCTGGCCATGGACGTGGGCTCGGCGGAGCTCGGCTCAACCAATCCCGACGGCGTGATCGCGTCCCTCGACGGGGGCACCATCGGCGCGGCGGGGAATCCGAACGGCTCGTGCAAGGCGGGCGTGCCGACGAAGGGACAGCTCGTCGACACCTCCACCCCGACGACGGTGGTGGGGACCGGCACCGCGGCCAGTTGCACCTTCACCCAGCTTCAGGCGGCCGTGGCCAAGGCGGGAATCATCACGTTCGACTGCGGCGCCGCTCCCGCCACCATCGCGGTCACCGCCACGTTGAATCTGGTCACCACCAAGGACACCGTGCTCGACGGCGGGAGCAAGGTCACGCTCGACGGCGGGGAGGCCGTCCAGATCATGTCCTTCAACAGCGCGGACTTTCGCGCCAACGATCGGGGCCTCACGCTCCAGCGCATCGCCCTCGTCAACGGCAAGATGACGGGCACCCAGGCCATTCCCACGGCGCCCGCTCCCTGCTCGCAGGGGTTCGATGACGGCCAGGGGGGCGCTCTGTTCATGCGCGACGGCAACCTCACCGTGATCGATGCGATCTTCACGGGGAACCAGGCCGCCCTGCTGGGGCCCGACACGGGCGGGGGCGCGATCTACATCCTGGGCAGCAAGAACGGCGCGACGATCGTGGGCAGCACCTTCACCAACAACAGCGCCGCCAACGCCGGCGCGGTGGGTGGGCTGTTCGCCGAGCTGAATATCTACGACAGTCTGTTCATGGGGAACAGCGCCGTCGGCAACGGCGCGAACAACGATGACGCCAGCATGTGCTCCGTCATCAACAACGGGCAGAACGAGGTGGGCTCGGGCGGCAACGGCGGCGCCATCTACAACGACGGCGCGTCGGTGAACGTCACCCTGTGTGGCGACGCGATCCTCGACAACAGCGCGGGCGTGAAGGCGTTCGGCGGCGGCCTCTTCTTCACCAGCAACGACATGGGGGGGACGTTGACCATCGCCGACACGACGATGATGGGGAACAGCGGCGGACACTGGACCAACGTCTCCGCGGGAAGCGTCACTGACGTCGGTTCGGCCGTCGGCGTGAACGCCAAGAGCATCACCGTGACGAGCTCGATGCTGCAGGACATGCGTTAGGCCCGCCATCGCATCAGGCCTTGTCCGCCTTTCCCGGTGACGCGTAGGCGGCGCGGAGATGGTCGATCAACGCGCGCACGCGCCGCGAGCCGCGGTGTTCGGTCCGGTGAATGGCGTTCACGGGCACCGGCTCGGTCTGCCAGCCGCTCAGCAACACCCGCAACGCGCGCCGCTCGACCTCGTCGGCCACCAGCCAGTCGGGCAGCAGCGCCACCCCGGCGCCGTTCACCGCCAGCTCGCGAAGCGCGTGAAGCGCGTTGCTGCGGAAGGTGACGTTCACCTGCACGTGGGCCTCGCGCTCGGCGCTGCGCAGGGCCCATCGATCGCTGGCCGTCCCCCCCGCGTAGGTGAGCGCGTCGTACTTGACCAGCGCTTCGGGGGTCTTCGGCTCGCCGACGCGTCTCAGGTAGCCGGGCGAGGCCACCATCACCCGGCGAAACGACATCAGCCGATGGGCGACCAACTCCGCGCTGTCTGGTGGCGGGCTGCCCACGCGGACTGCCACGTCGACGCCGTCGAGCACGAGATCGATCAGCCGATCCTCCAGCCTCAGATCGAGGCGCAGCCCCGGATGCGCGGCGATGAACGACGATAGGTGAGGCACGACACGTGCCAGCCCGAAGGTGACGGGCGCGCTCACCTGCAGCAGGCCGTCCACCGCGTCACCGCGTCCGATGCCCTGCGCGTCGTCGACGTCGCGCAGGATGCGCAGGCACACTCGTAGTAGCGCCGTCCCTCGGCGGTGATGGTCATGCGCCGGGTCGACCGCAGGACCAGCGGCAGGCCCAGCTCGCCCTCCAGCGTGGCGATCTGGCGGCTGACGGCCCCCGGCGAGATCCGCAGCTGCTTGGCCGCGGACGAGAAGCTACCCGCCTCGATCACCCGCACGTAGGTGACCATCTTGTCGAGAAGGTCCATCCGCCGAGACTGGCCGATTCGTGACTTCATCGCAAAGGTGTTTCGTCGGCGTCGCGGCTACCGGACGTCCTCGGCGGGGCACACATTCAGCGCTCACCAGGAGGCATTCATCATGGAGCTTGCAAACAAGATCGCGCTCGTCACGGGGGGCACCAGCGGCATCGGGGCCGCCACGGCGAAACTTTTGGCCAGCGAGGGGGCCGAGGTCATCGTCGCCGGCCGTGACGTCGCCGGGGGAGAGAAGGTGGTCAAGGACATCGTGCAGGCGGGGGGGCGGGCCCGCTTCGTCGCCGTCGATCTGGCGGATATGGCCTCGGTGCGCCGGCTGGCCGAGGGGGCGGGGACGGTCGACGTCCTGGTCAACAACGCCGCCGTGTTTCCGCTCGGTCCGACGGTCGAGCAGAGCGCGGAGGCGTTCGATCTGGCCATGGACACCAATGTGAGGGCGCCCTACTTCCTGACCGCGGCGCTGGCGCCCCGGATGATGGCCCGGAAGACGGGCAGCATCATCAACGTCAGCACGATGGCGGCGGAGATGGGCATGCCGGGGCTCTCGGTCTACAGCGCCACCAAGGCGGCGCTGAGCTCGCTGACGCGCACCTGGGCGGCCGAGTTCGCCGCCGCGGGCCTGCGCGTGAACACCGTCTCGCCCGGACCGACCCGCACCGAGAAGGTCATGAAAGCGATGGGCGACGCGGTGGAGCAGCTGGGTCGCACCACGCCGCTCGGACGCACGGCCGCCCCCGAGGAGATCGCGCAGGTGATCCTGTTTCTCGCCTCGGCGCGCTCGAGCTACATCACCGGTGCCACCATCGCCGCCGACGGCGGCCGCACGGCGATCTAGCTTCGCGCATCCGGGCCGTCGAACAGGCGGGCGAGCGCGCCTTCCAGCGCCGCGCCGAACGCCCGATGCGAGAACCGCGTGGCGCGGAGGCGCCCGGCGCGACCCAGGCGGGCGCGCAGGGCGGCGTCGCGTCCGAGCTTGCCCAGCGCCTGCGCGAAGGCGTCCGGGGTGGGCGGGCACAGGAAGCCGGTCTCGCCGTCGACGATCGTCTCCAGCGGACCGGCGTTCGCCACCGCCACCACCGGACGGCCGGCCGCCATGGCCTCGACGGGGACGATGCCGAAGTGCTCGTCGGGCGCCGGGTGCAGGACGCACAAGCATCGCCGCAGCAGCTCCAGACGTTCCGTCTCCGAGGGCGAGGCATGCAGAGTCACCTTGTCGTCGAGTCCCTGCTGGCGAATCAGCGCCGTCAGCTCCGCGGCCGTCGCGCGATCCTCGTGGCGGCTGGCGTCGAGCCCGCCCGCCAGGGCCAGCGACGTACGCGCGAAGACGTCGGGCGCCAGCGCGCGCAGCCGCGCGAACGCGTTCACGGCCAGCGCCTGGTTCTTGCGCGGATCGAAGCGGCTGACGACGAGGATGATGTTCTCGTCGCCGCGCAGGTCGGAGATGTTGGCGTAAGCCTCGGCGTTCACCCCGGGATAGATCACCTCGGTCGGGCCGACGCCCAGCCGGGCCGCCGCGCGCGCGGTGAACTGGCTGTTCACCAGCACCTGATCGGCGGTCCTCATGGCGGGGCCCTCCAGCCGGTCGAGGGGCGCGCGGTAGGCGCGGTACCAGCCGTGACGAGGCGGCGCCAGCAGCTGATCGGGATAGTGGCAGTAATAAACCATCTTCGGGCGGGCCCCCCCGCGTGCCTTCCCCCAGGCACGCAGCAACGGCAGGGAGTAGGGCGCGATGTCCGAGATCAGCACGTCGAAGCGTTCGGGGCCAGCCATCGTCGCGCCGGCGAGCCAGCAGAGACGCGCGATCGCGCAGGGGGCTTGCAGCCGCCCACCGACGGTGGCGGGAAGAAAGCCACCCCGTACCCGTACGTCCAGGCTGCCGTCATGGGTCTCGGGAAACGCGCGCGCAGCATCGTACGCGGCGGTGAAGATCGTCACGTCGTGTCCCAGCGCCTGCAGTGCCAGCGCCGCGTCGACGACCCAGCGCTCGGCCCCGCCGAGCCCGAGGACGGGGTGGAGAAAACCGATGCGCAGCCGACGGTGAGTGGGCAGTGGGGTGATGGTAGGCGTTCTTTGCATGAGCGCTGGGACGACACAAGCCTGGGCCGGCCCACCGGCGTTCGAGGTCAGAGCTCGAACATCAACCCGCCGAGCCAGGTGGTGTCCCCCACGTGCAGCACCGAGCTCGCTCCGAAGCCGTCCAGGGAATAGCGGGCCACCTCTAGGAACAGCGCCGTCTGATTGACCCCCGACTCGAGATCCATGAGCCGCGCCGACCCGGGATCGAACGACGCCAGATCGAGCGAGATGCCGAGCGCCGCGTGCCAGCCCAGCGTCTTGCCGTCGGTGGTGCTGGTGCGCGACGTGTCGGACATGCGCCAGAACGTGCAGTCGAGCCCGGCCTTCGCGTAGGGAATCAGGCCGATTCCCTCGTACTCGCGCAGGATGTCCGCCCGGTAGACCAGCGACACCGACAGCGGTAACAAGGTCAACGAGGTCTCGTCACCGGTGCGGGTGAGCAGATCGGCGGCCAGCGCGGCGGCCGCGGCGTGGGTGTATCCGGCGGTCACGCCGATCGCCCAGGTGCCCCCGCGGTGCGAGAGCTGCCTGTCGACCTCCAGCTGGAACAGGAGGTGGCGCGACGACGAGAAGATCTGCTCGTAGGGGCGGGCGCTGCTGCCGCGCGCGGAGAACTCGCGGTCGACGTCGGGCCGGTACGGGCCGAAGCGCAGCTCGAGGTTCCAGCCGCGAGGGGAAGGCGTGTAAGGGACGCGCCGGTCGGCGGGATCCAGCGCCAAGGTCGACATCGCGCCGGTCGTCGCCGGAAACTCGTCATCCGCGTGAACGTCGGGCGCGGTGATTGCCCCCAGACAGATCAGCAGCGTGACGATCCGACGCACCCGCGCGGCGGCGGGCCGCCGTCGCCGGGAACGGCGGGCGGCGAGAAGGACTCCCAGCAGCACGACGGCCGCGCCCCATGCGCCGAGCCCGGGCGACGGCCCGGCTACGGAGCAGCCGGTCTGCGCCGTGCCCCCTTGCTGGAAGTAGAGATCATCGAAGCCGGTGGTGGGACCGGGCGTGGCGGTGACCACCGCGGACGGCGCGCTGGGCGTGCCGTCGATGCCGACCGACGCGACCGCGACCTGGTAGAGGGTGCCATTGGTGAGCCCTTTGAGGCGCACCGAACTGGTCCCCACCGTCACCAGGTCCGAGCAGATGAAGGCCGCGTTCCAGGTGGAGAAGGGGTTGTCGCTGGCCGTCGCGGGCAGCGCATCGCACGTCTCGAAGGCGGCGGTGGAGGCGCTGGTGGGACCGGGGGAACAGAAAACCTGGTGACCCTGCAAGGTGGTCGCGTCGCCGGTGGTGGTCCACGACACGAGCAGACCGCTGTCGGCCGTCTGGGCCGTCACGGCCGTCGGGGTCACGGGGCCGGCGCCGCGCAGGGTGACGGCCAGCGATGGTTGGGTGGCGAGGAGAGTCCCGTCGACTCGAACGATGGCCCACACGCGCGTCGAGGTGGCGTCGCCGGTGCAACTGGCGCCACCGAACACGTCGACGCTCGACAGCGTAGCCTGGGTCGACGATTTGCTGGCGCTGAGGGTGAGGGTCGAGCCGAGCGACGTGCAGGCGCCGGCCGAGGCGTCGTCGCAGTTGGCGCCGACCATCAGCTGCGCGTCGAGGCTGCTGCTGCCCAGCTTCGTCAACCCGTCGGTGCTCAAGGTCAGCGCCGCGATCAGGCCGCTGGGACAGGCGCAGCGCGCGGCGGTGAAGTAAGTCGCCAGGGTGTCGACGTCGAGAGCGGTGGTGCTTCCGGACGAGTCGACGCGATACAAGGTGAAGGTGAAGTCGGTCGACGCCAGAGTGGCCGACGTGATCGTGGTCGTCTGGGCGTAGGTGACGCCCGCGAAGGGGAAGGCGACCAGCAGCGCCACGAAACAGCCGGACCGAGCGAGGTTTTTGGCACCGAGGTGTTTGGCATCCATGAAACATCATTCGTGCAAAGGGAGGACCAGCAGGCGACGCGTCTTCGTGCGCACGCTTGCCGTACCCGGCGTCGGAAAGACAGCCTGCCGATCTGTCCAGGCAGGAGAACCGCTGAACGACGAAACGGCGCACGCGACCGGGTCGAGAGGGTCGTCACCGTTCACCGAGAGGCACGGCCTTGTCGGAATGACAAAATGCGCGCGCGCCGGCGCGACGAACGCTCCGCCGCGCGCGCGTGGCGCTTCCTTGTCCCGACGGTGCGCCGCTGGGCCGCGCTGCTGCGAAATCGGCATTCGCCCGTGCCAGACCCGCATCACGCGGTCACCGCGTCGATTTCGCGCGCGGTCGAGCCGCCCCCTTACGGCGCGGCGTTCTTCAGGTTGCTCTGCGCGAACGACGCGAACCGTCCGCCCGGATAGGCGGACTGGTAGGTCCGGGCCAGGGCGGTGACGGTGGCGCGATCGCCGCGGGCGTCGGCCGCCTCGATGGCGAGGGCGAGGGCCTCCTCGCGGAGGGCACCGCGCGGATGTCCCGTCAGATACCGGTCGAGCAGCTTCCCGGCGCGTCCGGCGTCGTGGTCGCGGCGCAGGGCGACCATCGCGTCCAGGACCTCGGCGCGCTCGCGTGGGGTCGACGCGGCCACGCTGGTGTCGGCGGCGCGCACGCTGGAGCGCTCGGCGAGCGGCACCGCGCCCCGCGCGCTGGTGCCGCGTCCGCCAGCGACCCGAGGCGTCACGGGGACGCTTTCGGGACGGGACGGCTCGACGGGGCTCGGCGCCTCCCCCTCGGCGATTGCCGGCTCCGGCGCCGCCCGTCGGGCGACCGGCGGCGTTCGGACCGGAACGCTGACGGTCGTGGCCGGGGCGGCCGGCGCGGGCGCGGGGTGAAGCAGGGGCGCGATGAAGCGGCGGGCGATGACCGCCCCGGCGGTTCCCACCACGCACAGCACGAGCGCGGCGGTCATCACCATCCGCAAGCGCAGGGGATGACGAACGGCGATCGGACGCGAGAAATCCTTGCCGACGGCTGCCCACACCCGACGTTTCATATCGGGCATCGCCGAGGTGCTCGGCGTTCCGCGCAGCAGATCGATTCCTTCCCCGCTCACCACCGAATCCTCGCTGCCTTCATCGCGCAACCGTTTCATTTCGCTTTCCGTTCTTCCCGACGCCGCCCTCGCACGAGCTTCTGAAAATCCTTTCGAGCGTGATGCAATCGTGTCCACACGGTTCCCAGCGGGACGTCGTGCATCTCCGCGATCTCCTCACCCGAATATCCCTCGACCTCGTACAGGACGAACGTGGTGCGCCGCTTCTCGCTCATCTTGGCGATGAGCTCCTGGAAAATCCGCCGATTCTCCTGCTGTTCGTAGTGTCGCTCCGGGCTCTCGCCCCCGTGCGACAGCTCGGTCAGATCGATGTCCCGGCGTCGAACGACCAGGTTCTTGAACCAGGACCGCCGCCGGTGGTCCCGGACGGTGAGCTGCGTGATCCGGTACAGCCAGCCGGCGAGGTTCGTGTCGTCGAAGTCGGCCAACTTTCGGCGAACGACCAGAAAGATCTCCTGAGCGAGATCCTCGGTATCCGACGCGGGCACTCCGAACGCAAAAAGCCATTTGACGATATGATCGAACCAATTTTCGTAGATCTCGCGGAAACGCGAATCGGGCAAGCGCATGGGAACGCCTTGAACGGTACGGCGGCCATCGGAAGAGGAAGGCGACGTCAAGCGCGACAAGCCGTCGTTGTCTTCCAATGGGGGGGATGCACGCCGCATATCGTCAGAAGACGATGCGCACGACGATGGAGAATGGGCGGGCTCCGCCGGAACCTTCAACAGATCAATTTTTGGAAGCTGAGTTGTTTCCGACGGTTCGGGTGTCAGAACGTTGGCGCGGTTAGGGCGCGACATGGTCACCCGCGGCATTTCCAGACCCCAGCCGGGACAGACTGATGGCGGCGTCGTCCATGTAGATGGCGGCGGGCACCGGATCCATGTTGTTCGACGCCGCGCCCACGTCCCATTGAACCCAGTCGGTCTCGGCGGTGATGATGTTCTGGGCGTCGATGATGTTCACGTCGTCTTGCCAGATCGAGATCCGCCCGGTGGCATCCGTGGCCTTGACGAGCAGGAACTCGAAATGGATCCACCGATCGGTTGGCACCACCACGGGCGTCGACGGAGTCAGCTGCCCGAAGTTCACCTGGGTCGCGAAGTTGTACAGCTGGGAGGTCAGCGCGCCCGGGACGCCTGGATCGGGGATGATGTTGAAGTCCCACATGGCGACGACGTTCATGCCGTCGTTCGTGGGGCTCGAGCGCAAGTGGATGAGGCTGAGATAGCCGCGCACGGTGGACGCCGACGGAATGTAGAACCAGGCGCTGTAAAAGGCTTCGGTCCGGCTCGGTTGGTTGCGAAAGAAGTAACAGGTCGAGGTCATTCCCATGGGCACGACCGTCGACTTTCCGGCGTAGTGGCCGGCATGGACCACGTCCGTGGTGACGGTGGGGCCGACGGAGGAGTTCTCCACGAACGTTCCCCCTTCGTCGTCCCCCAGCCACTCGGAGAGATCACCCGGTTCGAAGGTGGACGACCACAGGACATTCGCCGTTCCGGTGCCGATGGCGCCCAGGTGGACGCGTGAGTCACAGGCGGGCGCCGCGAACACGGCGAAGCTCAGGAGGGGGACGAATATCGATCGGATGCTCCGCATGATCGACCGGGCGCTCTGGACCGCGAACGGAATACGATATACGGCAATGGCGGAACGTCCACGCATGTTCACCGTCCCCCGAGCGATTCGCGACGGCGTGCGTCCCGGATGACCACCACGAGAGTCACGTGAACGCCTCATTCGTTCTGTTGATGGCTGTTGTCACTGGGGGGCCCGGTATAGGGCCAGCAGCGGGCGATCCGGTTGCAACCCGGGTCCCGGCGGTCGAGGCGTGGGGAGCCTGTCCCAGCGGGCCGGCGGTCATGGCCGCGCTGCTGCCGGTCCTGGGGGGCGGCGTGGTCCATCCCGCGGGCGCGACACCGCGCGTGGCAGACCTGGGCGATCGCTTCGAGGCCTCCGCGGCCGGGCAGACCGGACTCTATGTGGACGCCGCTCGTGATTGCACCGAGAGGGCCCGGGTGGCGGCCGTTTTCATCGCCCTGGCATTGAATCCGCCCACCTTCCAATCGGGGACCGTGGCGCGGGTACCGTCCCCCGTTCCGTCGCCGGTGCCCCCGGCTCCGGGGCGCTGGTTTCATCTGGGGGCTGCGCTGCGGGTCGACGGTGCGTCGGTGGGTCGTGCGCCCGCCGGGATCGACCTGGCCTGGGGGGGCGAGCTGAGCGCGGGGCTGGGCGACGGGGCCTTTGGCGGAGTCATGACGGTGGGCGCGCTCGGGCCCACGACCTCGCAGTATTCTCCGATCTCGGTGCGGGAGCAGCGGTTCCCCGTCAGCTTGGCTTTTCGGGCGCGCCGGGACCTTCGGAGGGTCCAGCTGGCCGGGGATCTCGGCCTTTCGGCCGTTCTGCTCACGTTTCGCGGGCAGGCGCTGCAAACCTCCGACGCGGTCGTGCGGCTCGACGTCGGCGCCCGCGTGGCGCTCGGGCTCCGCTTTCCGACCCTGTTGAACCACGTCGCGCCCACGCTGGCGTTGCACGCCGAGTATTTCCCCAGGCCCTATGATCTCGACGTCGATCCGGTGGGGAGCATCGGTTCATCCAGCCGCCTTTGGCTTGGCGCGTCACTCGGCTTGTCGTACGAGACTTCGCAGACTCGGTCGAAGTAGGTCGGAGTCGGAGAAAAACTTCAGGGAAGACACTTCTGCCTGGAAGGTTTTCTGGACGACCGTCCATTTTAATATTCAACGCCGATACGCTGTGCCGCTAACCGGTCGTTCGTGACGGCCAAACACGATTTTCGTCAGTAAATCGTCAAGCGCGCGAATAATTGTGAGAAATCGTGATTCAAATCACGTTATGCGGCACGTGCCTTGTGGCAT
Source organism: Polyangia bacterium (assembly GCA_036500205.1). Lineage (GTDB taxonomy): Bacteria > Myxococcota_A > Polyangia > Fen-1088 > Fen-1088 > DASYCK01. The sequence continues at coordinate 44,505 of DASYCK010000103.1, read as the reverse complement.
AAAATTGGTTGAAGTTTTTTTCGGCGGGCCCCATTCACCAGGGCAGGACGCGCTTCCGGAATGACCCTCATCAAGACCGTCTGCCGCACCGAGCAGGAATTTTTGGAGCGCTTTCTGGCGGCGCTTCCCCAGGGGGGGCTGTTCATTCCGACGCGTCGGACGCTCGAAGTCGGCGAATTGGTGACCGTGTCCATCCGCATTGGTGCCCGCGCCGAGGCCATCTTGATGCGTGCCCAGGTGATCTGGTGCCGGCGCGGCGAGAAGACCGTCCGGGAAGCGCGGCCGATGCGCGGCGAGGGGACCGTGAATGTTCGCTGGGGTGTGGCGGTGGAATTTCTCGCCTCCGAAGCGGAAGGCCTCGGCCACCTCCTCGCGGTGGCCAAGGGGGACGGTTCGGCAACATTCACCCGGCGCCACAAGCGCCTGCCCACCAACCTCCCCGTCGACTGGCGGAGCCGCGGCTCGGCCGCCGAGATCTCGGGTGTCCTGAGCGACATCGGCCTGGGCGGCACCTTCTTGCGCACGGACGGCGGAATGGCGGTCGGCACCGAGATCGTTCTGTGGGTGGCGCCGCCAGGGACGGAGACGGCGATGCCGCTCTCCGCGCGGGTCGCCTGGGTCTCGCCCGGTTACGGCTTCGGTCTGTCCTGGAAGGCCCGCGATCCGGGCGGCTTGCGGCGGATCAAGGAGCTGGTGCGGCGGACCGCGCAGCTGAACGAGACCTCGGGGAACGAGCTGGCGGGCGGCGCTCGCCGCGCCGCCTCGCCCTCGGATTCGAATCCCGGCTTCGTCTTCGCGTTTCCGTAGCGTCCCGGTCCAAAAGCGCCCTCACGAGGGAGGTTGGGGATCGGTCGGGGCTGTCGTGCCGGGGCGGTGCGCGCCCGACTTCGTGCGGCTGCGCGTGCGTTTGTGCTTCCTCCTGGGTTGGCGTCGGCTCAGCCGCAAGCGAATGGCGTTCACGATCATGGCCAGCCCCAGCCAGGCGGCCAGCACCGCCAGCGGCATGGCGACGACGCGAGGCCACAGCACCGCCACGGCGGCAACCGCCACCAGGATGCCCCCGAACGCCGCCATCAAGCTGCTCTGCACGAAGCCCAGCGCGCGGCGACGGCTGACGACGCTTCCCACCGCGTGCGCGAAGCGGACGGCGCCTACGGCCCGCCCCGATGCACCCCGTGGGCCCTTTTTCTCCGGCTCGGTGCGGGGGGCGGTCTTCCGGTCGGGAACCACGCGGCGGCGCCTGGGATCGATCACGATCTCGGTCGCGTTCTCCAGATCCGCCAGATACATCTCTTCCATCTTGCGGGCCAGGCCCTCGTGCTCCATGGCCACGTCGATCTCGTAGTTCGAGACGAAGCTGGCGATGTTCAAGTTGGAAGAGCCGACGCGCGCCCACCGTCCGTCGGCGACCGCCGTCTTCGCGTGCACCATCGAGCCGTTCCACTCGAACACGCGCACGCCCGCCTCGATGAGAGGTCGGTAGCCCGCCCGGGAGAACGAGGCGATCAGCGGCAGATCGCTGGCGCTGGGGACGAGGAGGCGGACGTCGACGTTGTCCTGGGCCGCCGCGCACAGTGACTGAACGTACGGGGCGAAGCCCACGAAGTACGCGTCGGTGAGCCACAGGGTCCGGCGGGCGGCGCTGGCGATGAGCTGATCGAGCCGGAACAGCCCCGCCTTCTTGGGCGCACCGGCGACGATCCGCACCGGAACGTCGCCCACCTCCGCCATCGCGGCGGGATCGGAGAAGGCGTCGGCGGGGAGGGCGTGGCCGGTCAAGGCCCAGACCTCGGCGAAAGCGCGCTCGACATAGGCGACGGCGGGGCCCCGGATCTCGACGCCCGTGTCCCGCCAGGGGGGCGTGCCGCGCTTCTCGTCGCCCAACCAGCGCTGGCTCACGCAGAGCCCCGTGACGAAGGCGATCTCGCCGTCGATGGCGATGGTCTTGCGGTGATCGCGGGTCAGCCATCCCAGCGGGCTGTCCAGCCTGGGGGGATTGAAGCCGCGCACCTCGACCCCGGCGTGCCGGAGGCTACGCCAGTACCGGCGCGAGGTGCCGCTCCACGAGCCCAGCCAGTCGCGCACCAGCCGCACGGTGACGCCCGCGCGCGCGCGCTCGCACAGCACCTCCGCGAGCTCCTTGCCGACGGCGTCGTCCTCGATGATGTAGTTCTCGAAGAGGATCGATTTCTTCGCGGCGCGCATGGCAGCGAACCAGGCCGGGTAATTCTCGGCGCCGTCCTTCAACACGCGGACGGCGTTCCCCTTCACCAGCGGCGCGCCCGAGGCGCGGTTGAAGCCCTGCTCGACCAGCTCAGACGTCGCCAGCTCCGCCGGCCGGGGGGGCGGCAGAGAATCGCGCGGCGGTGGGGTCTCCTTGCGATCGGTCATCGGTTCTGGGGTGGAGAGTAGCGTGGGCGGGGCGCGGGTGCGCGGCTCACCGCATTTCGGAATTGTTGCGATCCGATTGGTAACGCGTTTCCGGCTTCCACGAAACAATCGCGCAGAGATGTTACGTCCGGTTGACGACGTCTCTCCCCATACTGCGGTGGCTCGTTGACGGGCGCCAAAGTGACGCTTGCAAAAAAAGAGGAGATGACGGATGACGAAACCGGAGTCAGCCAAGGCGGAGCCGAAGAAATACTGGATCAGCGACTGGAACCCCGAGGACGCCGAGTTCTGGAAGACGACCGGCAAGCAGATCGCGCGCCGTAACCTGTTCTGGTCGATCCTCGCCGAGCACATCGGCTTCTCGGTGTGGCTGCTCTGGAGCGTGGTCACCACGCGGTTGCCCAAGCTCGGCTTTGCTTACTCGACGGACCAGCTGTTCACGCTGGTCGCCGTTCCCGGTCTCGTCGGGGCTTTGATGCGGTTCCCCTACACGTTCGCGGTGCCGCGCTTCGGGGGGCGAAACTGGACCATCGTCAGCGCCGCGCTGTTGCTGATCCCGACCACCTTCCTGGCGCTGCTGGTCACGAACCCGGCCACGCCGTTCTGGTTGATGGTGGTGGCGGCGGCGACGGCTGGCCTGGGGGGCGGAAACTTCGCCTCGAGCATGGCGAACATCTCGTTCTTTTTTCCTGATCGCGAGAAGGGCTACGCGCTGGGGCTGAACGCGGCGGGCGGAAACATCGGCGTCAGCACGGTGCAGCTGCTGATTCCCATCGCGCTGGGCTGGCCGGTGCTGAACCTGTTCATGGGGAAGCCCCAGGGGCCCAAGCACATCTTTCTGCAGAACGCAGGCCTGTTCTGGTACCCGCTGATCGCGCTCGCCCTGTTCGGGGCCATTCGTTACATGAACAACCTCACCTCGGCGAAGTCGACGTTCAAGGACCAGGTGGTGATCGCCCGCCGCAAGGACACCTGGGTGATGGCCTGGCTCTACATCGGAACGTTTGGCTCGTTCATCGGCTACTCGGCGGCGTTCCCCTTGTTGTTGAAGACGCAGTTCCCGGAGATGACCATGAACCTCGCCTTTCTCGGCGCGCTCGTCGGGTCGGTGGCGCGCCCCCTGGGCGGCAAGCTGGCCGATCGCATCGGTGGCTCGCGGGTCACGCTGTGGAACTTCGTGGCCATGGGGCTGGCCACGGTCGGTGTCATCCACTTCGTGCACGTTCATTCGTTCGGGGGATTCCTCACGATGTTCCTGCTGCTGTTCGTGACGACGGGCCTCGGCAACGGCTCGACGTTCCGCATGATCCCGGTGATCTTCCGCAAGAAGCATCTCCAGGCGGTGGCCGGTCGCGGCCCCGAGGCCGAGCGCCAGGCGCTGAACCTGGCCCGTCGCGAGGCGGCCGCCGTGCTCGGCTTCACGTCGGCGATCGGCGCCTGCGGCGGCTATCTGATCCCCCGCTCGTTCGGGGCCTCGATCCGCGCGACCGGCGGCGCGGAGGCGGCGCTCATGGGCTTCCTGGTCTTCTACGTGACCTGCGTGGCCTTGACCTGGTGGTTCTACGTACGGCGGGTGGCCGTCCCCTCGTCAGGCGGCCGATTGGCCGAAGCGCGGGTTTAGACTGACGAAAATGGCGACGGTCGCGGCGGCGGCCGGTCGGCTTTTCTTCGCGGAGCCATGACGAGAAGCGTCACGGCCATTCCCGGGCATTTTGCTGCTGTGAATGTATTCAAAGCTGGGTGATAATGCGCTTCGGCCCACTTCCAGATTCGCTGCAGGATGAACCGCCCCTCCGAGACACCCCAGATGTCGCGGTCGTATCGTTCCCACGGTCACCGCCCATCCGTAGTCGCTGCATTGGCGGTGATGGCGGCGCTACGTTCGTCCTCCGATGCGACGGCCCACGAGCGCAGGGCGGGCCGACCGAAGCCGGACCGCGCTCCCGAGGTGGTCGAGAGCCCCGCCTCCGACATTCCCTTGGTCACGGCCGCCGCCGTCCGTGCCCTGTCACCCGAACGGGCCCAGCAGGCGCTGGCGGTCAAGATCCGCGGCGTCATCACCTGCGCCGGCAGCCTCATCTTCTTCCAGGATGCCACCGCCGGCATCTTCGTCGACGCGCCGGTCAGCACCAAGGGGCGCTATCAGGTCGGCCAGTATGGTGATCTCGAGGGGTACACGGCGCCCGGGCTGTTCGCGCCGCAGATCGTCCCCCGCCGCTTCACGGTGATCGGCACCACGCCGCTGCCCGACGCGCGGCCCAGCAAGTACGACGAGCTGTCGACAGGAAAGCTGGACAGCCAGCGGGTCGAGGTCGAGGGGATCGTCCGCTCGGTGATGCCGGACGAGCGGGCCGACCTGCGCCGGACGGTCACCCTGAAGATGGCCTCGGACGATGGCGTGTTCCCGGTCTACGTCTCCGACCTGCCGCCCGACAAGCTGCGCGCGGTGGTCGATGCGTCGGTCAAGGCGCGAGGCGTGGTGGGCGGCGTCTTCAACGAGCGGCGCCAGATGATCGGCATCAAGCTGTACGTCGGCCGCGCCGAGGATCTGGTGATCGAGGAGACGGGCCCCGGCGAGCCGTTCTCGGTGCGCACGACGCCGGTGGAGAGCCTGCTGCGGTTCGAGCCGGAAGGGGCCAGCCGGCACCGCGTGAAGGTGCGCGGCACGGTGACGTTCTACCAACCGGGCGGCGCGATGTACGTCGAGGACGGCACCGGGGGCGTGGCCATCCGGACCCGCCAGGCCGAGCCGCTGTCGGTCGGTGATCGGGTCGAGGTGCTGGGGTTTCCCGAGATGGGACCGTGGACGCCGTTCCTGGGCGACGCCGTGTTTCGGCGCAGCGGCCCGGCGGCGCAGCCACTGGTGCCGATCTCGGTGACGGCGGATCAAGAGCTGAGCGCCGGCGCGCACGACTCGCGCCTGGTCAGCGTCGAGGCCGAGCTGGTCGACGTCGTACGCGACGCCGGCCGGCTGCTGCTGGTGGCGAAGGCCAAGAACATCCTGTTCGACGCCGAGCTACCGCAGGCGGGGGACATGCCGCCGGCGGCCTTGGCGGAGCTCGCCAGCGGCAGCCGCGCCCGCCTGACCGGCATCAGCGTGGTGCGGCTGGGGCAGGATCGCGATCACCCGACGGAGTTCCGCCTGATGATGCGGAGCTTCGACGACATCGCCATCCTGCAGAAGCCACCCTGGTGGACCCTGGGCCGCCTGGTCTGGATCCTGGCCATGCTGGTGGCGATCACGGCGCTGGCGCTGGCGTGGGGCGTGGCGCTGCGACGCCGGGTGCGCGCGCAGACCGGCATCATCCAGCTGCGCATGGAGAGCGAAGCGAGCTTGGCGGAGCGCTATCGCGACCTGTTCGAGAACGCGAACGACGTCATCTACACGCACGACATGACGGGGCGCCTGCTGACGATCAACCGCGCCGGCGAGGCGATGACTGGGTACGCGCGGGACGAGCTGCTGAAGATGACGATCTTCGATCTGGCGCTGCCGGCCCGACGCGATGCCGTGGCGGCCTGGCTACAAAAGCTGGCGGCGGGCGAGGAGACACGCCCCACGTTCGAATCCGAGCTGCTGTCGAAGTCGGGCCGGATCATTCCCTTCGAGGTGAGCATTCGTCCGATGTTTCCGATGTTGACGACGGACGCCGTGACCGATCCGGCGGGCGGGGGCACGGCCATCTCGGCGGTCGAGGGGATCGCGCGCGACATCACCGAGCGCAAGCGCGCCGAGTCCGAGCTGGCGGCGGCCCATCAGCGGCTGGTCGAGACGTCGCGCCGGGCGGGCATGGCCGAGGTGGCGGCGGGCGTCCTTCACAACGTCGGCAACGTGCTGTCGAGCGTGACGGTGTCGGTGGCCCACCTGACCGAGCGGCTGAAGGGGCAAGCGGGCGGCGAGGACGCATCGGTGACGCGTGATCTCGAGTCGCTCGGGCAGAGCGTCGAGCACATCAAGGAGATCGTGGCGATGCAGCAGGGGTACGCCCGCCTGTCCGGCATCCAGGAAGAGGTCCCCGCCGAGACGCTGATCGAGGACGCCCTGCGCATCAACCGCGAGGCGCTGGAGCGGCACGGGATCACCGTCATTCGCGAATACTCGCCGTCGCCGCCGCTGGTGATCGAGAAGCACAAGGTGCTGCAGATCCTGGTGAACATCCTGGGCAACGCGAAGTACGCCTGCGACGGCAAGGCGCAGGACGGCCAGCCGGCGCGCATCGTGGTGCGCATAGACACGCCCAAGGGCGATCGGGCGGGCAACCGCGTTCGCATCGTCGTGGCCGACAACGGCAGCGGCATCTCGCACGAGCACCTGACCCGCATCTTCGACAACGGCTTCACCACGCGGAAGGACGGGCACGGCATCGGGCTCTACAGCGCGGCGCTGACGGCGCGCGAGCTGGGCGGCGCGCTGTTCGTGCACAGCGACGGGTTGGGGCGGGGCGCGCGCTTCACCCTTGATCTGCCGGTGCGGCCGCCCGAGCCGAAGGCGCCTGCCGAGCCGGGCGCGCCGCGCGTGACCCCGGTCGGCTGACACCGTTCGGGCGATGGGCCAAGCGCTGGTGATCGACATCCAGGTGGTGCCGCGGGCCTCGCGCGTCGCGGTCGGGCCCGCGGTGGGCGATCGCCTGCGGGTCGCGGTGACGGCCCCGCCCGTCGACGGCGCGGCGAACGCGGCGGTGATCGACGCGGTGGCGGCCGCCTTCGGCGTGCATCGCCGGGACGTGGAGATCCTGCGCGGCGAGACGGGGAAGCGGAAGACGGTCCGGATCGGGGGTGGCTCGGCCGCCACGCTCGAGCGGTTGCGCCGCGGCGAAAAGCCCGCCGGTTAGATCGCGCCGCGACTTGTGGCGGTCCACCGTGCCGGCTAAGGTCGCCGCTCGTTTAAGCCCTCACGCCCCGCTTTTTTCTCCCTCGTCGCCTCCAGGAGATCGCATGGCCGGTGGAACCGCCCCCGTAACCCGGAATCCGTACGCGACGCCCGCGTCTGATGGCAAGAGCTACCTGGCGCCGCTGGCGGTGCTGACGAGCCTGTTCTTCATGTGGGGTTTCCTCACCTGCCTGAACGACATCATCATCCCGCACCTGAAGGCCGTCTTCGAGCTGAGCTACGCGAAGGCGATGTTGATCCAGTTCGCGTTCTTCACCGCGTACTTCGTGGTGTCGCTGCCGGCGGGCGCCATCGTGAACAAGCTCGGGTACAAGAACGGCATCATCATCGGTCTGGTGACGGCGGGGCTCGGCTGCCTGGCGTTCTATCCGGCGGCGGGGGCGCGGTCGTACGGTCTGTTCCTGTTCGCGCTGTTCGTGCTGGCGTCGGGGATCACGTTGTTGCAGGTGGCGGCGAACCCATTCGTGGCCATCCTGGGCAAGCCCGAGACGGCGTCGAGCCGGTTGACGTTGACCCAGGCCATCAACTCGCTGGGGACGACCATCGCGCCGCTGTTCGGCTCGATCATCATCCTGTCGACGGCGGTGAAGTCGCCGGCCGAGCTGCAGCAGCTGGCGCCCGCCGCCGCGGAGGCGTACCGCCAGGCCGAGGCGGCGTCGGTGCAGACGCCGTACGTGGGGCTCGCCATCGCGCTCGTCATGCTGGCAGTCGCCATCGCGCTGTTCAAGCTGCCCAAGATCGACGCCGCCTCGGGCGGCGGTGACGAGGCCGACGGCGGCCACGAAGGCGCGAGCGCCTGGAGCTATCGGCCGCTGCTGCTGGGCGCCGTCGGCATCTTCGTCTACGTGGGCGCCGAGGTGGCCATCGGCAGCTTCCTCGTCAACTACTTCAAGGAGCCGAGCATCGGCGGGCTGACCGAGGCCCAGGGGGCGCGCTACGTGGCGCTCTACTGGTTCGGCGCGATGGTGGGGCGGTTCATCGGCAGCGCCACGTTGCGTATCTTCCGGCCCGGGAAATTGCTGGCCGCGCACGCCCTGGTCGCGGCGGCGCTGGTGGTGACGACGATGTTGGCCTCGGGCCACGCGGCGATGTGGACCATCCTGGCGGTGGGCCTGTTCAACTCGATCATGTTCCCGACCATCTTCACCCTGGCCATCGACGGCCTCGGCAAGCACACCGGGCAGGGCTCGGGCATCCTGTGCATGGCCATCGTGGGCGGCGCGCTGATCCCGGTGGTGCAGGGCGGGCTGGCCGACGCCGTGGGCATCCACCACTGCTTCATCATCCCGGCGGTCTGCTACCTGTACATCGCCTGGTACGGCGCGAAGTGGCGCCCGCCGGTGCGGCGCACGGTCGGGCCGGCGTAGCCCGCGCTTGGAAGTGTCGCCCGACGTCGGGCGGTGTCTTGGACTTACGTACGACATCGGCGGTCGTCACGGCGGCCTCGGTCGGACGGTGGCTGGCGACTGCCGCTCGTAGGGCGCCGGCAATGTCTCGATCTCCGCCCAGCCCGCGCGCAGCTTCTCCGTCCACTTGTGAGACCTCGCCCGACAGAACGTGCGAGCGAAGGAATGCTCTCCGTTTACTCCGCTAGTGTGAAAGTGACGCAGTCACACGGTTCTGCGTCTTCAGATTCACCGTGCTGATTGCGGACCGTAACTATTTCACCGCCACACCGTCCAGACTTTCCGTTGTGTTCAGATCTATCGTGGTCACATGAACAGGTATCGTCATCTCGGTCGACCTTTGGTACTTCGTGCGGACTATCGTCGACGCCAATGGCCATCAGGTCTCCAAGGGTGTAGACGCCCACGATGGCCTTTCCGAGGAGTGTCCGGTCGCCCTCGAACTGGGGAACATATCCGTTCACGATCCAACCCCAGGTCCCCTTCGGTATTTCCTTGTGGCCCTCACGGATCAGGAACGCATTGGTCTCCTCAAGTGTGAGCCTGCCAAGAGCACAGGCGTAATGAAGAGCTCGCTCCGTGTCAGAATATTTTCGGGCGCCCATGTTGGAACCATATCATGCAAACGGACCCAGCCCACGGACGATGTCTAATGACGAAGGCATCGACGGCGCCCGAGTAGGTTTTCCATATCGCATCCCGAACGCCCCGCCATACCCTGCTAAACCGTGGCCCGATCAGTTGTCCGGGTTGCCGCAGACGAGCCAGGAGAAGATGAGCTGGCGCTCCGATTCGAGGAACGCCACGCCGCTGTCGGCCGGAGGCATCGTGCATCCCTCGAGATCGGGGATGATCAGATCTTTCCAGGCGGCCACGTCCGCGTAGTCCTGCAGCGGCCACGGCCCGTTCGGCACGTTGGGGGCGTGGCAGCCGTTGCAGCTGCGATCGAGGATGGGGACGATGTCGTTGGCGAAGCTGGGCGGCGTCGGCGGGCAGGTCAGCGAAGCGGGCGGTGGGCAACTGGCGGCGCCCCCGGCTCCCGCGCTGCCGGTCGAGCCACCTGCGCCACCACCCATGCCACCCGCGGCACCGGCCGCGCCGTTCGGCACCGCGCGACCGACGACGCCGTCGTTGCAACCGATAGTTGCTACGGTGCCGAGCGCCACCGCCAGACTTGCCATGCACCAGGACCGCACGGGCGGAACTATAGCAGCGTCGACCGAGGCGTAGGCGTAAGGCGAGACCCCGAGGTGCGTCTCGTCACGCCGTGCCTGCGGCCGCGAACGGGTGCAGGCGAACCTTCTCGACGGTGATGGCGCCGCCCAGGATCGCCCCTCCGCGCGCCGCGAACCAGACCGGATCGTCGGTGGTGACGTATCGTCGCTCGCCTCCACGTGACAGGCGCGCCTCCATCTCGGGGTGCCGCTTCAGCCAGTCGGCGAGGCCGCGCGCCACGATCTCCCCCTGGTTCAGGATGCGCACGTTCGCTGGCACCGCCGCGCGAATGGGGGACAGCAGCAGCGGGTAGTGTGTGCAGGCGAGCGCGAGCGTCGATGGCGCGGCGACGCCATCGCCGGGGGTGAACAGCGAATCGAGGTACTTGTGAATGAAGTGGTCGGTCCCCGCGCCGGTCAGCTCCCCCGCCTCGACGAGCGGCACCCACAGGGGGCAGGCGCGTTCCACCAGGCGCAAGCGTGGCGCCAGCTTCTCGAGCTCGATGCGAAACGAGCCCGACTCGATGGTCCCTGGCGTCCCAAGCACCGCCACCGTCCCCTCGACGGCGGACGGGGGCGTCTGCCCGGGCAGCGCGCCCGGCGGCAGATTGGCCATCGCCTCCACGGTCGGTCGCACCACGCCGAGCACGCGGCGATCGGGATGAAACCGCGGCAGGTGGCGCATCTGCAGGGTGCGCAGCGCGCGCGCCGACGCCGTGTTGCAAGCGAGGATCACCAGCGGGCACCCCTCGGCGAACAGGTATTCGACCGCCTCGCGCGTGAACTCGTGCACGGCGTCGGCGCTGCGGGTGCCGTAAGGACAGCGCGCGCTGTCGCCCAGATACAGATAGTCGTAGCCGGGCAGCTGGCGCGCCAGCTCGCCGAGCACCGTCAGTCCGCCGAAGCCCGAGTCGAAGACGCCGATCACCCGCGCACTTTACGGGGCAACGGGGGACCGGTCGAGCGCCCCGCGCCGCGCTGCTTGCCAAAGCCGGCCCCCCGTGCGCATTGTTTTCCGACGACCATGCGCAGCGATTCCATCAAGAAGGGCATCAACCGCGCACCGGCGCGCGCGATGCTGAAGGCCACGGGACTGACCAACGCCGATCTCGAGAAGCCGCTGGTCGCGCTCGCCAACACCTGGAGCGACGTCACCCCGTGCAACATGCACCTGCGCACCCTCGGCGACAAGGTCAAGGAGGGCATCCGCGCCGCCGGCGGCACGCCGGTCGAGTTCAACACCATCGTCGTCTCCGACGGCATCTCCATGGGCAGCGAAGGGATGCGCGCCTCGCTGGTCTCGCGCGAGGTGATCGCCGACTCGATCGAGCTGGCGGTGCTGGGGGCCCTGTGCGACGGCGTCGTCGCGCTGTCCGGCTGCGACAAGACGATCCCGGGGACGTTGATGGCGCTGGCGCGCATGGATGTGCCGTCGCTGATGCTGTACGGCGGCTCGATCATGCCCGGCCGCTTCCAGAACCGGGACGTCACCATCATGGACGTGTTCGAGGCGGTGGGCGCCTGTGCCGCCGGCAAGATGACCCAGGCCGATCTGCACAGTCTGGAGGACGTCGCCTGTCCGGGCGCCGGCGCGTGCGGCGGGCAGTACACCGCCAACACGATGTCGATGGCGTCGGCGCTGCTGGGGCTGTCGCCCATGGGGTTGAACGACATCCCGGCCGTCGATCCCCGCAAGGGCGACGCGGCGTTTCAGTGCGGCCAGATCGTCATGAAGCTGATCACCGACGATCTGCGCCCCAGCAAGCTCCTCACGCGCACGGCGTTCGAGAACGCCATCGCCGGCGTGGCGTCCAGCGCCGGCTCGACCAACGCCGTCCTGCACCTGCTGGCCATCGCGCACGAGGCTGGCATCAGGCTGAACATCGACGACTTCGGCGTCATCGCCGAGAGGTCGCCGGTCATCGTCGACATGAAGCCGGGCGGCCGCTTCACGGCCGCCGATCTGGATCGCGCCGGCGGGCAGCGCCTGATCGTGAAGCGGCTGTTCGACATGTGCCTGCTGAAGGACGGCCCGACCGTCAGCGGCCGCAGCCTGAAGGAAGAGGGCGAGCTGGCGCGTGAGACGGCTGGTCAGGAGGTGGTGCGTCCCATCGACAGGCCGATGAGCCCCAACGGCGGGCTGGCGATCTTGAAGGGGTCGCTGGCGCCCGAGGGGTGCGTGGTGAAGCTGGCGGGCCACAAGCGCCGCCACCACACGGGACCGGCGCGCGTCTACGACTCGGAGGAACAGTGCTTCGCCGCCGTGCAGGCGCGCGAGGTGAAGCCGGACGACGTCGTCATCATTCGCTACGAGGGGCCCGTGGGCGGGCCCGGCATGCGCGAGATGCTGGCGGTAACGGGCGCGCTCATCGGACAGGGGCTGGGCGACAGCGTGGTGTTGCTGACCGACGGGCGCTTCTCGGGCGCCACGCACGGGTTCATGGGGGGCCACCTGGCGCCCGAGGCGGCGGTGGGCGGTCCGGTCGCCTTCGTGCGCGACGGCGACCTGATCACGCTCGACGTCGACAGCGGTCGCATCGACGTCGCCGCCGATCTGGAAGCGCGGCGCGCCGGCTGGAAGGCGCCCGCGCCGCGCTACAAGTACGGCGTGATGGCGAAGTACGCCCGCGGTGTCGCCTCGGCCTCGGTGGGTGCGGTGACGACCCCCTCGAAGCTGTCGTAGCCTGGCGCGCTAGCGCCGTCGTCGTTGCCCGTATGGGCGACACCGCATGAGGGCACGTCTTTCACACACCCGCCCCAAACGATTTGTACACACCGCGATGTGCAGACTCGTCGGGACGCTCGGGGGCGCCCGAGAAGGTGGGGATCAGGAAATAGCCCGAAGGACTGGTCGATTTCGTCCGACCGCCGGCTTCACAATCAACTAACCCACCAATTATTTTGAGAGACTTAGAGGGCATTCGGCAGTTCGCTCTTGATTGGGGCATAGCGACGGCCTCCATGTTCAAGACCGACGGTTCGTGGCACAATTCAAATCGGCACGAATCATCTTGGGCCTAGCAAAATTCACAAAGACTGGACTGGCCTGGTGCGTCAGGTTGAAAAACATATTCTCTCGCGAGAAACCGGAATCCCCAACTTGCCAGTCCACGTCGATAGGGGGCTCTTCCGCTAGCGAGCAAAATCGCTTTTCGCTGCCCTCCCCCCTTAGCCGCCCGCCAGCTAACTGGCTGACTTGGCCAGTCACTCGAACCCGATTCACTCAACGCGTCGTCGTCGTCGAGCCCACTGAGTCGGCACCGGAGCGGCATGCTGATATTTTCAACGAGACTCTCACTTATTTGTTGGCTCCCCAACCAGGTCTCCTGGATCCCCTGCAACCGGTACGGTCATTTTTTCCGTTCGAGCAATTTGATCTAATTACCTTTCCCGAGGGTTTTCTTCCTGGCGAAGGTCTTTGTGCATTCCTTGCCGCGATGAGTACGTTTCCGCCGATGGGATGCATCCACGTTGGCCTCCGGCCAACCTCCGGCGGAAAGTCCCATATGTTTTCAGTCGCCGAACTTACATCGTTGATTGATCGGATTAAGAAGATCGCCGGCATAATACTGGCAGACCTAGATCCATTTTGTCAGTGGCTGTCAAACAATTCTTACCGAAAAGAGCTGATAAACTTGGGTTGTTTCTTTACCAAAGACGCCGACGGCGCAACGCGAGTCTGCCTTCATCCGAAGAATGTTCGGTCACGGTGGGAATTTAGTCGCCGCGAAGAAGCGCAAATGCTGGAAGCCGACCTGCTCTCGCTGGTAACTCTCCGGCCCCGAGACGCGCGACTACTATCGATCACGATACAACCTCTACTTTGTTCGGACATGTTGATACTTGACAGGGAGAGTCCTAATGACGGCCCGATTCACGCTATTACGTCAGAAGCGTCGTGCTTTGGGTCTTCGCCACCCGACCACGTTGATATTGTGACAGTAGCGCTTTGCTCACCACAAGCCGGCGTCGCCGACGCAATCGATGGGCCCCCGTCATTTTGGAACCAAAGCTATCTCGATTCATTCGAACGCTCTTCAAGAGAAGAACCAAGGCATCGTTACGCAATGTTTGTGTTGGCGAATTTCTCATCTTTTCCGGGCACCACAGGACCCACGGGCGGACTCTCGGGGGCGTATGTACCGTTGCCACTTAGAGCCAGTGATCCATTTCCGGAGTCAACTACAGTATTCGATTTCGGTCGTCTAAAAAGCAGCGACGCTATGGGAAGTAACAACAACTGGGAAATCGTAAAGGCAAAGAGACCCAGAACCGCGAGAGAGACGTTAGGTCATATTGTGTCGATCTCCCCAGTTTCACAGCCGTCCTCGGTCGCCGCTACTATGTTTTCATTTACCCTTCAGCGACTTCCACGCGAGGCCAACTTCTGGCGCGGCGTCCAGGGCATTACAAGCTGCCACTTACACTCTCTGTTGCTGGATCAGCCGTCGGGTCGATACCGATTTGAAACCCGTGGTGACCGGTGACAGAAGTAACGGAAATCGATTCTACAACAATGGATTTCTCTGAAAATTGGATGATTTGGCTCGTTCTGCGTCACTTCCTGTCGACCGTCGCACTCCGAGACCTTCTTTCTGTTGTCGTTACGCGCGCCAGTTCCGGCCGCTTAGATCTCGCGACTTTATTTGAGGAATGTAACGCTGGAGAGTTCGCCTGGAATGATGTTTGGATGATCCGCCACCGAACAGTCGATTCCGAAATTGGCCGCTCGCTCCAGCAATTTGTTCGTTGCATCGTTTGGCAGAATGATCAGACGGGATTTTCAGGCGGCATATCGGACGGCAAGTCGGATGAGAATATGTCCCAGTTCTTCCTGGCGACAAGGCTTGCAGACTTCGGGTCGTCTGATCTTAACTCACCCTCCACTCTAGCCGATGGGATTTTGGCCTCGCGTCTTCCACTCCAAGCCAGTCTAAAAGCATTTCTAAATGTATTTACATCGACAAAGGCTATGAGATCACATCCTTCCGAAGGGGCCTCGTTCGACACGGTTGTTACGCTTCAAGAGATCGGTATGCCGGCAGCCGCCATCGCGACAAAACACATGGCAGATCTTTACGCAGACGTCGACGCATGGGATTGGGCACTAGAGGGATATAGTCAAACCTGCAAATTACTCGAATTCTGGAAGCCCGCACCCGCGTGGATGTCACTCTCTGATGCCTGGAGAACTCTAGCCGTGCAGTCACGAGCTACAGCATTGCGCATCGTAAACGGTCCGGGGCCGTCGTACGATGTTCTCCGCGACGGAAAATTGCCTCTGCTTTCGAATCCTCTCCGTGTGATAAATTCTGATCTGGATTCGTTGGTAGTGGCGTCGCATCCGGACGTTGACGGATTTAAGGCTATCGACAATCGCGTTGCAATTTTGAGTGCTCCTCTTTCGCGTCATAGTCACAGTGATGTTGATGCTTTGCATTATACGTTGTCTGGAAAGTATAGCGAAGCAAACAGATGTTACTGGGCGGCCTTGCGACGGCAACTTGCACTAGGAATTGCTGCTGACGCGGGAACTACCAAGGTTAACTACGCCAGAAGCAGTCTCATCGAGTTGAAGACTCAAGTTGCAAAAGACAAAAATCCGGTTTCATTTCGTTTCGCGATCGGTCTTTTGATTGAGGCGATGAACCATGACGCGGTCTCCCGTGTCGATTGGAGTGACGAGCTTGTTGACTCTTACGTGGACCATGAATGCGTAACTCTTGTGATGTCTCGGGTCGAGGCATTTCCCGGGTGTAGACGCGAGCGCGCACTTGTAGCCGTCGAACTGTTTCGCGAATGGACGACGCGAATTGCTTTCGATAAACAAGAAATCGCGGTGGCAATGTGGAGTTACGTGGCGCTTTTGGCAAAGCAGTTCTCAGCGTCTTTTGAGTCCGAAGTCGACGTGGGCAGAAGAAGCTTGCGCGCACTCAAGGAACTTGCGGAGAAACGGCCAGAATTTCGTCGGCATGTCGCTGCGCTCGTGGTCGATGCCATCGATGAGAGAATGCAAACCGATCAATCGATGTGGGGGGTCGTGTCTGCTCTTGAGGCGATAACCGAATATGCAGACTCTTTGGATTCGAGCGACGTACTTCGAATTATTGGCCGTGTACTGGAAATACTTAGGGCTGCCGATCCGGCGAGAGACATGTGGCCTCTTGTCAGGCCTGCAATTGGCTTTCTGATTTCAGATCCAGTGAAGAGATGTGCTGGTCGTGATGAAGAATTAGGGCACAGGATTCTCGAGCAGATTATCCGCTTTGGACTGGAGCAGGAAACTGAACACGGTCGTCTTTTCTTTTACCTCCATGATTTTAACCCGTCGCTTCTTCAAGACCCCATGGTTGTCGCGCAGATGCAGGCGCCAGTTGTCGAGGTCAGACGTCGGGTTCTTGAGATTAACTCGACGCGGGTCACTGAGAGTATATTTGCTCTCTTACTAGCCCCGACGGTTTCCGGGGATGACGGAGTCAAGGATGCGATCGATGGTCTAATTCGGGTCCTTCGATCAGTCTCTGGAGACGGAACGCGAAGTCCTGGGCTTCCATATGCTTACGACTGTGTTCTTTTGCTTAGTGAGAGCGTTGATAAATTGCGGAGTGTCATGTCGCGACACGAGGCGTGGTACGAAGGTGCAATTGATCGATTGGTCGTGTGCATTTCCGATCTTTGGATGGCGGCGCAAAACAACCCGCTTATATTTGCACCGTTCTCGTTTCCTCCGCGGAGCCGGCCAGACCCCATCCTTGTTCACAATTGGGCCTTTGCATCCCTCCGACTGGCGGAGACAGTGCCGGCGGATAATCGGATCGGAAGCGCGTTGTCGAGTGCTGCTACGCGATCTGAACTAGTCGCGCCTATAGGGCTCGCGCGTGCCGCGCGCGCCCTTGCACGATCAAGCGACTTCGTCGACGTAACTGCGGTTCGCGGGGCCGGTCGAGAAGAGTTTTATCTCGCACTCGGGCGACGTCTTGTGCAGCTTGAGACAAAGACGGCTGAAGATGCGCCCGAATTATGTGCGGCGCTGGTTGAAAAATGCCTACAGTTTGGACCGCGAGAATTGGACGCGTCTGTATTCCTTGCCGCCGCGCGTCTAGGCATGCATGCACAGGTCCGATCATTAGGCCTCAGTGACTACCTAGCGCGGCTGCAGAACAGTCGTGAGCACAGATTGGCCTTGTGGCCCATTGTTGATCTGTTTCGAGAGCAAGGCGATGTGCAGTGACACCCCCTAAGTTTAGCCAACTAAACTAGCGCGCGGTCAGCTTGCGCGTGAACAGATCGATCAGCCCTTGGTTCGCCTTCGCCGGATCGACGGGGCCGTTCCCTCGGTAGAGGCCGAAGCCGTCCTCGTGATAGGCGTGGTACGAGAACGACAGGCCGTGCTCGTCGGCGATATCGAGCATGTCCTCGACCCACTGCAGACCGCCGCGGCCGTCCTCGAAGCAGGGGCGGTGCAGGCCGAACTCCCCGAGGAAAAGCGGCACCCGGTGGGCGTGCCCCCACGCCAGGTAGCGGTTCACCTCGCCGGCGAGGAACGCCTTGTCGCGCCCCGTGACGGGCGAGTCACTGCCCAGGAAGTCGAGGCGGATCTGCACCTGAGCGCCTGGCGGCAGCCGTTCGCCCTTCATCCAGCCGCTGACGGTGTAGGCGTGTCCAGGGTGGGGCCGAAACTCGTGCTGGGCCGAGCCGAGGTTCGCGTCGTCGGTGGTGCCTTCGATGGTCAACGCGCCCACGCCGTCGTGGCCGTCCACCGCCGAGCCGCCGTGGCCGCTCTTGTTGGCGGTCCAGAAGTACCAGCCGCCCAGCGACTTCAGGTCGAGGTGCATCACCTGGCCGACGCGCGCCCCGGTCTCGTCGTACTCGTCGACGGTCACGTCGTCGAAGGAGGCGCGGCCGGTCCCCACGCCCCGCCCCACCAGCGAGATGTGTCCGATGACGGCGCGCGGATCCTTCGCCACCAGTCGCGGGCTCTCGCTGTGCGTCCAGGGGCTGTCGCCCGGCGGCAAGCGCGGGCTGTCGAAGGTGGCGATGTTCAGCCAGGGCGTGTCGCCAGCGTGCGCGACCGCCGTCTCGTCGGGGTAGCGGCCGCCTTCGCCCATGTGCGCCCAGGACGCCATCTGGTGCGTGTAGGCGAACGGCTCGTAGAAATGAAACGTGTAGACGACGTTCGGATCGTCGATGAGGAAGAAGTTCATGTCGGCGTCGTTCTTCCACTCCTTGGCGATCGAGTTGACCCGCTCGACGATCAAGATGTGCCGCGGGTCGACCTCGCGGATCGCCTTGGCGGTGCGGGCGGCCAGCGCCTGCCACTCGGCCCTGGCGCGTGGGACGCCCGGCTCGTTCAGCAGATCGTAGCCGACGATCATCGCCTCGTTCGCGTAGCGGGCGGCGATGGCGCGCCACAGGGCCACCATGCGGTCCTGGTTGGCGGGGACATCCCACAAGCGATGCCCCTCGCCCATCGACTGGAAGCCACCCGGCGGGATGTGCATGTTCAGGATCAGGTAGACGCCGTGGCGGCGCGCCCAGGCGACGTTGTCGTCCAGCCAGCGCCAGCCCGCTTCCTTGTAGATTCCGGGAGCCGCATCGTCCTCGAACGTCCCGTAGTACATGTAGAAGCGCACCAGGTTCATGCCCATGGCGCGCACGCGGCCGAAGTCGGCCTCGCCGTGATGGGTGACGGGGACGGCGCGCGCCCCCCACACTTGATTGCCGAAGGCCACCCCGCGCAGCCGCACCGGCTCGCCCGCGCCGTCGACGATGCGTTCACCGTCGCGCCGCAGAAATCCTCGGCGCGTGACGGGATCGTCGGTGGCCGCGGGTGCGGGCGGACGAGACGGCGTCACCGCCGACGCGGGCGCCGCGCCGCCTGAAGACGCCGGCGTGGTGCCGCATGCCGCCAAGGCGACGAACATCGTCGCGAAGACACCTCCCAGACGTCGGGCAGAGGGGGTGCCGGGGCGGGGAGGGCTCATGATCGAAAGAGTCGTCAAGCAGCGATCATGGATCAACCGCGAACAACATCGCTACCGTCAAGAGCAGGAGGCTTCAAGATTGAGGGCTCAGTCAGCCCAGAGCGTGCCCAGGTCGATCTCGATGGCGTCGAATGGCTCGATACGAGCCGTTCGCTCCCCGCGCAGCGTCGTGGTCAGAACCCACGAGGCGCCGCTCAGGCGAAACAGCTCGAGCGTGCGACTGAGCGGATTGATGAGCCAGACGTGCTTGACGCCTTCGCGCGCGTAGATCGGCATCTTACCGGCTCGATCGTCGGCTTCGGTCGACGGAGACACGATCTCGCAAACCCAGTCGGGGGCTAGCTCGAAGTACGCGGCATCGGGAAGGGTAGGCAAACGATCGCGACGCCAACCGGCCAGATCAGGAACGAGGATGTCCCCCCGATGATGCAATTCCGGCTCGTCGAGAATGATCCAGCCGCCTGGTCCACCAGCGCCCCGGTCGAAAGGACCGTCGAGGACACCACCGAGGCGAGAAGACGCCCGGGCATGCCGTGGCTCCGGTCGGGGGCTTGTCGTCAACTCGCCATCGATGATCTCGGCGACGAGGTGCGCCGGAACGGCCAGCAGATCCTGGTACGTCGCGCGCCGCTTTGCGGGCAATGACATCGACCTCCAAGACTGTCGGCATTCCGGCCGGCACGCAAGTATGCGCGTTCCAGGCCCATCGCCTTGGCTGAAACGATGGACCGACGCGGACGTTTCGTTATCATCGGCCGCCAAGGAGCCCGCCCATGAAACAGCTCATCGTCGTCGCCACCATCCTTTTCGGGGCGCGCATCGCCGTGGCCGCTCCGCCCGCCTGGTGTGGCAGCGCCAGCTACGACGCCAACAGCGAAGACCTGCGCACCGTCCGCATGTCGACGGATCTGCACGAGCTGGTCCCCGCCATCGCCAGCGCGCTGTGTACCAGCAGCGCGGACCTCGAGCCCCACCGCGCCGAGCTCGAGGCGGCGCGCCAGAAGGTTGGTCCGCAGCTGGGCATGAATGACGGCGACTGGGCCGATGCGGCCGCCTGGGTGAAGGCCCCAGACCGACGACTCAAGGCGGCCCCGTCGACGAAGGACCTGGCGCAGCTCACGCCGCTCGAGCAGTACCAGGCGATCAGCGAGGGCTTCGACGGCGTGACCGATCAGCTCTACCTGGCCGACGTGCTCGACCAGCATCTCTCCGAGACCGGCCGGATGGCCTTCATCGACTGGTGCCTCAAGAACGACTCGGTGGCGCGGGCGGATGGCGACGTTTCGAAGTGGGCGGTCTGCTGGCCCGACGTCGCGAAGTTCGACGCCGCCAAGATCTTCGCCGAGGTCCGCGCCGACGGCGCCCACGACGGCGTCGCGAAGATGTATCTGCGCTTCCACGTCCTCGACCTGCCCGCCCTGCTGAAGACGGTCTCGGAGCGGAAGGCGGCGCTGATCAAGAAGGACGACGTCTACCAGAAGGTGTTCGACGTGGCGGCCCAGGCGCGCACCGACTGGGCCAAGGGTGTGGGCGCCAACGCCAAGCTGCTGGCCCTGGCGTTGAAGATGGACGGCGGTGCCTTCTTCCACTCACGCAAGCTGTTCGACGGCTGCCAGGCCGAGACCGAGGCGGCGCTGGCGGCGGCCATCGCGACCATTCCCGGCAAGTCGTTCGTCGGCATGCACGACGATCGCCAGATGTCGAAGAAGGGGTTCGCCGAGTCCGCGGGGCCGCTGCTGGTCAACGTCCCCGCCGTCAACGTGGCCGGCATCGCCTACGCCGAGTGCCACCCCAAGACCGCGTCGGCGGATTACCTGGAGGCGTTCCTGCAGGAGATTCCCGGCGCGCGAGGCCCGCGCAGCTTCGCGCTCGGCACCGTGATGGGCGAGACGTTCACCTTCGACGACATGAACGCCGGCAAGATGGAGTTCCCTCGCTTCTCGAGTCGCCCCTACGCGCGCAGCGGTGGGACGATCATGAGCGCGGGCGGCGTCGTCAAGGCGGTGAAGCCCGAAAAGGACTACCTGCTCGTGTCGCTCGAGAAGACGACCATGAAGCAGGAAGACTGCGTCAAGGAGCACCACTCGAACCACGTGTCGCGCATCCGCTCCGATGGCGCCATCGAGTACGAGATGATCTGCGACAAGACCGCCATCGTCACCCACGACACGACCTGGACCGATTTCCACATCAACCCGGCGCAGGCCAAGCTGCTCAAGCCGGGGGTGGTGTTCTCCGCCCTTCACTACGGCGACATGTTCGACGTGATCGCGATCTGGCCGAACAAGTCGGCCCAGACCCCCTCGAACGTCCTGGGCGGCGCCATCAAGTAGCGGGGGACCTGCGAGGGGCTGGTCCCCTCGCGCCTAGAATTCGTGGCCGGCGGTGAGCTGGAACCACCACAGGTGCGAGAAGCCGGTGTGCACCCACTTGTTGTTCGCCTCGAACACGCGGAAGTCGACCGACAGCGGCTCGACGGACACGAACCAGTGGTGGGTCACGACCGTGACGGCGCCGGCGATCCCGCTCTCGATCCGGAACAGCGAAGAGTCGCTGACCATCGGCTTCGACTGAAACAGGATCTCGCCCCGCACCAGATGCAGGAGCGGCTCGACGTGAATGGCCACGTCGCTGTTCGACCAGACCAGGATGGGGAAGCCCAAGGTGACGGGATCGAAGCGGAATCCCCTGGCGGCGTAGCCGGTCTCGCCCTCCCATTCCGTGCCGACGCCGAAGTGGTAGCGGACGTAGCTGCCCAACCCGATCCCCAGATCGATCCCCAGCGCGGCGGGTGAGGGGAGGGCCGCCCCGTTGCCGTCGTTCGGGGTGATGAAGCGGGTCAGGTTTCCACTTTGTCCGAAGGCGTGCGCATAGAAGAGACCCAACCGGAAGGGGAGCGGCGGGGCGGCGGACGACGGGACCGGGGTGGACCTCTTCACCACGGGGACGGGCGTTCCCTCGGGCGTGGTGGCGGCGGGGGCTGATGCGGCCTCGGCCGTCTTTCCGTCGGGCACCCCCTCGGCGTGGACGAATCCGGGGAGGGCAGTGAAGACGAGGACGAGAAGTAAGGGGGCGGGCCGGCGCATTTTCCGGAATATCGCACGGCGCTCCCGCTCTTCGTAACGGGAAGGTGAAGAAGTGTGAAACCGGTTGACTCGCTCCGGTTGGTCGATTATTTCGATGCTTCGAAATAACTGAGGCACCGGGTTCCCGTGGCGGAGAAAGGTCAAAAAATAGCGG
Organism: Polyangia bacterium; assembly: GCA_036500205.1. Lineage (GTDB taxonomy): Bacteria > Myxococcota_A > Polyangia > Fen-1088 > Fen-1088 > DASYCK01. The sequence goes on along the minus strand of DASYCK010000103.1, from coordinate 22,379 downwards.
AGGCGGCGTCTGGCGCGCCCCCGGTCGAAATGGGCGCGCTCATCGGCGAGCTGATGAAGCACGTGAACCGTCGTTCCGCCGGCGAAACGCTGGCGATCTTGAATGACGCCGGGCTGACCCTGCCCCAGCTGGTGACCTTGCACATCCTCGACCAGTGCGGGGTGCGCACGGTCTCGGCCATCGCGTCGTCGCTGCGACTGTCGCCCGCCGCCACCAGTCATCTCATCGATCGGTTGGTGGTGGGGGGATTGGCAGGACGGATCGAGGATCCAGATGATCGTCGCCAGAAACGTGTCACCATCACGGCCAGCGGACGGCGCCTGGTCGATCGGGTGCAGCGGGAACGCACCCGCGAGATGACGGAAGCCGTCGCCGGTTTGTCACGGGAAGTTTGTCGTCAGTTCGGTCGGGTTTTGGGTCGGGTCATCGAAGAGCTGGAAGAGCTGGAAAAGCTGTCGGCTTCGCCAAAGGACGTTCCATGAAGACCATCGTCTCCGTAAAAAATGCCACGAAGGACTACGCCCTGGGAAAGGTCACCGTCCCCGCCTTGCGCGGCGTCGACCTCGAGGTCGCCGAGGGGGAGTTCCTGTCGATCGCCGGCCCCTCGGGCAGCGGCAAGACGACCCTGCTGAACCTGATCGGCTGCGTCGACACGCCCACGTCCGGTTCGGTCGAGGTGGCGGGCAAGGACACGCGCAAGCTGTCCGAGCGCGAGCTGACCGAGCTGCGCCTCAACACCATCGGCTTCATCTTCCAGAGCTTCAACCTGGTGTCGGTGCTGAACGTGTTCCAGAACGTCGAGCTGCCGCTACTGTTACAACGGAAGCTGTCGAAGTCCGAGCGAGCCGCCCGCGTGCGTGCGCTGCTCGACCGCGTGGGCCTCAACGAGCACGCCCGACACCGGCCCAGCGAGCTCTCCGGTGGGCAACGCCAGCGCGTGGCGATCGCCCGCGCCCTGGTGACGGGACCGCAGCTGGTGCTGGCCGACGAGCCCACCGCCAACCTCGACTCGGTGACGGGGCAGAACATCCTCGACCTGATGAAAGAGCTTAACCACACCGAGAAGACGACGTTCATCTTCTCGACGCACGACGCCCAGGTGATGGCCTACGCCAGCTCGGTGGTCCGTCTGGCCGATGGGAAGTTCGTCGATCGTCTGAGCGCGGCCGAGGCGGTGGCGGCGGGCGTGAACCGCCACGCGCCCACGGCGGGGGCCTCGTAATGCAAGGGCGCATCGCGACGCTGGGCGTGATCGCGAAGATCGCGTTTCGCAATCTGTTCGCCAGCCGCCTGAAGACGATAATCGTTGGCGGCATCATCCTGTTCGGCGCCTTCCTGGTGGTGGTGGGCGGCTCGTTCGTCGACAGCATGGTCACCGGGATGCGACGAAGCATCGTGGGCAGCGTGGCCGGACACATCCAGGTCTATTCGGCCAGGTCCAAGGATCCCCTCGAGGTGATGGGGGGCTTCTCGCTCGAGGCGCCCGATCTCGCGGCGCTCGACGACTTCGCCAAGGTGAAGCAGGTGCTGCAGACGATCCCCGGCGTGAAGGCGGTGGTGCCGATGGGGGTGAACGGCGCCATCGTGCCCTCGGGCAACACCATCGACGTGGCGCTGGCGCACCTGCGCGAGCTGGTCCGGCGCAAGCTGTCGGGGAAGGCCACCGCGGACGATCTGGCGGCGTACGACGCCGAGAAGGGGCACGTCCACCAGATCCTCTCAGTGCTTCAGGGCGACATCAAGAACGCCCGCCAGCTCCAGGACGAGAAGGCGCTGTCGCCCGAGGACGCCGCCGCCGTGAACAAGGCCATCTCGCCCGCGTTCTGGGCGAGCTTCGACAAGGATCCGCTCGACTCGCTCGAGTTCCTGGAGAACCGCATCGCCCCGCAGGCGATCGACGCCGACATGCTGTTCCTGCGCTACGTGGGGACCGACCCGGCGGTGTTCGCGCGCTCGTTCGACCGCATGAAGATCGTCGACGGCACCACCATCCCCGAGGGGAAGCGCGGCTTCCTGTTCGCCAAGTTCGTCTACGAGGATCAGGTCAAGCTGAAGACGGCGCGGCGCCTCGACAAGATCAAGGTGGCCCGCAACGAGCGCGGCGAGAAGATCGCGAAGGAAGCCGAGCTGAAGCGCTTCGTCCGCGAGAACAGCAACCAGGTGCGCGAGATCCTGCTGCAGCTCGACCAGCCGAAGACGGCGCTGTTTCGCGCCAAGCTGCAGGCCAAGCTGGGCAGCGCCGAGACCGACGTCGCCAAGCTGCTGTCGGCCTTCTTCCAGACCGACGACGCCAACTTCGACGACCGCTACCAGTTCTTCTACAAGGAGCTGGCGCCCTCGCTCGAGCTGTATCGCATCCGCATCGGCGACACGCTGACCATCAAGGCGTTCACGCGCAGCGGCTACGTCCAGTCGGTCAACGTGCCGGTCTACGGAACGTTCGACTTCACGGGCCTCGAGAAGTCGCCCCAGGCCGGGGCGCTGAACCTGATGGACATGGTGTCGTTCCGCGACCTGTACGGCTTCCTGACGGCGGAGCGCGAGAAGGAGATCGGCGAGCTGAAGAAGGCCATGAACGCCCGCGAGATCTCGCGCGATAACGCCGAGGCCGAGCTGTTCGGGGTCAAGGAGACGACCACGCCCGAGGTGGTGGCGGCTCCGGCTCCGGCCCTGGCGACGGGCAAGCCGGGCAAGCACCACAAGGGGGCGAAGATGAAGGTCACGACGGCGGCCGCCCTCGAGCCGACCGGTCGCACCATCGTCGCCGAGGCGACCCCGGGCCTGCATCCGCCCGAGGGGGAAGGCATCGCCAGCAAGCTGACCCGCGAGGAGCTGGTGAAGCGGGTCTATGATCCCGAGCAGCTCGAGTCGGGCTCGGTGCTGAACGCCGCGGTCATCCTCGACGACGAGAGCAAGATCCCGCAGACCATCGTCGCCATCGAGGCGGCGGGCGCCAAGGCCGGCTTGCCGTTGAAGGCGATCACCTGGCAGCAGGCGTCCGGGTTCATCGGGCAGCTGGTGGTGGCGTTCCAGGCGGTGCTGGTGGTGCTGGTGCTCATCATCTTCCTGGTGGCGCTGGTCATCATCAGCAACGCGCTGGTCATGGCGACCCTGCAGCGGGTGCAGGAGATCGGGACCTTGCGGGCGGTGGGCGCGCAGCGTCGGTTCATCTTGATCATGCTGCTGCTGGAGGCGCTGGTGGTGGCGGTCGTGTTCGGCGGCGCAGGGGTGATCCTGGGCGCCATCACCGTCTCGATCATCGGGAAGATCGGCATCCCAGCGCCCAACGACGTGTCGTACTTCTTCTTCTCGGGCCCGCGGCTGCATCTGACCCTGGGGACCGCGAATCTGGTCGCCGCGCTCGTCATCGTGTTCGTGGTCAGCGGGCTGTCGAGCCTCTATCCCGCCTGGTTGGCGATGCGGGTGAACCCGCGCACGGCCATGCAGTCCGAAGAAGGTTGAAGAAGAGGTCGAAGCCATGGCAAATCTCGGAACGAACTTTCAGATCGCGTTTCGCAGCCTGATCCAGCATCGCCGCCGCGCCCTGTTCCTGGGGGGGGCCATCGGTTCGGTGACGGCGCTGCTGGTGTTGCTGAACGGCCTGTCGACGGGCGTGCGCGAGACGATGGAGCACACCGCCACCACGCTCTCCAGCGGTCACGTGAACGTGGGGGGCTTCTTCAAGGTCAGCGCCGGGCAGTCGGCGCCGGTGGTCACCGATTACGCCAAGGTGCTGGAGATCGTGAAGCGCTCGGTCCCCGAGCTGGCGTTCACCGTCCAGCGTGGGCGGGGCTGGGCCAAGCTGGTATCGGACTCGGGGTCGATGCAGGCCGGCATCGGCGGCATCGACATCAAGGACGAGCCGGCGTTCAAGAGCGTCCTGCACATCGTCAGCGGCAACATCGACGACCTGGCTCAGCCGGGGACGATCCTGCTGTTCGAGGATCAGCTGAAGAAGCTGGACGTGAAGATCGGCGACGCCATCACCGTGTCGGCGCAGACCACCAGGGGCGTCGCCAACACCATCGACTGTCGCGTGGTCGCCATCGCGCGCGACGTGGGCCTGATGAGCAAGTGGAACGTCTTCGTGCCGATGGTGACGTTGCGGGCGCTCTATCAGCTCAGCCCGGGGACCACCGGCGCGATTCATCTGCACCTGAAGCCGCGTGACCAGCCGCACGCCCTGGCGATCGCCGCCAGGCTGCGCGGCACGCTGGAGCAAGCCGGCTACCGCATGATGGATCCCGATCCGCGGGCGTTCTGGATGAAGTTCGACACCGTCAACCGCGAGCAGTGGACGGGCCAGAAGCTCGACGTCACCACCTGGGAGGACGAGCTGTCGTTCCTCACCTGGACCTTGCAGCTGCTGGTGGCGCTGAAGACGCTGCTGCTGCTGATCCTGGTGGCCATCGTCGTCACCGGGATCATGAACACGATGTGGATCGCCATCCGCGAGCGCACCCGCGAGATCGGCACCTTGCGCGCCATCGGCATGCAACGGGGAGGAATCCTGTGGATGTTCCTGATGGAGTCGCTGCTGCTGGGGCTGGGCAGCGCCATCGGGGGGGCCATCATCGGCTCGCTGATCGCGGTGGTGCTGAACGGCCTGCACATCGCGGTGCCGATCACCATGCAGTTCTTCCTGATGTCCGATCACTTGCAGCTGGCCATCCACGGCGGCGAGGTGGTCACGGCGGTGATCCTGTTGACGGTCCTGACGGGGCTGGCCGCCCTCTATCCGTCGTTTCGCGCGGCGCGCCTGCGCCCCGTCGAGGCGATGTCTCACTTCGGTTGATTGTCGTCCGCTCCAGATCCGAGAGAGAGAACCCCATGACAAATCCAAGCCTGCGTTCCCGTTGCCGTCACCGTCTGCTCCGGCTCGCACTCACCCTGGGCGTCGTCGCTCCCCTCGCCACGCTGGGGGCCGCGTCGGCGCACGCCGAGAAGTCCAAGGCCGAGCTGGTGGACTTGCTGAAGGCCGTCGACGAGCGCCAGAACAGCCAGGGGGACTGGCACTCGCACATCTACATGGAGCAGAAGGAGAAGGACAAGGTCGACGTCGTCTACGAGGGCGAGGTCTACCGGCGCAGCCAGGATCAGAAGTTCGTTATCGTCTTCACCAAGCCGAAGGCGTCGCAGGGGCAGGGCTACCTGCGCATCGATCAGAACCTTTGGTTCTACGATCCGGCGGTGGGGAAGTGGGAGCGCCGCACCGAGCGCGAGCGCATCGGCGGCACGAACTCGCGCCGCTCCGACTTCGACGAGTCGCGCCTGGCGCAGGAATACGATCCGACCGATGACGGCGAGCAGAAGCTGGGCGCATACACGGCACAGGCGATGACGCTGAAGGGGAAGTCGGGCATCGATCTGGCGTTCCCGGTGGTGAAGCTGTGGGTCGACAAGGACACGAAGAACGTCCTCAAGCGGCAGGAGTTCGCGCTGTCGGGTCGCCTGCTGCGAACGTCGTACTACCCGAAGTGGAAGAAGGCCTACAGCGAATCGAAGAAGGGGGACACCTGGTTCCCCGAAGAGCTGCGCTTCTTCGACGAGGTGGAGAAGGCGAACTCGACGCTGATCCTCATCAAGGAGGTCGACTTCAAGTCGCTGCCGCCGAACCTGTTCACGAAGGCCTGGCTCGAGAGCAAGAGCCGGTGAGCGCGCGGGCGCGACGGCCGGGCCTGCTGGCGTTCGGTCTGGCGGTCGTCCTGGTCGGCGGAGGCGCCGCGGGCGCCGCCGAGCCGAGTCGGCCCAGCGAGGACGAGATGTTCGGCAGCGCGCCGGCGCCGGCCGCGCCCCAGGCGCCAGCCGATGCGGGGACGACGCCCGTGCCCCCCGCCGCGGCGCAGTCGAACGCGCTCAGCCCGGCCGCGCCTCCGCTGGCCGCGCCCGGCGTGCCCACCGCCGCCGATCAGGGGTCGTCGCGGGACAACGAGCTGCTCGGCGATCCGAACGCCGGACCCCGGTTGTCCCAGGACGTCGCCCCCGATGATCCGCTGAAGATCGGCGGTCAGCTCTACCTGCGCAGCCTCGCGCAAGCGACGCAGGGGCAGAGCGCCGACAGCATCCGCTTCTCGGCGCCTTCGCTGATGGACGGTTACTTCGACGCCCGCCCGAACGATCGGGTGCGGGGCTTCGTGCTGGGCCGGCTGTTCTTCGATCCCACCCTGCCCACGTCCGCGTCCGCCACGCCCATGACGTCGTCGTCGGCCACCGCGTCCATGACGTCGTCCTCGGCCAGCGTGACGGCGCCTGCGGTGCCGCTGCTGTCGGGCTCGCTCAACGCGCGCGGCCCCACGATGTTGCTCGATCAGATGTGGCTGCGCTTCGACATCTTGCACACGGTGTTCATCACGGCCGGGCGCCAGCACGTGAAATGGGGGACAGCGCGCTTCTGGACCCCCACCGACTTCTTGCATCCGCAGCCCATCAATCCCATCGCTGCCTTCGATGCGCGGCCGGGCTTCACGATGTTGAAGGCGCACATCCCGTGGGAGTCGCGCGGCTGGAACTTCTACGGCTTCGGCTTGGTCGAGGGCGTGCAGCAGATCGACGCCAACGGCCGCCCCATCACCGGCTCCGACGGGGCGGGGACGCTCGGTCAGCTCGGCACGGCGGCCCGCGCCGAGATCGTCCTGGGCGCCGCCGAGCTGGGCCTCGACACGGTGCTCTACCGCGGCAGGAAACCAAAATTCGGTGGCGACCTGTCGGTGGGGGTCGGGGACTTCGATCTGTATGCCGACGTCGGCCTCCGTTACGGCAGCGAGCTGCCCCGCCGCGGATACGTGGCTGCCGACGTGCCATACACCTACAACCCGAGCAGGCCGTTTCAAGATCAGCTGAATGAGTGGGTCGATCTGAAATATCCCGTCTACTACAACATCGGCGTGAAGCCCCAGATCACGGTGGGGGGGACCTACTCGTTGAAGTACAACGACAACGACGTCTTCACCGTGACGGGCGAGTACTTCTACAACTCGCTGGGCTACGACGACCCGCACGTCTATCCCGGGCTGTTCCTCAGCAACTCGTTCCAGTTCTTCTACACCGGTCGTCACTACGCGGCGCTGTCGGCCATCGCGGCCGCGCCCTACTCCTGGAACTACACGACGTTCACGTTGACGACGCTGGGCAACCTGTCCGATCAGTCGTTCATCACGCGGCTGGACTACTCGCTGGTCCTGTTGACGCATCTGCGCTTCGAGGCATTCGGGGCCGTCGACTACGGTCATCGCGTGGGCGAGTTCCGCCTGGGCGTGAACGGATTCACGCTGCCGGACGGCAGCTCCCTGTCGCTGTCGCCCCAGTCGTTCAGCATGGGCGTCGGCTTGCGCGTCAGCATCTGACGGGCCGGGCCAGCCTCCGTCATCGCGACAGCGCCGCGAGCCTCGGGTATCGTGGCCGCCCCATGACGTCGAGAGCGTTGTTCGGTGGGTGCCTCGCGGCGCTGCTGTGTGCCTCGGCGCGGCCGGCTGCCGCCGCGACGGCAACCCCCGCGCTCGGCGCTCCGCTGCGGCGGGTGCTGGTCAGCGGATGCCGCGACGGCGTCGCCGAGCTGGCCGCGCTGGCGGCCTCGGGGCAGCCGGGGAGCGACACGGCGGCCCAGGTCGTCCGGCTGTGCGCCGACATTCGCGCCCACGCGCCGGCTGCGGAGACGCCTGACCCCGCGTCGCCCCCGCGCGTCGATCGCAACGGCCGCGCCCAGCTCGTCATCGGCACGACGTTGTACGGGATCTGGCTGGGGATCTCGATCGACGTGCTGGCGGACGTGCAGAACGATCGCCTGGTCGTGCTGTATCCGCTCCTGGGAATGGCGGCCGGTCTGGGGGGCTCGCTCTACGGAACACACGGCCGCGAGGTGACGACGGGACAGGCCTGGTCGATCATCACGGGGCTCGACTACGGCACGTACAATGGGTTGCTGTGGAGCGCCGCGATCTCCGGGTCGCCCACGCGGACCGGCGTCTTCACCGGCGGCCTGGTGGCGGGGGCCGTGGGGGGAGGCGTTGGTCTCTACGTGGCGGCGCAACACCCGCAGCAGGGCGCCGTCGAGATGGTTCGCTCGGGCGGTCTCTACGGCACGGGGGCCGCGCTGATGGGGGCGCTGTTGCTGGCCCCCGAGGACGTCTCCTCGCGGACGATGTTCACGACGCTGGCGATCGGGATGGACGCCGGTCTGGCGACGGGCGGCGTCCTGTCGGCCGAGCTCGACCTGTCCCGTAACCGCATGTTGCTGATCGACGCCGGCACGCTCGCCGGTCTGGGCTTCGGTCTGGGCGGAACGTGGCTCATCACCGGCAGCAAGGGGAGCTCGCGCCGCGCGCTCGGCGCGGGTGGTTTGGTGGGCATGGGTGCCGGCTTCGTGGCGGCCATCCTGCTGACCCGCCACCTCGACGACGAGCACACGGCGCAGGCCGCGGCGCCCACGCTGCCCGCGCTCGTTTCGCGCGACCTGCGCGGGCGGTGGAATGTCGGGACCCTGACGCTGGTGCCCGTCGCCGATCCGACCGGGCGCCGCCAGGGGATGGTGGGCGCCTCGGTCCCGCTCGCCGCCGGTCTCTGGTAACGGCGCCGCTCGTCAGCGCACGGCCGTCAGCGCGTCGACCTCGCCCGCGCCGTAGAAGCTGTTGTAAAAGGCGGGCCCCGTGCAGGTCGCCGGCTGGCCGGTGCCGCCCGGATCGTACGGGCTGGGCGGGCAGGCGAGCGCCGTCGCGCCCAGGCTCAACTTCACCAGCAGCGCCTCGGGCGTCAGCTTGCCGAAGCGGCTGATGATGAGCGCGGCCACGCCGGTCACGTGGGGCGCCGCCTGCGACGTGCCCTGCAGGTACGCGTAGGTCGCGCAGGTTCCCGACGAGCAGTCCTGCACCTGGCCGTCATACCCGGCCGCGCCCTGGTAGTAGAGGCTGTTCGGCGGGACGCTGGAGAGGACCTGACCGGCGGCGGCGGTGTCCGTGACGAGCGGATCGGGCACCAGCGAGTCGCCGCCTGGCCCCGTCACGTCGACCGCGCCGAAGCCGTAGTTCGAATAGAAAGAAAGCTTCTGCGTGAACCCGACGGTGCTCACGCCGATGACCCGGGGAAGCTGGACGGGCAGCACCTTGCAGCTGCTGCCGGTCGTCGTTCCCGTCAGGCTGGCCAGATCTGTGAAGAAGTTCCCCGTCGCCGCCACCAGCGACACTTTCTGGCGCCCGGCCTCCAGCACCGCGCGCCGGATGATCTTCACGATGGCCTCGCGATCGGGCTGGTCGCTGCAGAAGATGTCGTCGATGGGGGCGGTGAAGGGATCGATGTTCAGGCTGGCGTTCATCAGGTCGAAGCCGTGCGCGATCGACCAGTCGATGGCGCAGACGAAGGCGTCGGGCAGCACCAGGCCGAAGTTCGGATCGTTGACGTCGTCGACGGCGACCTTCACGGCGGCCAGGCGGACGCCAGGGGCCACGCCGACGATGCCCACCCCGTTCCGCAGCCCCGCGATCGTCCCCGACACGTGCGTTCCGTGTCCGATGATGTCGTTGGCCCAGATGGCGGCCTGCGTGTTGGGCACGCCCCCGATGCAAGAGGCGCTGCGGGTGGCGTCGACCTGGCCGACCAGATCGGGGTGCGTGACGTCGATGCCGGAATCGAGCACGCCCACGATGACCGACTTCTTGCCGTTCGAGATGACGTGCGCGGCCGGCGCGTGAATCTGGTCCATGTCCCACTGCCGGAAGGAAAGCGGATCGCCCGCGCCCGGATGCGGCGACCGGGGGTGGGCGGGGCGATGCGCTTCCGGTGCCGGGGCGATGCGGCTGACCGCCGCGGTCACGGCGCCGACGGCGTCGATGCCGGCCTGCGCGCGCAGCGCCTGGGCGAACGACGATCTGCTCGAGCGGGCCAGCAGGGCGCCGACCGACGTGTACCGCGCGACGGTGGTGCCACCGGCGGCGGCGATCAGGGCGTCGACGTTGGCGGGGATCGAGCCGCTCGTGAACGACACCAGGAACGAGGCCGGCGACGTCAGCGCCGTCGCACGACCGCTCGGGTCGCCAGCCGGATTGTCGGCGCCACAGCCAGCGAGCGACGGGCCCGCCACGGCGAAGAGGATGGCGACACCGAGTCGAGCCAGGGGTGAATGTACGGACCGGGACGTGGACGTCAGCTTGGACATGGGGAGCTCCGTCGGTGAGCGGGCCAAAAGAGGGACCACCCCTCGACGGTACAGGAAGGCCTGGGCCGACTTCAACCGCGACACGCGCGAGCCCCGCCCGGTCAGCCCTTGTTGGGGCGCGGAATCTGGTAGCGATCCAGCTTGGCGACGAAGGTCCGCCGCGGCATGCCCATCAGCTTGGCGGCGCGGCTCTGGTTGCCGGCGCAAGAAGCCAGCGCGTCGAGGATTCGTTGCCGCTCGTCCCCACCGTTGGGCGTGAGCTCGGGCAGGGCCATCTCGTCGCGCCCCGAGCGGAGCGTGTTCTCCACGCCCACCACCGCGCGAATGGCGGCGGCTCGTCGCTCCTCGGGCAAGTGCTCGATGCCGATCGCCGTCCCCCCGCACAGCAGGACCGCGCGCTCGATGACGTTCTTCAGCTCGCGGACGTTGCCGGGCCAGTCGCGGCTCTCCAGCGCGTTCACCACCTCGAGGGAGAGCGACGGCAGGGGGCGCCCCAGCTCGTTGCAGATGTCGCGCAGGAACATCTCCGCCAGGGGGCGAATCTCGCCGCGCCGCTCGCGCAGCGGCGGGATCTGGATCGAGACGCCGTTCAGGCGGAAGTACAGATCGCGGCGAAAGGCGTTGCGCTCGACCTCCATTTCCAGGTCGCGGTTGGTGGCGGAGATGAAGCGGACATCGATGCGCTTCGGTCGCACGCTGCCGATGCGGGTCACCTCCCGCGTCTCGATCACCCGCAGCAGCTTGACCTGGGTCGAGGGGGGCATCTCGCCCACCTCGTCGAGGAACAGCGTCCCCCCCTCCGCCGCCTCCAGCAGACCGATCTTCGCGCTGGTGGCCCCCGTGAACGACCCCTTCTCGTGGCCGAACAGCTCGCTCTCCAGCAGAGACTCCGACAGGGCGGCGCAGTTCAGGCAGATGGACGGACCCGACCGCCTGGGGGACAGATGGTGGATGGTTTTGGCCATCACCTCCTTCCCGACCCCCGTCTCGCCCAGGATCAGGATGTTGATGGTGCCGGCCGCCGCCCGTTCGGCGACGCCGTAGATCGCCTTCATCGCGTCCTCGCGGTCCGAGGTCAGGACGCCGCGACCGGCCGCGGCGTAGGTGGGGCTGTCCGGGGTCACCCCCTCGGGGCGCCGTGACCGGACGTGCACGATGAGCACGGACGACCCGATCGCGATCGTTTCGCCCGACTGAACCGGCACCCGCTCGCCGCGGGCGATGGGTCGGTCGCGGACGCGGGTGCCGTTGATGCTCCCCAGGTCCTCCACGAACAGCACGTTGCCGATGGTCAGCCGGGCGTGGGACCGCGAGGCCTGCAGGTCTTCGAGGCGGATGTCGGCGGTCTCGGCCCGCCCGATCGTCACCGTCCCCGCGGTGGGCAGGTTGTAGGTCTCGTAGGAACCGTTGCCGATCACCAGGAGTCGCACCCCTGGGCGATCGCTCCAGTCCACCGGATCGCCCGGAATCGTGGTTCGCTGTTTCACGCGTGCCTTCGCGAGCTCACCCTCGCGCCCGCGGCGATGCTAGGCCGACGGGTGGTCTGCCGCAAGCGGCTTGCGCAGCCTGCGCAACGCTGCACAACTTGCGCAGCACAACGCGGGCGGCGCGCCCCGCGTCAAGCGGTCCGACCCGCGAGGAGCCTACCTGTTGGGCCCGATGCCGCTGGCCTTTGGAAAAGCGACCGAGCCAACCGGGTGTGGAACATGTCTTGCTGGACCTCCCGTCAAGTTCACCCAGAGGAGAATCGTCCATGACGGCATCTCACGCTCACACGCACGCTCAGAATGAAAACGACTTCGACGAGACCGGCGAGTACCTCGACGAGCTTCGCAACGATCACCTGGGTCTGGTCGGCGGCTCGCCGGCCATGGTGGCGTTGCGCGACCTCATCCGTCGGGTGGCACGCTCCGAACGTCCGATCCTGATCTCCGGCCCCGAGGGGGCGGGGAAGTCCCTGGTCGCCGTCGCCATTCACCGGCTGGCCCTGGGGGATTCGGGGCTGGGGCGGCTCGTCTTCGCGAACTGCTCGGAGATCCCGGAGCGGGATCTGGAGGCGATGCTGTTCGGCAACGTGGGCCGTGCCGCCACCGTCACGGCCGCCGACGTGGTGGTGCTGGACGAGGTCGATATGTTACCAGCCGCCCTCCAGGCCAAGCTGGTGAGGGCCCTGCAGGCGAGCTCGTCGCCGGGGCGCGCCAACGGGGACGCGCGACCGCTGTCGCGGATTCTCGCGCTCACCAACCACTCGCTGTCGCGCGCGGTCCGGGAAAACACCTTCCGGGCCGACCTGCTCTACGAGTTGGGGGTGCTGACCGTGCCGGTGCCCGGTCTCGACGAGCACCAGAGCGACATCCCCGCCCTGGTCAATCACTTCCTGCGGCTCAGCCAGAGCCCGATCCGGTTCTCGTCCGACGCGATCGACTTCCTGTGCGCGCGTGGCTGGCCCGGCGGGGTGCGCGAGCTGCGTAGCCTGGTCGAACGGGCCGTCTCCCTGGCGCGCGAGCCGCTGGTCGGGGTCGAGGCCCTTCGCCGGCTGGTCGCCCCGGAGCCGCTCGAGACGAACATCAACCATTCGCTGCAGGCCCTGGCCGAGCGGCTGTTGAGGCTGCCCGTTCGCAACAAGCTGGCCGCCGTCGAAGAGGCGCTGCTGTCGATGGCGATGGAGACCTGCGACGGCAACAAGAGCGCCGCCGCTCGGATGCTGGGGTTGCATCGCAAAGCGGTCGAGCGGAAGCTGGAGAAGTACGACGTCCGGTCGTCGGCGACCGCGCTGCCGGCCGCGCCCCTCGGGGCGCCTGGCCTGACCGACGGGCGGCTCCCTTCGCACGCGGGATAGGTAGTCGTCGGACCGAAGTTTTTGGGCGGGTTGGTTGGGGGCGCTCTGGGTATGCGCGGGGAAGCGGGAAGTGGGGAAGCGGGAAGCGGGAAGCGGGAAGTGGGAAGTGGGAAGTGGGAAGTGGGAAGTGGATCGGTGGGATGCGCGCGCGGCGGTCGGGCGGGTCGGCCTCGGGGAAGGGGGGATCGCCGCGCGCGCTCGGGCTTTCCATTTTTGGTGCCGGCGTCGGGTCGGACGGTGTGCTACTGTTGTCGGGTTTTCCGAACCAGGAGGCTGCGCGATGAAGTGGGAACGACCCGAGCTCGTTGAAATCGGAATGAACGCGGAAATCGGCGGCTACCAGTCTGATTTTGGCGGCACCGAGGCCCCCGGCCCCCGTGCCCCGACCGCGGCTCCGTCCAGCGACGAGACCCGGACGCGCGACGCGTCCTAGGTCATCGTGCGGGTTCGTGTTCTCGGCTCTGCCGCCGGCGGAGGCGCGCCGCAATGGAATTGTGGCTGCGCCAACTGTCAGGGAATTCGAACCGGCTCGATAGCGGCGATCGCGCGCCGGCAGGAGTCGGTGGCGATCAGCCCGACCGGTGATTCCTGGTTGGTGCTGAACGCATCCCCGGAGATCCGGGCACAGATCGAGAGCTTCCCGGGGTTGTGGCCGCGTCACGCGCGGCATTCCCCGATCGCGGGCATCGTGCTCACGAATGGCGACCTGGACCATGTCCTGGGGCTGCTTTCGTTGCGCGAGTCGCACCCCATCACCATCTTCGCCACCGACAGCGTGCGCCGCGGCTTCACCGAGGGAAACGTTCTTTACCGGACGCTGGAGCGCTTCGAGGGGCAGGTGACCTGGCGCACGCTTCGGCTGGGGGAAGAGATCACCGCTTTCACGGAGGGGGGGGCGGCGCTGTCGATGGTTCCGTTCGCCGTTCCCGGCAAGCGCCCCATTCACCTGGAGGGCCCCGGCGCCAGCGACCCGAGCGATGAGGACAACATAGGGCTGGTGTTGCGAACCACCGCGCCGTCCGGCACGCGGACGCTCGGCTACGCCGCCGCGGCCGCCGCCTGGACACCCGAGATGCAGGGGCGGTTCTCCGAGGTGGACGCCGTCTTCTTCGACGGGACGTTCTGGTCGAGCGACGAGCTGATCGCGGCGGGCCTCGGCACCAAGCGGGCGGAGGACATGGCGCACCTGCCGGTGGGTGGTCCTGGCGGAGGCCTCTCGCACCTGTCCCGGCTACCGGCGCGGCGCCGCATCCTGATCCACATCAACAACACGAATCCCATCCTGCGTGACGACGCGCCCGAGCGGGCGGCGGTGACGGCGGCCGGGGTCGAGATCGCCCACGACGACATGGAGCTTACGCTGTGAGTGACCGACCCCTGGGCGCGCCGAGCGCCTACGCTTATGGCGCAGAGATCGCCGCCCCGTCATTGTTGCCCCCCAGCGTCTTCATCGAGCGGCTGCGCAGCGAGGGAGCCGCCCGCTATCACGATCATCACGCCTTCCACATCGCCATGCACGAAGGACGGCTGTCGCGGGCCGACCTGCAGCGCTGGGTGCTGAATCGCTACTACTACCAGACGCGCATCCCCATCAAGGACGCGCTCATCCTCTCCAAGAGCGAGGATCCCGCGTTTCGGCGCGCCTGGATCCGTCGCATTCACGACCACGACGGGGAGACGGAAGGGGAGGGCGGCCTGGCCGAGTGGCTTCGCCTGGCCCAGGCGGTGGGCCTCGACGCCGAGGACGTGAGGAGCTGTCGGCTGGTGCACCCGGGGGTTCGCTTCGCCTGCGACGGGTACGTCGCGCTGGTCCGCGACAGCAGCCTGGTGGTCGCCGTCGCGTCGTCGCTGACGGAGTTCTTCGCCCCGGACCTGATGTCGCGCCGGATCGCCGCCTGGGAGCAGCACTATCCGTTCGTCGACGCCGCCGGCCTGGCTTATTTCCGCGGCCGGGTCCCGCGGGCGCGCCGCGACTCGGAAGAGGCGGTGGCCTTCGTGGTGGCCCACGCCAGCACGCGCGAGGCGCAGGAGGCGTGCGTGCGAGCCCTGATCAAGAAGACCGAGATTCTGTGGCACCTGCTCGACTGCGTCGCCGCGGAATCGGGCGGCGACGTGCCGTGAGCGGGCTCGCCGGTGCCACCCGCCCGCGGCTGGCGCGCGGTGTTCGTCTGCGGCTCGATCACGTGTCCGGAAAGTACCTGCTGCTGCGGCCCGAGCGCGGCTTCGAGCTGGTCGGTTCGGCGCTGGCCATCGTGCGGCTGTTCGCGGCGTCGCCCACCGCGCCCACCGCGCCCACCATAGACGGCATCATCGACAGCCTGGCCGGCACGCACGAGGGGACGCCCCGCGCCGAGATCGCCGCGGACGTTTTGCGGCTGCTGGACGAGCTGGCCGCGCGTGGGTTGATCGAGGTCGAGGAATCATGACCACCGACGCTCCTCGCCCTTACACGCTGGTGGCCGAGCTGACGTACCGCTGTCCCTTGCGCTGCGCGTACTGCTCGAATCCAGTTCGTCTCGACGCGACCGGGCCCGAGCTCGACACGGCGACCTGGTCGCGGGTCTTCGCGGAGGCCGAGGCCATCGGGGTCATGCAGGTGACGTTGACCGGGGGCGAGCCGCTGCTGCGCGACGATCTGGACCAGCTCGTGGCGGCGGCGCGCGCGCGCGATCTCTACACGACGCTCATCACCAGCGGCCTGCCGCTCGACCGCGAGCGGCTGGCCGGGCTGCGCGCCCGCGGGCTCGACGGCATCCAGCTTTCGATCCAGGACACCGACGGAGAGGCGGCGGCGCACATCGCCGGTCAGGACGCGCTGGCGCAGAAGCGAGCCGTCGCGGCCTGGGCGGCCGAGGTCGGCTTGCCGTTGACGCTGAACGTGGTGCTGCATCGACAGAACCTGCCGCGGCTGGCCACGTTCATCGCGCTCGCCGAGGAATGGGGTGCCGAGCGGCTCGAGCTGGCGCATGTGCAGTATCTGGGCTGGGCGCTGGCCAATCGCGCGGCGTTGCTGCCGACGGCGGCCATGATCGCCGAGGCACGCGCCGAGGTGGCGCGTGCGCGGGAGCGGCTGGGACGGCGGATGGAGATCCTGGCCGTGTTGCCCGACTACTTCGCCGATCAGCCGCGCGGCTGCATGGAGGGCTGGGGGCGGCGCTACCTCGTGGTGGCGCCCGATGGTCGGGTGCTCCCCTGCCACGCCGCGCACACGCTGCCGGGGTTCACGTTCGACACCGTGACGACCCGCTCGATCGCCGACATCTGGGCCCACTCCGACGCCTTCAACCGGTTTCGCGGCGAAGCCTGGATGCCCGAGCCTTGCCGGAGCTGCGCGCAACGAACGGTCGACTTCGGCGGTTGCCGCTGCCAGGCCTATCACCTCACCGGCGATGCGGCGGCCACCGATCCGGCGTGCGCGCTGGCGCCGCAACACGATCTGGTGCTGCGCGCCCGCGATGACAGCGAGGCGCAGGCCGTCGGCGCGCCGCTCGTCCCCGTGCGCCTGCGTCGTCCGCCCCGATCGGGCTGACGCTGACGCGCGTCGCGCGCCGATCGAGTGTGCTAGGGATCGAACATGGCTGAACACAAGGCGACGATCACCTGGCAGCGGGCCGATGCAGGGTTCCTCGAGGGAAAGTATTCACGCGAGCATGCCTGGGCCTTCGACGGTGGGCTCTCTGTCCCCGCCTCGTCCTCGCCCGCGGTGGTGCGCGTGCCGTTCTCGAACCCCGCGCACATCGATCCCGAGGAGGCTTACGTGGCGTCGATCTCGAGCTGCCACATGCTGACGTTCCTGCACGTGGCGCGACTGGCCGGCTTTCAGGTCGACAGCTACGCGGACGAGGCCGTCGGCCACACGACGCCCAACGAGCGCCGCGTCCCCTGGGTCAGCACGGTCACGTTGAACCCGAAGATCGTCTACGGCGGCGACAAGCGCCCCTCACCTGAGCAGGAGAGCCAGCTGCATCACCAGGCGCACGACGGGTGCTTCATCGCGCAGTCGGTGAAGACGGAGATCGTGGTCGCCGGTTTGGTCGCCGGCTTCGCGTGAGCGCGGGCGACTAACCGGGCTCGCCTTCGGGGCCGAGCACGACGGGGGCGGGCAGACCGATGGCGCGCAGCTCGGGCTCGACCGTGGCGCGATCACCGACGACGATGATCGCCAGCTTGTCGGGATCCAGATAGCGCGCCGCCGCTTGCCGCAGATCTTCCGGGGTGGTGGCCGCCACGGCGGCGATGAACCGCGCCGGCTCGTCGGCCGGCAGGCCGTAAAGGCCGATGTCGGCGAACGTGCCGGCCACGCCGGACGCCGTCGACAGCGCCTCGGCCGTGCGATCGAACAGCGTGGCGCGCGCCTTCGTCATCTCCGACTCGCCGATGTCGTCGGTGCGCATGCGCCCGATCTCCGTCAGCGAGTCGGCGACCGCCGCCGCCGTGTTCTGCGTGAACACCGAGGTACGCGCGGTGAACGACGAGGGGCGCCGGAACGCGCTGAAGCCGGTGCTGGCGCCGTAGGTGTAGCCCTTCTTCTCGCGCAGCGTGAAGTTCAGGCGACTGGTGAACGTTCCCCCCAGCACCACGTTCAACATCGACACCGCCGGGCGATCGGGCGACAGCCGCGACGATCCGGGACCCACGATGCGCAGCACGCTCTGCGGAGCAGCCGGTCGATCGACCAGGATGAGCCGCGGCAAGGACGGCAGCGCGGGGGTGGGGCGGGTGGCGGGGATCGCCGCCGGGCGCCAGGTTGAGAACGCCTGCTCGAGATCGGCGACCAGCGTGGCCGGGTCGAAGTCGCCCGCCATCGTCAGCACGGCGTTGTTGGGGATCCAGAACCGCGCATGAAAATCGCGCACGTCGTCGAGCGAGATCGCGTCGAGCGTCGACTCCATTCCATCCACGGGGCGCCCGTAAGGATGAGAGGGGCCGTACAACGTCAACGCCGTGATCAGATCGGCGACCGACTCGGGCTGATCGCGCCGCTGTTGCAGCGACGTCAGGCGGTCGTGCCGCACGCGCTCCCAGTCCGCCGTGTCGAAGCGGGGGCGCAGCACGATGTCGGTGGCGATGTCGAGGGCCTGGCCGAACTCGGCGCTCGGAACCTGCAGGTTCAGCTGCGCGCCGTCACGTCCCGACCCCACCCACAGATCGGCGCCCAGGCGCTCCAGCGCCTCCGCGATCTCCAGCGCCGAGCGGGTGCCCGCCCCCTCGTCCATCATCTCGGCCGTGAACGACGCGAGCCCCGTCTGGCCGGGAGGATCGTGATCGGCGCCGGTGCGGATGACCAGGTTCAGCGCCACGATGGGGGCGGCCTGTCGTTGCACCGCCACCACGCCGATGCCGTTCGACAGCGTGAAGGCGAGCGGCTTCGGCATCACCAGCGACGGGAACGGCCCGACCGCCGGCTGCTTGGCCATGAAAGGGGGAGAAATCAACGGCGTTCCCGCGGCGTCATCGCTCACGAGCGGGCTCCGCGCGCCGGGGCCCGGTGGGGCGTGCCGTGCGGCGTACCATGGTCGATCTCCTCGATGTCGTCGTTGTCGTCGCCTTCTCCGTCGTCGCTGTCGGCGGAGGGCGCGGTCGGATCGGGGACGATGCCCAGCACCAGGCGCTTCGCCGCCGCCATCGTGGCGAAGGCGTCGCGCACCGACTTCGTGGTGGCGCGCTGGTAGCGGGCCAGATCGGTGGACATGCCCCCCGGATCGCCGAGCGCGTACTCGTAGTGATTCAACAGATCGGCGCGGGTCTGCAAGCTGTCGAGCCCCTTGTAGTAGTCGGCGAGGTGCGAGTTGCGCGCGCGCTCCAGCTCCTCCTCCGTGGGGCCGTCCGCCGCCAGCCGATCGATGATCGCCATGGCCGCGGACTCGACCGCCTCCAGCGTCTGGCCGGGCTTCGCCGTCATCCCCAGGCCGAACAGGCTGCCCAGCGTCTGCGAGCTCTGATAGGCCCAGGCGTCCTGCGCGATCCGCTGCTCGAACACCAGCGCCTTGTAGAGGCGGCTCGATTTTCCGCCGCCCAGGATCTGCGCCGCCAGGTCCAGATCGGCGTCGCCCGGCGCGAACATCGCTGGCGAATGCCACTCGACGCGCAGGCGGGGAAGCTGGACCCGATCGGAGACCGTCTCGCGGCGATCGGCGGCCAGGGGAACGACGGTGGCGGTGACCCGCGGCGGGGCCGGGCGCGCCGGAATCCAGCCGAAGTACTTCTCGACCAGCGCGCGCGCGGCGGTGGGCTCGAAGTCGCCCGCCACCACCAGCGACGCGTTGGCGGGCCGATAGAAGCGGTCGAAGAACGCCCGCACGTCGGGCACGGTCGCCGCCACCAGATCCTCGTGCGACCCGATGACCGGCCAGTTGTAGGGGTGGGGCGCCGCGTACATGATCTCGGGGATCAGCAGCTCGGCGTTGCCGTAGGGGCGATTCTCGTAGGACTGGCGGCGCTCGTTCTGCACCACCTTGCGCTGGCGCTCCAGCTCCTCGTCGGTGATGACCACCGGCAAGGTGGCCAGCCGATCGGCCTCCAGCCACAGGATCGTCTCCAGCAGGTTGTTGGGGCCGATCTCGTAGTAGTTCGTGCGATCGTTGCTGGTCGAGCCGTTGTTGTGCCCGCCCCAGTTCTCCATGATCGAATCGAACGATGGGTAGGGCGCGTGCTCGGACCCCATGAACATGAGGTGCTCGAACAGGTGGGCGAAGCCGGTGCGGCCGGGCTGCTCGTCCTTCGAGCCGACGTGGTACCAGATGTCGACGGAGACGAGGGGACTCTGCACGTCGCGGTGAAGGATCACCGTCAGCCCGTTGTCGAGCGTGAACTTCTCGAACGGAATGTTCAGCGTGGGCATGGCGATATGGGGACGACCGAAGCTAGGGGAGATACAATGGGTACGAGATCGCGGGTGTCGAGATCGCGCCAGAGACGGTATTTAGCATTGTCAGGGCATCGCCGAAACACAGTTCCGTCTTTTCTCGCCGCCGCTTCGCTGGTGGCCGCGATTGTCATGGCCTGTCCGCGCTCCGCCCGGGCTGACGGCGCCTTCCCCGACGCGCAGTCGGTGCTGTTGCCCCGCGACCGCCCGGACGAGATCATCCTGGCCACGAACTTCGGCCTGGTGTTCAGCGAAGACGACGGCATGACCTGGAACTACACCTGCGAGACCGACGCGCAGACGCAAGGCGGAAATCTCTACATCATGGGTCCCCCGACCATGGGGGGCGTCTCGGGGGATCGGCTGTTCGCGGTGTCGATTCCTCCACCGGGAGCGCCCGTCAGCCTCGACGACGGCTGCAGCTGGATGCAGGCGGGTGGGGCGCTGACGGATCCCGCGAACCCGGCCCTGGCGAGCGACGTCTTTCCCGACCCGGCCAACGTGTCGCGGGTCTTCGTGCTGGCGATTCCGGGCGATCCGCCGGACGCGCCCGGCTCCGTCTATCGTTCGCTCGACGGCGGTCTGACGTACGTGGGACCGCTCTACACGCCGCCCGACGACGGGGCGCGCCCCCGCATGACCGGCATCGAGGTCTCGGCCTCCACGGCCGGCATCGTTTACGCGACCTGGTACGACCGGGTCGGTGACCATCCGCACCTCACCACGTCGACCGACGGGGGAAGCGGCTGGTCGGACGCGTTGCTCGACGGGCAGCTCGGGCTGGTGAAGCCTTATCTCGCCGGCATCGATCCGACCGATTCCCAGACGATCGTGCTGCGGGTGATCAGCGCCGACAACTCGGCCAACCCGTTCGAAGGCCTGGCGCGGACCCGCGACGGCGGGCGGACCTGGACCATGCCGCTCCAGATTCCCGGCGGGACCCTGGCGGGCTTCGTGCGCCGTCAGGACGGCTCGCTGGTGGCGATCGGCACCATGAAGTCGACCGACGGCACCGTGCCCGCGTCGTATCTGTTTCGCTCGGTCGACGATGGTCAAACATTCTCGATGGAGCCTCTGCCCTTTCACGGCAAGGGGCTGGCCGAACGCGACGGCACGTTGTTCATGGCGACGGACAACTTCCAGGATCTGGTCGCGCTGGTCAGCTCCGAGGACGGGAAAAATTGGAAAGCCCGGATGCGCTTCGACCAGATCTCGGCGATCAAGGCCTGCGTGTTCGCCAGCTGTCGTGATTCGTGCGATCTGCTGGGGGGCCTGACCATCTTTCCGCCGCAAACCTGCGACACGGCCGCCGAGACGACGCCCAAATCGGCCGGGAGTGGCGGCTGCGGGTGCGCCGCCGCCCCGTCCGCGGGGCGAACGCCAGCTCCCCTGGGCCTGCTGGCGGTCTTGGCGCTGCCCCTGGTGGTACGCCCGCGCCGTAAACGGCGCGACGCCCCCTAAAGGGGCGGTCCGGGCCTGCCGAAGACTCAGGGGTGGTGGGTACCCATGCCGACATGGAGCGCACGGACACGGCCGAGCTGCTGTCGGCCGAGCTGAAGTCGCGCCTCGAGCGCTGCTCGACGCTCCCCAGCTTGCCCGCCGTGGCGGTCCGGGTGCTGAACCTGTGTCAAAGCGAGGATCTCGATCTGAAGCAGATCGCCGACGCCATCTGCCAGGATCCCGCGCTGTCGGCGAAGGTGCTTCGGCTCGTGAATTCTCCCGCCTTCGGCCTGCGCCAGGAGGTGCGGACGGTGCCCCACGCGCTGGCGCTGCTGGGGTTGAACGCGGTGCGCACGCTCGCGCTCTCGTTCTCGCTGGTCCGCGATCTGCGCAAGGGGCAACAGAGCGGCCTGCTGCTCTACTGGAAGCGTTCGATCGTGGCGGCGGTGGCGGCGCGTGAGCTGGCGCTGGCGCTGCGCTTTGCCGCCCCCGACGAGGCGTTCCTCGCCGCGTTGCTGCAGGACATCGGCATCCTGGCTTTGGGGCGGGTGGCCGGCCGCGAATACGAGGAGCTGGCGGGACGCGCTGGCGACGATCACGAGCAGCTCGCCGCGCTGGAAAAGGCCGCGTTCGGCGCCGATCATGCCGACGTCGGCGGATGGATGGTGGCCACCTGGAAGCTGCCGCGCCCGCTCTGCCAGGCGGTCGCCCACAGCCATCGCGACGATCCCTCCCGGGACGAGCAGCTTCCCCAGGAGGTGCGAACCCTGGCCGGTATCGTGCGGGTGGCCGCGCTGGTGGCGGACATCTGGGTGCGGACGGAGCCGGGGCCCTGCGCCACCTTGGCACGCGAGGTGGCCATTCCCACGCTCGGCTTCAACCCGATGTCGTTCGAGCAGATCCTGACGAAGACGGCCGCCTCCGTCCCGCACGTCGCCGCGCTGTTCGACCTGCAGATGGGGACGGCCGAGGAGATCACCGGCATCCTCGAACAGGCGACCGAGACGCTGGTCATGGTGTCGTTCCGCGCGTCGCGCCAGATCGAGTCGGCGCGCGAAGCGCTCGACAATCTGCAGGCGAAGGCGCGCGTG
>DASYCK010000102.1:0-6515 GCA_036500205.1 Polyangia bacterium | reverse complement strand
AACAACGCCGAGATGGCGGCGCTTAGAGACAGGGAGTCCCTCGGGGGCACCAGCGCCCCGCAGCTTCCCCCGTCGAGGACCTCTCGGCACGCGGGGACGTCCGTGGCGACGATAGGCAATCCCACCGCCATCGCCTCGGCGAGAGCAATGCCGAATCCTTCGTTGACCGTCGTGCTGAAGACGAAGAGGTCCAGCTGTCCGAGGATCTCGGCGACGTCGTGACGAACTCCCAGGAACGATACCGAGGCCGACAGGCCACGCTCGCGGGTCTGCTGTTCCAGGACTGGCCGCCGATCACCGTCGCCGACGATCCACAGCTCGGCGCCGTCGTGGTGTTGCCGCACCATTGAAAATGCCGCCAGCAGGGTGTCGTGGTCCTTGATGGCGTCCAGTCTCGCCACCATCCCCACGATCGGCCCACGTTTGGTGCGTGCGGCACGCCCGCGCGCGGCGGCGCCGCGAAGGGCGTCGATGTTGATTCCGTTCGGGACGGCCCGCGAATGGCGAGGAATCCTCGCGCCCAAGGCGTGAAACTGGTCGCCGACCGTCTTCGAGCAGAAGTACAGCGGCGTGTTGAGCCACCAGGACGCCCGGACGATGTTCCGGAACAGCTCGCGCCGCGGGCCGTCTATCGCGGGTGGGTTTCCCACGTGCGTGATGAAACGACATCCCGGTACGGCCTTCGACGCCAAGGAGATGAGCAGGTGAAGGCCGAAGGGATAGGAGATGACCCCCCGCGGGCTCAACTCTCTCAGCAGGCATGCCAGACGAACGACGAAGCGCGCGCGCGCGTCCCTGGAGTAAGGCTGATGATAAAACTGGAGATTGGGGATCGCCCTGAACAGTTCCGAGAGTGGCCCTTCCGGGGAAGGGTCGATGGTCACCAAGGCTTGTGGCTGGTCGGCCGGCGCCCGTCGAATCACCTCCAGGCAGAGGCGTTCGTTGCCTCCCGCGGCCATGCTTCCGAGCACGTGAACGATCATGGGACGAGCTTGAGGGAGCGCGCGTAGCGTTTCGCCATCTCTTCGATCGAGAAGGTCTCGGTGGCGCGTCGCTGGGCGGCCGCCAGGCGATCGCGACCATCGAAGTCGGGGCTGGTCAGGCGACGGATGGCGTTCGCCATGGCCTCGACGTCTGCAGGCGGAACGAGCTCTCCCAGCGTTCCGTTCTCCAGCACCTCGCGACACGCCCCCACGTCGGTGGCGATGATGGGTACGCTCGCCGCCATTGCCTCGATCAGCGCGACCCCCAGCCCCTCGTCGGGCTTGGCGGAGAACACGAAGGCGTCCATCTGGGCGAGCAGCTCGGGGATGTCGCGGCGCATGCCCAGCAGCCTGACGCTCCCGGCGAGCCCCAGCTCCGCGATCAGCGCCTCGTATTCAGCCCGCCTCGTTCCCTCTCCCACCAACCACACCTCGACGGGGTGACCGCTGTCGCGGAGCAGCGCCGCCGCTCGAATCAACGTCGGCTGATCCTTGTGGACCTCGAGGCGAGCCACCATGCCGACCACGATGGCGGCGCCCCTGGCGTGCTCGTTTCGCGCGCGGCGCGACCGGCTGGCAAACGCCTCGACGTCGACCCCGTTGTAGATCACCGTCGTCTTGCGGAGGGGAACGCCAAAGTGGGTGCAGGCCCCCTGTTGAACGTAGGCGCTGCAACAGATCAACGTGTCGGTCAGCGGCTGACCGAGCTGCACCAGCTGGCGAAACTTGGCCAGCGCCGCGGGGAGGTGGGCCGGAGGGTAGTTTCCCACGTGCGCCGCGGTGGACGTCACGCCCGCCCCCCGCGCCCCCATGAACGTGAAGGCGTGCCATCCGAGTGGCATCGACAGCACCGCCCGCGGACGCACCCTGCGACAGGCTTCGTAGATACCCACCGCCAGCTTCAGGAACCGGATGTGGCCCGAGGGGGGCAACGCCAGCGTCGACACGGGAATTCCGGCGGCCCGAAACTCCTCCTCGAGCTCGTTGGGACTGGTGAGCAAGGTCACCACGAACGGCGAGATACCCTGGGCCATCCAGCAGCGGCACATGTCCAGCACCAGCACCGGCGTCCCTTCGGCGCAAAGGGAGGTGAGGACGACCAGGAGACGGTTCTGCCCCTCTGCGAGGGGAACGTCGGCAAGCTCGGCCTTGGCCGGGGACGCGAAGAACTTCGATAGCAGGCCGGAGAGGAGCCCAGAGAGAGACAAGCTCGGAGCGAGATAGCACCGCGAGGCGCCGAAAACAACCGACGGCTGTCGGTTGGCGAGCAGAAAGCGCCTGTGATAAGAGCCATTTTCGCTCTCGCGGTCCACCCGCGAGAGTTCGGATTTTGCCGCCTCTCGATGGCCGGGCATGGCTACTCCCGAACCGCTACTCGTCGTCCTTCATCACTATTTTGGTCCCTACCACCTGGCGCGGGCCCGCGTGCTACGTCAGCTCCTCGGCGACTCCGTTCGGTTCGTTCAGCTCGCCACCTCCGGGACGCTTCGTGCCTGGCAGGCCGACAGCAGCGGCGTTCCTCTCGAGACCGCCGTCGAAGGGGTCCTCGAGTCGATTCCGCCGGCGGTGCTGGCCGCGGGACTGGAACGGACCCTCGACCGGATCAGACCAACCGTCATCGCCATCGCGGGGTACGGCGACGCCGGCATGCGCGGCGCCGCGACCTGGGCCCGCCGCCACGGCGCCTCCACGATCCTGATGTCCGATTCGCAGTACCGGGATTGGCCGCGCCGCGCCTGGCGGGAAGCGCTCAAGCGAAGGTGGGTGTCCCGGCACTTCGACGCGGCTTTTGTTTCGGGGGCGTCGGCGGCGTTCTACGCGGAATCACTGGGAATTCCAGCCCACATGATCTGGCGCGGGTACGACGTGGTGGACAACAAGTACTTCGAAGAGCAGGCGGCGGTGGCCCGGGCCGACGCCGATCGCCAGCGCGGCGCGCTGGGCTTGCCCCGGCAGTTCTTCCTGTTCGTGGGCCGCTTCATTCCCGAGAAGAACTTGCCGCGCCTGATCGAGGCGTTTTCGATGGTGGCGGGGCAACCAGCCATGGCCGGGTGGGATCTGGTCATGGTGGGCAGCGGACCTCTCGAGGAAACCGTTCGCCGGCAGGCCGCCCCGCTGGGGGACCGCGTCCGATTTTGTGGCTTCCAGCAGCTCGATCGATTACCTGCTTACTATGGGCTCGCCTCCGCTCTGGTCTTGCCCAGCGTCAGCGAATCCTGGGGCCTGGCGGTCAACGAGGCGATGGCCTGCGGGCTGCCCATCATCTTGTCACGTCAGTGTGGCTGCGCGACGGACCTGGCCTTTCCCGGAGTGAACGCCGTGATCGTCGATCCTTCCGCACCCCGGACTCTGGCGCGGGCCTTCGTCGACCTCGCTTCCGATCCGTCGCGACGAGAGGCCTTCGGACGGGCTTCGAAGCGCATCGTCGAGAATTTCACGCTGGATACCTGGTCCCGCGGCTTGATCGGATGCAGTCTCACCCTGCAGAAGATGTCGAGCGAAGCTCATGAATGACTACGGTCAGGCGCTGCTGATCGACGTCGTGACGGTCCTCTGTTGCACCGGGCTGCTGGTCAGGTTCGGCGATCTGCGCCTGTCCCATCCGGCCACGCCGTACCTGATTTTTCACGTTCACACGGTGACGATCAGACTGGCGGGACTGTTGAACGGTGCGCAGGAGCTCTACAGCAATTCCCCGAACATGTTCGAACCGGTCCTGCCGCCGGAGATCGAGCGGGCGGCGCTGTATGCCGACATCGCCTTCTGGTTGGTGACGTTGGTCTGGGTCTTCTACAAGGCGTCGCCGAACAAGTCGTCGATGAAAGAAGGAATGAAGCTCGATCCGCGCATCTTGCGGCCCATGCTGTTCATCACCTTCGCCATCGGCGTGATCGGGTTGCGGGTGGCCGCCAGATTGCCGGGCATAGAGCTGTACGATTCATCCGCGACGGAGTGGTCCACCAGCTCGTACATCATCATCTTGCCGACCTGGTTCGGACTGGCGGTCCTCGGATACGCCTATTACTACGGCGGGGGCCTGTGGACCGGCATCGCGCTGTCGGCCTACTTGCTGTTGATGTCGGTGCAAGGGGGCATGCGCTTCCGCGTCATCATCGGGCTCCTCTTGGCGGTTCAGGTCTGGGTGGAGCGTCGAGATCGGCGCTGGCCGTCGAAGTCCATCGTCATCCTCCTCGCCGGGGCAGCGCTCCTGTTTTTTCCCATGAAGCGAGTGGGGATCATGGTGATTGACGGCGAGTCGATGTCCGACATCTCGGCCGAGATGTCCGATTCAGCGACTGAGGTCTCTCAAGGGTCGGCGCCCGATGATCTGTTCCTGGACGAATTCGCCAGCGCCTTGACCCTGCTCGACCGGCGTGGCGAGATGTACATGGGATCGATCTTCCTGCCGTTGCTGACCTTGCCGGTGCCGCGCGCCTTCTGGCCTGACAAGCCCATCCTCGCGGGCTACTTGCAGGACATCTCGACCAGCAACCGTCCCATGGCGACGAGCGGGATGATCTCGACCTATTTGGGCGAGTCATACGCGAACTTCGGCATCGCCGGCATCTTCCTGGTTCCCCCGATATTGGCGTTTTTCCTGGCGTTCTTTTGCCGGAAGGCTTACGAAGTGCCGCACGACTCGGTTTTGAGGTTCGCGTACATCCTGCTTTCCGTGAATCTCATCCAGGTCTATCGGGACGGGCTGGTCTCGATCGTGATGTTCACCTTCGTGAACATGATGCCGTTGATGATCATCATCATCTTCCATCTATTCTCGGCGGCCGTGCGCAAGCGCCGTCACCTGGGTCTGGCGACGTTTTCCGACACCGGCGGCGCGCGGACCAACCCCTGATACAGCTCCAGCACGCCCTTCCAGATCGCCTGGGGCGTGAAGTCACGCAGGACGCGCTCGCGGCCGTTGCGCCCATGTTCGGCGCGCAGGGATGGATCGCGAAGATAGGTGGCGATGGCCTGCGCGAGAGGAACGACCGCCGCCACCGGCACCAGCGTCCCCGTCACGCCATCGACCACGGCATCCACGCAGCCCGTCACCCGCGAGGCGACGACGGGCAGGCGCATGGCCGCGGCCTCGAGCGGAACATTCGGCAAACCTTCGCGGTAGGTGGGCAGAACGACCACGTCCATCACGCCGTAGTAGGGGCCAGTCTCCGTCACCGGGGCGACGAAATGCACGCGGGGATGGCTGCGTAGCGCCTCGACGACCGCGGGTGGCACCGGATCTTCTCGCTCCAGCGGCCCGACGATCACCAGGTGCGCCTCGGGAAAGGCCGCCGCCAGCTGCTCCCACGCCGCCGCCAGCTCGCCGATTCCCTTCTCCTTCACGATCCGCCCCACGAACCCGATGACCGGCGCGCCGTGGGGGATGCCCAGTCGCCGCCGCACTTCGGCCCGCGCGCCGTCATCGATGCGGTCGGGATCGAAGCGTCCGCGGGCGTCCACGCCGTTGCAGCTGCCGGCGCCCAGGACGACGATCTTGTGGGGCGGGCAAAGGCCTTCGCCCAGCGCCGTGTCGCGCGTGGAGGCGCTCACGCAGAGGACCCGCGTCGACAGGCGGCAGGCGAGCCACTCGGTCGTCATCAAGACCCCGCGCCGCCAGCCCTGGGCCGTCATCCCGCGAATCCCGTGCATGTGATAGATGCGCACGGGAACGCCGCGGGCGGACGCCGCCACGATCCCGAGAAACCCCCCTTTCGGCGTCCCCGCGTGCACGACGTCGGGGGCGAGCTGGCCCAGCAGCCGGTAGAGGCGCCACAGCGCTCGAGCGTCGGCCAAGGGGGTCATGGCGCGCGTCATGGCCACGCCGTGGGCCGTGGCGCCCTCCGCCTCGGCGAAGGTCGCCAGCGTCCCCCCGTCCGGCGAAGCGACCAGGTGCACGTCGATCTCGTGCTCGGCCATGTACCTGAGTTGGCCGCGCAAGAAGTCCAGCGAGCTGGAAACGGTCAAGACATGGACCAGCTTCAACGCTGAAACATTACACGGATCGTCACGGCGCTGGCCACGTCGGCGGCGCTTGTGAGGGCCGCCGACCCCGTGGTAATTTTTCAGGCCTGTGCCTCCCGGCTTCTTCGTACGGGCAGAGGGGCGTGGCGCCGGGGTCCTCGACTCTGGCGAACGACCAAACCGAGGAAGGGCCGGTCCCATCGCCATGGCTCGCGTAGCGCGACCAGTGAAGGTAGCGGGCCCCGGCGCCGTCGACCGTGGATTTCGCAGGCTCAGCGCCTGGTTGCTCGCCCTCGTCATTGGTATTTGCCCTCTGCTGGTCGGATCGGTTCACCGGCCGGCGGTCATGGCGATGCTGGCGGCGCTCTCGGTGACGTTCTTCTTCGCGCTGGCGGGGGAGCGCCTGCGGGGGACGGGCCTGCGAGGACAGGCGTTTTCGATTCTGTTCGTGCTCCTGGTGGTGTTGCCCTTGCTCCAGGTCATCCCGTTGCCGATGTCCCTGCGGCAGATCATCGATCCCGCGGGGAGCACCCTGCTCGAGAACGCGCCGGATGGGATGCCGCGCGCCTG
>DASYCK010000101.1:0-4406 GCA_036500205.1 Polyangia bacterium | reverse complement strand
CGAATCCAGCGCCCCGGGGACGCCCAGGAAGTAACCCACCAGCGTCGCCACCGCTGTGGCCGCCAGGCTCGCCCAGTCGACCGTCGGCCCGGCCAAGGCCGCGACGACGCTCCAGCCGACGAGAGCGATCGAGATGTAGCGCGCCTGGACGGCCCACGCGCCGAACAGGGACATGGGGGTCCGGCCATAGATCCGGCCGTACGCCACGATCAGCGTCAGGGCGGCGAACGAGGCGCCGCCAAAAGGTTCAACGCCGCCCAAGAGATGCCGCATGACAGCGGCGTAGGTCAGGTTGCAGAGGACGCCGCCGATCAGGAAGAGGGCCATCATCCGGCGCGTCCCCTGTGCCCGCTCGACGTCGGACGCCGCCCACCAGAGCACCACCAGGTTCCAGAACAGGGGCCGGTAGTCTAGGTGGAGGAAGATCCCGGTGACGAGCTGCCAGTACTCGCCGGCAAAGAGGAGCGGGCTGACCGCCAGGTGCGCTTCCATCATCGGACGCAGCGGACGGGCGAGGAGGTAGACGGCATAGATCGCCACCTGAGCAATCAACAGCGCGCGGATCGCCGGCGACAGGCGGCCGATGATGGGCCGCGCCCCGGAGGTCCGAGCCGCCCGTCGCGGCGGAAGGTCAGGCATCGCTGTCCAATGCTAGCGCACTCGCCGGCATGCTGCCCGGGGCGGCGAGGTCATCCGCGCGCGTCCAGGCCGCCGGCATCCTGCGGTCCGCCGTCGGCGCCACCGGGCGCGCCGGCCTCCTGTGGAGCGCCGTCCGCCGATGCACCGCTGTCCCGCGACGTACCGCTGTCCCTCGACGTACCGCTGTCCGCCGACGCGCTGCTGTCCCGCGACGTACCGCTGTCCGGCGGTGTGCCGCTGTCCGGCGGTGTGCCGCTGTCCTTCGCCGTGCCGCTGTCCGGCGATGTACCGCTGTCCGGCGGTCCCGCGTCGCATTCGGCGCCGGTGTCGATCCGGCCGTCGCCGTCGTTGTCGATCCCGTCGTCGCAGGAGGGGGGCGGGGTCAGCGTCACCGGAAACTCGGCCGGCGGCGCGCCCGCCGCGATCGAGAACGGCCCGACCGTCATCGACGGCTGGGGCGGCATCGCCATTGGCGCGTTGAGCGGGGGATTCACCGGGCGGATGGGGAACCCTCCCGCATCGAGCATCTGGAAAGTGAAGGTCCAACTCCCCGGCTGGGCCGTGCCGGTGAACGAGCCGGGCACGCAGAGGGCGATGACCCGCTGCGAGTTCCCGCTGCCGTCCGTTCCGTTGGCCAGGATCGAGTCGACGCCCTGCTGGCCGCAGGCCACGGCCGAGCTCTGCGTGGCGCCCGTGGACGAATCGACCACGAAGACCCAGCTCAGGCGGTAGCTTCCGCTCTGACTGCAGCCGGCAGCTCCCAGCAGCAGGCCGGCAGCCGCCAGCCCCAGCGCCCAGGTTCGTCCCATGGCGCGGCTTATATCACCCCCGGCGGGCTATGGGCTCGGCGTCTGGACGACCAGCGGCGCGGGCCCCGGCGTGTAGTACGTCCCGCAGTAGGTGATGTTCACCGTGGTCGACACCTGGGCCAGCGAGGTGCCCGCGGCATCCTCTAGGTTCACCGTCACGTCGTAGCTGGCGTAGTTCGACTGGAGCGGGATGTCCTGCTTCCCGAAGGAGAACCCGGCCTGGCACATCTGCGGGTAGGGAGCCCCGTCGATGGTGATCAGCACGGTCGCGGCGCCGGCCGCGTCGCAGGTGACGAGCCCACCCGACGAATTCTGGATCTGCCAGTCGACCCACAGGTCGGACTGACAGCCGGAGTTGTAGTCGGGACCGCTGTCCACCACGCAGCCCGACGACGTCAGGGCGAGCCCGACGGCGGCGGCGAGTAGAACGGGGCCGAGCACGAAGGGACGAACGCGATTGGTGGTCTTCATGGCAGTCTCCTGATCCTTCTGGGGTCCTTCTTTGTCACTCACATCGGGGTCATTGTGGAGCACAAACGTTCCCACTGCAGGACGGCGCGCAAGGCGCCGTCAGAGCGAATGCTCCGGCTTCCGTAGGTTGCCCCTTGACGACCTGTAGCATGGTCTGTGCCGGGCTCAGGATGTCCGGTAGCTCGGCCCCGTCGGTCCCCACCGCCACCAACTTAGCCTCGTAGGATTCCCCGTTTTCCGTGGGCGGGATGTCGAACGCGGTCGACCCGGTCTGGTTTTGACAAGGGAAGTCGCACTGGGCCTGGCCGGCACAGGGTGTGGCGCCGTCGATGGAGCCCCCCTTCCCCACCAGCTTCAGCCGCATCTTGGCGATGGCGGGGTCCGCGCAGCTGCAGTCGGTGATGATACCGCCCGTCTCGGAGGCGACGACCAGCCAGCTGATCTCGACCGCCCCGCCATTGATCGGAACGCAGGCGGGAATGAGCGAGGCGGCGACCGCCATTGCCAGAACAAAAGAACGCAGTCTCATGCGGATCGAAAGTCGAGGTTAGGAATGGCTCCCAGTCGTGTCAAACTGCGGGCCGGGACCGCTCGCCGCGGCCAGCCTGTCTCCGCCCCCTGTCCGATGGAGGTCAACGCCTGATGTTACCGCTCCTCTTGCAAGCCGGCGCCGGTGAAGCGCGGCTCGACATCATCTCGCTCATCTTGAACGCCTCGCCGGTGGTCAAGGGTGTGCTGGGCCTGCTCATCTTCATGTCGGCCGCTTCCTGGTTCGTCATCGCGTCGAAGACGCTGTACCTGTCGGCGGCGGCGTCGCGCTCGACCAAATTCCAGGACGCCTTCTGGAAGACCGGGCGGCTCGACGAGATCTGGCGGATGAGCGAGGCGGCGGCGCCGTCGCCGGTCGGCGAGGTGTTCCGCGCGGGCTACACCGAGCTGGCCAAGCTGCAGAAGCGGCGGCAGGAGAACGCCGACCCGGCGGGCGAAGCCTTCCTGGGCGACATCGAGAGCGTCGAGCGGGCGCTCGATCGCGCGAAGCTGACGGCCCTCACCGAGATGGAGTCGCGCGTGCCGCTGCTCGGCACCACCGCCAGCGCCGGACCGTTCATCGGCCTCTTCGGCACGGTGTGGGGCATCATGAACTCGTTCCGCAACATCGGCGCCAAAGGGGCGGCCAACCTGGCGACGGTGGCGCCCGGCATCGCCGAGGCGCTGGTGGCGACGGCGATCGGCCTCATGGCCGCCATCCCCGCGGTCATGGCCTACAATTATCTCTCGCGGCGAATCCGCGTCATCAGCTCCGAGATGGAGACGTTCTCCAGCGACTTCCTCAACATCGTCCGCCGGAGGTTCTTCTAGCCATGGCGATGTCCGGGGGGAGCGGCCCGGGCGGAACGCTGACGGAGATCAACGTCACGCCGTTGGTCGACGTCATGCTGGTGTTGCTGATCATCTTCATGGTCACGGCGCCGATGTTGCAGACCGGTGTCGACGTGAACCTCCCCGAGGCCAAGGCCCAGACCATCCCCGACGACGAGGGAAAGCTGATCTTGACGGTCACCAAGGACAAGCGCGTCTTCCTCGGCAAGCTGCAGATCCCCTGGGACGACGTGGAGAAAACGCTGAAGAACAACGCCAAGCTCAACGCCGACCACGAGCTCTACCTGCACGCGGATCGCTCGCTCAGCTACGGAGACGTGATCAAGGTAATGGCCGCCGTCAAGCAGGCGGGCGTCGACAAGCTCGGCATGGTGACCGACCCCCTGCAGTAGACGATGGCGCGAGAAGGGACACGACACGGATCGCGGCGAACCTTCGCTGGCCTGGTCATCACTGTGGCGCTGCACGGCGTGATCTTCTTGACCGTCGCGCGCGCGCACAACCAACAAGAGCCGCCGCTCATCATGCCGCACGACTTCGTGCGGGCCGAGATGGTGAAGCTGGGCAAGCCGCGCGATCCCTTCTGGCTGCCGCGCATCACCCAACCGCCGCGCCCGACGGCGCCGCCCAACCAGATCAAGCTCTCCGACGATGCCAACGCCAAGGCGGCGCCCAAGGAGGCGCCGCGGCCCGAGGACCCCAAGATCTCCAAGGATCTCAAGGACGCGCTGAACCGCGCCAAGAAGCTGGAGGCGCTGGCCGCGGAAGAGGATGACGAGGGGTCGCTGACCGGCTCGAAGGTCGGAACCTCGAACAAGGCCGTCGGCGATCAGTACCAGGCGACAGTCGCGGGGATGCTGCAGCACAACTACAACCTCCCGGCCGGAATAACGATTGACCAGATCAAGAGCGCGCCCGAGATCCTGTTCCACATCCAGCCCGACGGAGCGCTGATCGGCATCAAGCTGACCCAGAGCTCGGGGAACAACTTCGTCGACGACGCCTGCGTCGACGCCGCGAAGCTGACGGGCAAGGTTCCGCCGCCGCCGCCGGGTGCAGCCCATGGTATGAGAATCCAGTGCCTCAAGTGATCGGACGGTCGTCCTG
>DASYCK010000100.1:0-20221 GCA_036500205.1 Polyangia bacterium | reverse complement strand
CGATCGAACCTCCCGATGCGCGAAGGCCGCCCGAACCTGACACACCTCCCGTTTCCGCGGCGCCACCTGTTCCCATGACCCCACCTGTTTCCGTGGCTCCCCCCGTTCCCGGGACGCCACCTATGCCGCCCGCGTTCGAGTTGGCGCCGATCCCACCGGAACTGCCTCCGGTATGGCTGCCGGATGCATCCGTTCCTCCCACTCCCGAATTGACCTGGCCCCCTTGTCCACCCGGGGATGAGACGTGATTTCCGCCAGCGCCAATTCCTCGAGACGCACTACCAGCAGCGCCGCCTAGCGGGCCTACATTTGCGCCTCCCTCCGAACCGCCGATAATGCCGCCGTTTCCAGATCCGCCAATACCGGCGGTCGAGCCGTCTGGGCTCTCGTACTTTCGGGTCTCGACGTCTTCGCCGAAGAGGCACAGCGTGTCCCCCCGAACAGCGTCACCTGCACCGCTTCGTGCCGGATCCGGATCATGAAGGATCGCTTCGGCGGTGGACGCCTTCGTGAGGAGCAGGGGTTCCCTTGGCGGGTCGGTGTCCTGTAGGCTCGACCGAGCGCGATGAAGGCTCTCCTGGTGCTGCTCGTCCTTTCCGCCGCCGGCCTCGCTGGCGTCATATATTTTCGGCGTTCGCTCCACGCGCCTGCCCCTGCGGTCGTCGCTTCCGCCGATGGACCGGCGAAGAAGGAGCGGCCTCGTCGGCGGCGGCACGGCGCACGGCGCCTCGCGCGCAACTCCATCTCCGCCGCGCCGGTGCCATCGTCGCCTGGCGAAGCGCCCGTGGCGGAGGCGCCCGTGGGCGAAGCCCCGCCCCCCGTCTTCGCCCCGACGGCCGATGAGCCGCCCCCGCTCATTCCGGGAGGCGCCTCGGTCTCGGAAGCGCCGCCCGACGATGTCTTTGGCCCGGCCGGACCGTCGCCGTCTCAGGCGCCGACCGGGGGCCGGCGTCAGGCCGTCGAAGAGCCAGCGCCCGTCAAGCTGCGCGCCGCCGACGTCAAGATGGTGTGGCAGGGCGAGGATCTGTCACGGACCGAGACCATGCGCCTCGACATGTCGAACGATGGGGGGCACGACCTGACCGACGCCGAGATCGACGCGCGGTTCCGCACGAAGGAAGAGGCCGTGCTCGCGTGCATCGCGCGCTCGCGGCCCAACGAGAGCACCGACGTTCCCGGGCGCGTCACCGTGAAGTTTCGCATCCAGCGCACGGGCACGGTCAAGGGGGTGCAGGTCGAGGCGCCCGTCATCTTGCACAAGGGCGGGCTCATGGGCTGCATCAAAAACGTCATGGGCAGCCTGAGGTTTCCGGCGTCGAACAACGGCCAGGTGGTCTCCTTCCCGTTTTCGTTGATGTAGCCGAAGCTGCCCGGGCGGAGCGACGTGTCTCGGTGACGTCTGCATGGTGAACTAGCCACGAACGCCGGGGCGGAGGCACGGTTTTTGACTGCGGAAGCCGGTCGGTCTCCGCCATACTCTCCCCATGCCGGCGCGCACCATGGCCGTCTCGCCACCCGAGATCGTCGTGCACGACAAGGAAGAGCCTTGCTCGTATCTGCCCGATCGCCTGGCGCGCCAGCCGCTGCGATACCCGCTGCGGCGGCTGGCCCCCGCGGAGTTCGACGTTCGCCTGGAACAGGGAGACCGCCGGGCCGGGACGATGCTCTACAATCAGGCCTGTCCGTCGTGCGTTGCCTGCGAGGCGCTGCGCGTCGGCGTGACCACGTTCGTCCCTTCGCGCTCGCAGCGCCGGGCCCAGGCCAAGGGGGACGCCGCGGTGACGGTCGAGGTCGGCCCGATCGAGGTCGACGACGCACGGATAGCGCTTTACCGGTCACACCACAGCGGCCGAGACCTGGAGCGTGACGGCGCCACGCCCATCGACGCCGCGGCGTACGAGAGCTACCTCGCCATGAGCTGCACGGAGGGCTTCGAGGTGCGCTACTTCGTCGCCGAGCGGCTGGCCGGCGTCGCCATCACCGACTGCGGGGCGCGCGCCTTGTCGGCCGTCTACACCTTCTGGGACCCCGCCCACGCGGCGCTCTCGCTGGGCACGTACTCGATCCTCACGCAGATAGCCCTGGCGCGGCAGATGAAGCTCGACTGGCTGTACCTCGGGTTGGCCATCCGCGAGAACCATTCCATGGCCTACAAGCTGGCGTTCATGCCCCACGAGCGCCGGATTGCCGGGGCGTGGCGACGCTTCGCCCGCGACTGAGGGAGCTGGGGCCACCCACCGACGTCAGGGCATGCAGACCAGTCGAATCGAGACGCTCGTGCAGAGCTGGACGTTGGAGAACGTGACGTTCCCCGCCGCGAAGTCGGCGCTGGCCAGCTGAGGCGAGATCTTGCAGATGCTCTCGGCGGCGAGAGACCCGTCGTCGTCGCCCACGAAGATGGACCAGGGCGTCGCCTGCGACATGAGGAGGCTCGCGGTCAACGCGGGGGACGGAGGGGTGATCGATTCGTTCCACGTCGGGGTCGACGTGTTCATCTGAACCGACGTCATCGCCACCGTCATCTGGTTCAACGTCAGCTCGCAGATCGGATCGGCGAGACCCGCCATGGGATTCATGGTGGCCATCACCGGATCCCACGCGGCGCCTCCGGCCTTGGTGGCCGAGACCACGGCCGACGAACAGAGCAGCTTCCAGCTCGAGGTCGGGCTCACCTCGCACGAGCCGGTGGTTCCGCAGCGGAAGCAGCCGGCGCAGGCCGCGCAGGCGACGCCGCCGGTCCCGCACCGTTCGTTGGTTCGTGTGGTGACGCAGGCGCCCTCGCTGCAGCAGCCGTCCCGGCAGGTCGTCGCATCGCAGGCCGGTCGGCCCCCGGTGCCCGTCGCGCCACCCGTTCCCTCGACGCCGCCCGTGCCGACGGCTCCGCCGGTCCCGGGAGCAATGCCGCCCGTGCCGACCGCGCCACCCGCGTCAGCGGAGCCGGCCGCCCCGCCCTGGCCTGCGCCCCCCTGCTGCCTGTCTGCGCCAGCCGCTCCACCGCTGTTCCCGCCCGTGTCGCCATCCGGGGCGCCACCCGCTCCGCCGTTCGCGTTGCCGCCGCTCCCCGGGACGACGTCGCCGCCGCCCATGTTCATCACGCCCCCGGAGCCGGTGTGACCCCCCGACGGGAGCGAGGTGAATCCGCCCTTGCCGCCGCCGCCGTTCTCGTGAGCTCCGCCAGTGCCCACGTTCACGCCGCCGCCGCCTCCGCTGCCGCTCGGCGCGATGAATCCACCCGTGCCCGTGCTGCCGCCGGACGCGCCCGCATCACCGCCCGTCCCGTCTCCCGGGCTGGGAGAGCCTGCGGCACCGTTCGTTCCGAGGCCGCGATGGTCCACCCCGCAGGCGCCAACGGTCAGCGCCATCGCGGCGACGCAAGAGAGAACGCAGGCGCGGACGAAGGCTGCTGGACCCATGGATTCACGCTTCGAGGGGGAGTGCATCGAAGGAACTGCGACGCTAGCACGGTCGAGGAAAGCCAGGCTCGTCTAGCGTATCTCACCGGGCAGTCTCGACAAAAAGCGAAAAGGCCGACGCGCAATTCGCCGAATTTGAAAGCCGGTTCTCGCAAATATCGACTCCCGGCGACCAGGCCTTCGAATCCCGCCCGACCGACGTTTCCGTGATGATGGTCAATATTTTTGTGAACAAACGCCCCCGATAGGCTTTCATTCGTCCTCACTCACACTCAAGGGAACCTTCATGAACTCTCGAAACGCGGGCCTCTCGACCCGAGCCCTGACGACGCTGCTGATGGTGAGCCTCGTGGTCGGGGGCGCGATCGCATCGACGGGCTGCGCCGCGAAGGCCACGTCCTCGACCGACGGAAGCGGTGGCCAGAACGGCTCGGGCGGGCAGACGGGAAGCGGTGGCCAGAACGGCTCGGGCGGGCAGACGGGAAGCGGTGGCCAGAGCGGCTCGGGCGGGCAGACGGGAAGCGGTGGCCAGAGCGGCTCGGGCGGGCGGACCGGAAGCGGCGGCCAGAGCGGCTCGGGTGGGCGGACCGGAAGCGGCGGCCAGAGCGGTTCGGGCGGGCAGACCGGAAGCGGCGGCCAGAGCGGCTCGGGTGGGAGCGCTTCGGGTGGCACCGGCGCTGGCGGCAACCCCACCGACCCGGGCGTTGCCCCGGCGAGCGTGGACGGACTGAAGATCGATCCCAATCCGAATAGCGTTCTGTCCTGCTTCGTCAGCTGGACCACCGACAAGGCCGCCGATTCGACGGTGCAGTTCGGGCAAGGCTCCCTTCAGTGGGAGATCAGCGACGCGACGCTGACCACCACGCACAAGGTGCTGGTGATCGGCATGAAGGCGCAGCTCGCGTACATGATCAAGGCGATCTCCGCCAACGGCGGCGGGTCGGTGAGCGCCACGGGAACGTTCACGACCGGCACGTTGCCGGCGCAGATCCCCCTGGGAAAGGTGATGATCAACGACAGCACCCGGTCACAGGCGGGCTGGACGTTGATGAACGTCCAGAAGGGGGACGGCACCACGGGCGCCCGCTCGACCTATCCACCGTACGCCGTCATGTACGACAGCGACGGCCAGCCGGTCTGGTACTACGTCGACGGAACCAACCCCGACATCGGGGGCGCGGTATCGACCGTGCTCACCGACAAAGGCGTGCTGATCGGCCCGACGTGGAATACGAGCTTGACCACCGGCACGATGCCGATCGAGGTGGACTTCGCCGGCAACACCGTCTGGCAGTGCTCGACCGCCGTCTGCGGGGGCGGCAAGAACTTCACCCACCACGCGTCCAAGCTGCCGAACGGCGACTACATGCTGATCGAATACATCACGGCGAACAACCTCCAGTCGCCGTTCTTCCGCGAGGTGAGCCCGAGCAACCAGATCGTGTGGAGCCTGGACTACGGGAGCCTGGTTCCGCCACCGGCCGGATCCAGCGGAGACTGGTGCCACGCCAACTCGATCAGCGTCGACATCCCCAACAACGCCGTCTACGCGAACTGCCGCTGGGTCGGCCTACTGAAGACGACGTACCAGAACCCCACCCGGCAATGGTTGCTGCAGGGGACGTACACCAGCACGAAGCTCGGCGACTTCACCTTCAGCCCCACCAGCTCGGCGTTCAGCGACACCCACGATCCGGAGATTCACGACGACGGCACGATCTGCTTCTTCGACAATGGCGGCTACGGGAACGGCGCCACCGGGGGCACGACGACCCAGTTCCATTCCCGCGCCGTTGAGTACCAGGTCGACGAGACCAAGAAGACCGCCACCCTGATCTGGGAGTTCCCGGGCGACGCCACGGTGCCCGACGCCTGGTACACGAACAAATGGTACACCCCGTTCTGGGGCGACGTGGATCGGCTGCCCAACGGCAACCACCTGATCGCGGCCGGAATCCGCAGCACCACCGTCGAGAGCCGGGTCTTCGAGGTCACCAAGGATGACCGCAAGGTCGTCTGGGAGTTCCGCTTCCCGCCCGACTACGGCGTCTACCGCGCCGACCGGATCGTGCCGCCGCTCGTACATCCCATCAACTGAGATGGCGCGGGCCGACGCAGGCAATTTTTGACGAATGACCAGCAACCGTTAGCCTGATTTCATGCAGAGCCGGAAGGCTTGGCGAAATCGGAACGCGGGTGACGGACAGGCAGTGCTCGGTCTGCTGGAGGCGCTACGCCAGGGTCTGGGCGCCGAGCTCGCGGGGCTGTTCGACGACGATCGGGCCGCGCTCGAGGAGGGCACCGACGGGCGGGCCCCCGGCTTGAACTTCTGGGGCTCGTTCGGCCAGCAGGACTGCGGACCGGCAGATTGGGAAGCCTGGTATCGCGCGCTGCGCACCGAGGGGAGCCTGAGCACCGCGTGCCGGTGCGGACAGACGCACCGCCTGTTCGGGTTCATGCTCCACCAGCGCTGGGCGCTGTTGATCGTGGCGCCCGCGCTGCTTCCCGCCGGCGGCGCCGCCGTGATGGCGTCGTCGCTGCGCGCCCTGGCGGACAAGCTGCCGCCCGCCATGACGCCTGACGAGCGGCATCAGCTGGAGCTGGCCCGCGCGTACGACGATCCGCAGCCTCCCCATGATCCCGCCGGCGCGCCGGTATGGTGGATCCGCCGGCGCCCGACCTGATCAGCCGTTCGCGCGGCCCGGCTCATCGTCGACCGCGAACGATTTGTGAGCCACGTCGGCGCTACCCGTCACTTCGTCGAGCATGAGCCTCCCCCGGCGGAGTTCCGTGTCGCGAACCCGATCCATCCGGCGCGAAGGTGCCGGCGATCTCGGACGGTCGAGAACGCCAGGACGTGCCACGACGCTGGGTGCGTTCCTGACCCTGGCGTTACCCGCTGGGCAGGCCCTGGCGGCGGACGGCTGGGGCGCGAGCTGGAGCTGCGTCGGCGCGTGACTCGCGCGCGACTTGCCGATAGCCTGAGGTCGAAGAATGCGATCCGTGCGCACGTTCGTCGCTTGTCGTTCCTGGTCGGCGATGACTGCGCTCGCGGCGACGGCGATGGCGCCGGGGGCGTGCGGGATGGGACAGCAGATCGCCGCGGGGCCAGTCTTGGGCTACGTCGAGGGCCGTGGCTGGTCGCCCGGCTGGGAGGCAGGCGGAGGCCCGGTGCAGACGCGCAAGAGTGGCGGCGACCCCGTCACCGACGCATCGTCGCTGTTCGCCCACGTGAGCCTGGGAATGTCTTCACGCCCCGGCGCACCGGGCCGTGAAGCACGCGAGCAGATCCTGTACGCCGCGTGGGAGCCGTGGTTCCTGGTTGGCGGAACTCTCGGCGTCGTCCGCTCCTCGGAGCGCGGCATCGACAAGATGGTTGGCGCGTGGGAAGCCGTCCCCTGGGTCATCGGGGCGCCCGTCCGGGGCAACCCCCTTCATCGGTGCAACCCCTGTTTCACGATTTCGTTGGCGCTCGGTTGGCGCTGGTCCGGCGGCCGGGAGTTCTACCTGGCGCCGAAGGTTGGCATCCTCGACGACGTCGCGATGCCCTGGCCCTTCCAGACCTACGCCGATTGACGGCGGGAGACGGGTTGCCTTCCAGCGCGGTTCTGATACCTGTCGGCCCGGGTCGCCGCGAAGAGGAACGGATCGCCGATCTCCTCGACGCGCTGTGGAGCCATGAGCCTCTGGTGGGGCACGTCGTCCTGGTGGACGACGCCGTCGGTGAATCGCGGCGCTTGAAGGACCTGCTGCGTGTCACGCCGCCGCCGAGCTGGTGTCGCGTCACGGAGCTCCCCAATCCCCGTCGGGGGCGGGGCTCCGGCCTGTGCGGGGGGCTGTGCGTGGGGGTGCTGGCGGCGCTTCGCTTCATTCAGCGTGAGACCGACGCGGTCCTGGTCGTCAAGCTGGACACCGATGCCCTGGTCATCGGCCCGTTCGCGAAGGTGATTCAAAGGCTCTTCGAAGATGACCCGGCCGCTGGCGTGGTGGGATCCTACGACCGGCGCTGCGACGGTCTGCCGCGTGACTTCGCGCCTTCGGGGCCGGCGGTGCGTGAGCTGACCCAGCTCCTGCGCGTGAAGGCGCGGCCGCCCAGTCGAGGGCGTTATGTTCAGCAGACGCTGTGGGGCGCGGGGGCGCGGGTGCGTCGTCGGGTTCAGGCGGCCGTCGCTGGTGGTCTCACGTTCGGCGAGCATTGCCAGGGCGGCGCCTACGCGATGTCACGAACGCTGCTCGACCGGATGCAGGCGGCCCGGTGCTTCGACGACTGGGGAGGGTGGTTGCACAGCGCCGTCGGCGAGGACGCGATGATGGCTGTCTACGCGCGCGCCCTCGGGATGTCCCTGCGCGGAATGGTGGGGCGGGGAGAACCGTTCGCCGTGTTCCACAGCGGGCTGGCGGGAACCTGCGATTGGTTGCAGGAGAGCGGCCACGCGCTGATCCACAGCGTGAAGAACGACGAGCGCGCCACCGAGGCCGAGATTCGCGCGTTCTTTCGCGCCCGCCGGCTGGCGGCGCGGCCCTCGAGCCCCGCGCCCGCGGGGCCGGGCTCGCAGCGCGAAGAAAGCGGCGGCGGCGAGCGGTAGGCCGAGGCCATCGTATTGGCCGCGATGATCGTTGGACAGGCTGCAGGCGCAGCCGCTCTTGCTGGCCGGGGCACTCTCGGTGGAAGCGCCGCCGGTTCCGATGCCGCCGGTTGCCGTGCCACCCGTGGAAGCGCCGCCGGTTCCGTTGCCGCCCGAGCCTGTTTCGCCGGTGGCGGCGCCGCCGGTTCCCGCGCCACCCATGCCCACACCGCCGGTTCCCGGTCTCGCGCCGCCCGCCCCACCTGCGCCGGGCGTTCCCGCGCGTCCGCCCTGTCCGCCGACGCCACCGCCACCGCCGTGTCCCCCCTGTCCACTTGGTAACGCTTGCACGAGTCCGTCGTGCATCACCTGCGCGACCAGGGCGTAGCCGGTGTCGTTCGGATGAACGCCGTCGGGGAACAGCTCGGCATGCGAGGCCGTCGGCGTATCGAGATCGATGATGGGCAATCCCCTGGCCGTCGCCACCTGCTGGAGCAGCGGCAGGATCTGATCGTGAATGATCGCGCCGTCGATCTGGTACGTGTTCGCGAAGGCGCGCGGCGGCAGAGCCAGGAAGACGAGTGGGTGGGTGGACAGCGAGGCGAAGTGATCGACCATGGCGCCGCAATCGGTGACGAACTGCTGGGCGCGCGTGTCGTTGCCGACCATCCAGTTGTAGGGCTTCGAGTCGTTCGTGCCGAGCATGATGATGACGTCGACGACCGCCGCGGTTCCCGCACCCGACACGAAGCTGGTCGCGCCCGTGTACTCCGTCGTGTTCTGGTACGGCTGATCGGCGACGGACATCATCGTGGTGCCCGAATGGCCGAAGTTGCTGACCTTCACCGACGATCCAAGGAGCGTCTGCAGCACCGACGGATAGGCGGCGGCCGACGACGAGGCCGCGTAGCCGTAGGTGATGCTGTCGCCCACGCAGGCGACATGCGTTGGCACCCGCGTCGCCGCGGTGGCTTTCGAGGCCGACGGCACCGCCATCACGGCAAGCACGAGCATCACGCCGGGCGGGGAGAATCGAATCGGTATACCCAAGGACCCACTGTACCAACCCTCTGCGCGGCTCCGCAGTGGTGTGGCACGAGAGTTGATTCGTCCTGCGAGATGCCAGATCTGCGCTGCAGCCACGAACTGAAGAATTTCACGAAGATCGCTTTGAAGATCGCTTTGTTGTTCACGGCCGTGACGGCACCAGGATGTGACGATGTGGTCGCCCAATCCTTTGGAGGTAACGCGAACGACCCGTCGGGGCAGGCGGGCATGGGGCCAGACTCGGGGCTGGGACGCGGCTACGGCGGAGGGGTGGGAAGGGTCGCCATCACCACGCCGGCGGGTGGGACGAACGGAGCGGGGACGATGTCCGCGGCAGGCGGTGCCCCCGGCGCTGGCGGAGTCGGAGGGACCGTGGCGGGCGTCGGTGGCGGGCAGCCGGTTGCCGTGGTTACCGGAGGGAGCACGGGCTCGGGCGGGAACCCGCTGTCCTCCACGGGCGGCTCGGCGGCCACGGGGGGCTCGACGGTACAGGAGCCGCCGGCAACCGGCGGCGTGGCCAACGCGGGCGGGAGCCCCGGCTCGGGGGGTACCCCAGGTTCGGGTGGCGCGGCGGGGCTGGCCGGCTCGTCGGGAGGTTCGGATGGCGGTGGCGCCGTCACCGACGCTGGCCGCTGTGCCCAGTACGCCGCGGACTACGACGCGGCTCTGGCGACCGCCAAGTCGTGTGCGGCGAAGGACAACGCCTGCGCCAAGGTCGTTGCCGCCGCCCTCTCCGGGTGCGACGCGGCCTGTACCACTCACGTCGATGACGACGGAATGCTGAAGGACACCAAGAAGAAATGGGAGGCGGCTGGCTGCGTTTCCGCGACGTGTGCGCTGTCCGTCTGCATCAGCCCGAGCGCCGGTACCTGCGCGGCGAGCCTCACTACCGATGGTCGCGGCAACGGTAACGGTGACGGCAAGAAGGGCACGTGCTCGGACACGCTCCTCGGGTTGTGACGGCGGCTCTCTGACGGGCGACGGTCCGGCCATCGCCGACGGGGCTCACGTCGCGGCGACGCGATCGAGACAGGAAAGTCGGTGTAACACCGTCCTCTCGTGCGCCGTGGGGGCGTCCGTGCGGGCTGGGAGGGCGCATCGACTGGCACGGCTGCTGCTGTAAGGTTACGGCGCGTCAATCATGCCGGTTCTCCCCCCATCGACTCGAAGGCTGCCCGAGATCGAACGTCTGGTCTGGGTGGCCGCCCTGGTGTTCACCGTCTGGGCCCTGCTTTACCGGCTGGGAACGATCCCCGACGGCTGCTTTCACGACGAGGTATCGATCGGCTTCAACGCGCGCTCGATCTGGAAGACCGGCCTCGATCAGTTCGGCGTTCGGTTTCCGCTCTACTACCAGGGCATCGGGGACTGGAAAGGTCCGTTGCCGCTGTACGCGGTCATGCTGTCGACCGCGCTCCTCGGCAACACGCCGATCGCGCTCCGGGTTCCGGGGTTGCTGTTCGCGGCGGGCATGGCCACGTTGCTCTGGTGGTCGATTCGCGCGCTGACCGGCAATCGACGGCTCGCCCGGTGGCTGGCGGTGTGGTCGCTGCTCATCCCGGTGATCTTCTTCTACGCCCGCTCCGGCACGGCCGAGCCGGCCTGCTTCCCCTTCTTCGCGATGGCGGCCATCGCCGCCGTGCTGGCCTTCGAGCAACGACCGACCAAGGGACGGGGGGTACTGGCCGGCGCCCTGCTGGGTCTGGGCGCGTATGCCTATCCAGCGGCTCGCCTCTTCATGCCCCTGGAGGCGTTCACGGCGGTGGGCTGCCTGCTGTTTCATCCGCCAACCCGCAAGGTGCTGTGGCCCATGGTCGCGGCCGGCGTGGTGATGGCGCTCCCGATGGCGTTCTTCATCGCCCACAATCCCCCGGCGCTGTTCACGCGCCTGAACGGCATGTCGATCTTCGGCACCAGTCCCTCTCGGCTCGCGGTGACGCGGCTGTTCCTGTCGAACTACGTGTCGCACTTCGGGCTCGATTTCCTGTTCCGCACGGGCCAGAAGAATCACGGACACTGGCACAACATCGGCACCGGCTTCATTGCCCTGTGGATGCTGGTCCCTCTGATTGCGGGCCTGGTGGTGCTGATTCAGGAGCGACGGCGGCCGTTCCATCGGTTCCTGCTGCTGCTGCTGCTGCTGGCCCCGATCCCCGCCTCGATGACGA
This sequence comes from Polyangia bacterium, assembly GCA_036500205.1. GTDB lineage: Bacteria > Myxococcota_A > Polyangia > Fen-1088 > Fen-1088 > DASYCK01. Next base: position 9,028 of record DASYCK010000100.1, on the reverse strand, counting down.
TCGACGACGTTCCCCACCCCAATCGGTTCATTCACGTCGTTCCGATCCTGGTGCTGATCTGCGCGGTGGGCATCGCCTCGCTGCTGCGCAAGATGAACCCCAGCCCCGTCTTGATGGCGGCCCTGATCGGTCTCGGGCTCTACGAGAACGCGGCGATGGTCTACCAGTATCAGACCGCTTTTCCACGGGTCTTCGAGCAGGACAATCCCGGCGGGTGGGATCGGGGCATGGGGCGGGCGCTGAGGCTCGCGTTCTCTCGCCGGCGCAGCGGCGAGGCGATGTACCTGCCGGGCGCCTTCTTCGATTTCGACGGCATGCTGATCGGCTTCTGGGGTGACCTCGATCCCGCCAGCATGCGACGCAGCGGTCCGGCCGGCTCCGGCGTCCGCCCCGTCGACCAGAGCGGCGACCCGGCGGCGCTGCCGGCGGGGACGTTGTGGACCACCGAACGGGCAGAGCCCGCGCCGTTCCCCGCGGACGTCGTCGGCACCATCGAACGCGCCTGGGCCACCCGGGAGCCGCTCTGGACCGTTTACCGGAAGCGCTGAAGGTCGCCGCGGACGACCGCATTGGTCGATGCGGCGACGCCCGGCACTCCGCTTCTCGCTTTCGAATTCAGACGGCGCCGTCGGGCCACGGCGGGCGCGGACCGACCGGTCACGCCCTCCGGCGGCGGGTGAGCAGCAGCGCCAGGAGACACGCGCCGCCGAACAGCGCCACCATGCCCCAGAACAGCGTGCTGGTGGGACGGGCGATGTACAGGGCGAAGCCGCGGCCCAGCGCGGGCGCGGCGAGCAACGTGGTCAACATCTGGCGACCTCGCCGATACGAGACCACGCCGAGACGTTCGAGGATGAACTCCACGGTGGTCGGCAGAGGCAGCAGCAGGAGCAGCGTGCCATCGAACGACGCCGGCCAGTGCGCGCCCGCGAGCGAGAGCGCCATGGTCGCGAACGCCAGCGGGTACAGCACCGCGCAACGCCGGCACACGTGGCGGCCGGCCAGCAGGAGGCACCGGTCGTACTGGCTCGGAGGATGATGCGCGAGCAGCAAGCCCCCAATCATCGGCGTTCGGAGGACGGCGCTCAAGTGGGGGCCAGGGTCCTCCCCACGTGAGCCGCTCTGACGATCATCCCGGGGTGAGAATCAGCGCGGTATCGCGCGAGGCTTGGAGGGCGGGGCGGTCACCGGGACCTCGGGCCGCGCAGCCTCCTCCGCCGGATCGGGCGCCGGCTCGCGGGCGCAGTAGTAACCCGACTGATTCGGGTGAAAGCACATGTAGCGCGCGCTCCGTCCGCAGCCCTTGACGTCGAAGACGTTGTCGTCGATGTCGGTCCGGTTGACGGTGGTCAGCTGCGACTGCGGACAGGAGAGCTCGCGTGACGCGCGTTCAACCGACGTCTGCCCCTCTTTCACGCAGGCGACCGCCGGAATTGCGCAGACCGCCAGGAGGATCGCGAAGGCTCTCATTTTTTCCGAATATACGTCGTCACGCCTGGCTCCCGCAGGTCGAAGATCTGGCGACGAAGCGACCGCCTTCGTCTCACTGCTTGGTGAGGACCAGCGCCCCGACCATCGACGAGGACGCCGAGGAGATCGAACCCCAGTACAAGGTCGTTTCTTCGACGCAATAACTGCTCGTCTGCACCGTGGTCGCGGTCGCTGGTGTCAGGGCGACGGCCGTGGCGCCGCTGGGGGCGTAGGTCCCCGTCGTCGTCACGGCCTGTCCGCTCGCCATGAACGTGCAATCGCAGTCCGAACCGGACACGACGCAGCCAGCGCTCTCGAACAGAGATCCCGCCTGCTGGACGAACGACTTGTAGAACGAGTCCAGGCTGCCGCACGTGGTGGTCAGATCGCTCGTCACGCAGGCGCCCGGCACGGCGACTGTGAACGACCCCGAGGCCGTGACATTCGCCGCATAGCTCATGTCATCCTTGAACAGGTAGCTGCCCGTCTCCCCGAATCCGCGGGCCCCGAGCGTTTCCTGGGGACAGCTGCTCCTGTCGAGCGAGTAAGCCTCGAGGCAGCTTGCGGTGACCTTCCACGTCCCGCGAAGATCTCCGCCGCACGCCGCGACGGTCCGACAGGTGCCGCCCCCATCCACGCCGGCGGCCCCTGTGCCGTTGCCCCCGCAGGCCGTCAACAGCAACAGGGACATCGCGAACGAAATCGAACCGAACGATGAGCTCATTCCCGGGATGCTATCCGACTCTCGCGCCGTCCCGGATCGGCGCGGTCACCTGGCCCGGATCAGCGGGGGCGGGACTGCTGGTTGCGACGTCCCTTCGGGGTCACGAGCGCGCGCATCGCCTTCTCGAAGGCCTTCTGAGATTTGGCGTCATTCTTCGGAACCCAGGTCTTTGCCATGTGGTGACAGTGGGGGCTCGGGACCAATAAAGCCACACCTCATTTCACCGCCGCTCCGATTTGTCCGTCACGGCGAAGCTTTGGCGCGCGCCTCGGGGCCGTGTTACCACCGGTGCCGATCGTGTTCGACCTCTTCAAGAACAGGCGGCGCGCCACCTTGCGCGCGCAGACCATGCCCGAGGCCTGGCGCGCCATCGTGACGGCGAACGTCCCCTATGCGAGCGTGCTGAAGGCCGAAGACCGCGAAAAGCTGGAGGGGCTGATTCGCATCTTCATCGCCGAGAAGCGCTTCGAGGGCTGTGGTGGCCTGACCATCACCGACGAGATGAAGGTGACGATCGCCGCCCAGGCGTGCCTGTTGCTGCTCCACCGCGACGGCGACATCTATCCGGGACTCGAGTCGATCCTGGTCTATCCACACGCCTACCGCGTCGCCAACCAGAGGCGCGAAGGCGCCCTGGTGGTCGAAGGGGAAGACGTCCGCCTGGGGGAGTCTTGGGTCCGCGGCGAGCTGGTGCTGGCGTGGGATCACGTGAGCGCATCGACGCACCGGGTGGCCCCGGGGCAGAACGTGGTCCTGCACGAGTTTGCTCATCAACTGGACGCGGAGGATGGCAGCGTGGACGGCGCACCGAGCCTGGGCTCGCGCGAACGCTTCGTCAGCTGGGCCCGTGTGCTCGGCCAGGAGTACCGCGACCTGACCGAGCGTCTCGAGGCAGGTCGCAAGAGCGACATCGATTCCTACGGCGCCACCAACCCGCCGGAGTTCTTCGCGGTGGTCACCGAGATGTTCTTCGAGCGTCCACGTCACATGCGCCAGCACCACGCCGCGCTCTACGGGGAGCTGGCGGCGTTCTATCGACAGGATCCGGAGGCCGTCTTCGCCTCTTCCGACGCGGACCACCTCACGGGGTGACGTGCATGGTCAGACCCACGCCGATGTTGCAGCCGCATTCGACTGGCCGCGCGGCGACGGCGGTGGGAGATTGCCCACCATGCGCCCGGAGAGCATGAGACCGTTGATGGTGGGGCTGGCGATCGCCGCCGGGCTGATCGCCGCCGGCTTTTCGCTGCGCGCATCGGCGGCGCGCGTGGGAGATGCGGCCGGACCGCCGCCGCTCGCCAGAGCAGACGCCCAGGGTCCGGTCGTGGTCCCGGCGCCGACGGAGAAGGCGCTGCGGTATTTCCGCAGCGGCAACATCATCTGGGCGGTCGAGCAGCTGCTTGGCCTGGCGCTGCCCGCGTTGCTGCTGTTCGCGGGCTGGTCGGCGCGGCTGCGCACCGTCGCCGCTGGCCTGGGACGCGGGCACTTCTATTCGACGCTGGTCATCTACCTGGCGCTGCTGTCGACGCTGATGTTCGTCGTCGAGCTGCCGCTGTCGTACTACGTCGGCTACGCGCGCGAGCATGCCTACGGCCTGTCGACGCAGCGGCTGTCGAAGTGGGCGGGCGATCAGCTGAAGGGCTGGGTGCTGGGCGTGCTGCTGGGAGCGCTCGTGCTGTGGGTGCCCTATCTGCTGCTGAAGTACAGCCCCACCCGGTGGTGGCTGTGGACGGGGGCGCTGTCGTTGCCCTTCTTCACCTTGCTGCTGCTGATCACGCCAGTCTTCATCGCGCCGCTGTTCAACAAGTTCGGCCCCATGAAGAACAGCGCCCTGGAGAGCGAGGTGCTGGCGGTGGCCGCGCAGGCGGGCGTGGCGGGCGCCCGCGTCTACGAGGTGAACAAGAGCGTCGACACCGAGAAGGTGAACGCCTACGTGACCGGCGTGGGCAACACCAAGCGCATCGTCCTGTGGGACACGCTGCTGGCCCGCCTGACGCCGCGGCAGACGCGCTTCGTGGTGGGGCACGAGCTGGGGCACTACGTGCTGGGCCACGTCTGGCTGAACATTCTGCTGTCGTCGGCGCTGACCATGCTGGGCCTGTTCGGCGTTCACCGCACGGCGGACCTGCTGCTGCGAACCTGCGGCCCCCGGTTCGGCTTCAGCCAGCTGGCCGATCCCGCGTCGATGCCCCTGTTGATGGCCCTGCTGTCGCTGTTCTCGTTCATCATCGGGCCGGCCATGCTGGCGGTGTCGCGCGCGCACGAGCACGACGCCGATCGCTTCGGCCTCGAGCTGACGCATGACAACCATGCTGCCGCCACGGCGTTCGTGGCCTTGCAGCAGCAGAATCTGGCGGTCCCGCGGCCGGGGACGCTCTTCAAGCTGTTCCGCGCCAGCCACCCGCCCATCGGCGAGCGGGTCGACTTCATCAACGGCTACCGCCCCTGGGAGAGCGGCAGGCCGGGCGCCTACGACCGGTACCTCCGGAGGTAGTTTTTTTCAGCCCCTTCGAATTTCGGCCGTTCTCGTGGTAGACGGTACCGCGAGTGGAAATCTTGCTGGGTGCAATCTCGGGATCTGCGCATCATCTGGCGAGGGGTAACAATGTGATCGCGCGGTCTCTGATAGGCGTCCAATGGGTAAGCGACTGTACGTAGGCAACCTTTCTTTCAACACCACGGAGATGGACTTGCGCGATCTTTTCGCGCAGTCCGGCACCGTGACCGATGCCAAGCTGGTCATGGACCGCGACACCGGCCGTCCGCGTGGCTTTGGCTTCGTCGAGATGGGTACGGACGCGGAAGCCGCGAACGCGATCAGCAGCTTCAACGCCCGTGAGTTCCAGGGGCGCGCGCTGACCGTGAACGAGGCCCAGGAGCGTTCGGGCTCCGGCAGCGGCGGTCGCGGTGGTGGCGGTGGCGGTCGTGGTGGCGGCGGCGGCGGCGGTCGTGGTGGCGGCGGCGGCGGCGGTCGCTGGTAGTCAGTTAGGTAGTCAGTCAGCAAGGCGATAGCCGACCTCACCACGTCACGCTTCGGCGTGACAGCGGTGGGGCGGCTGTTTCCGCGTTTTTGGGCTCGTTTGGAATTGACCCGAGACCCCCGTCTACAGAGACTGTAGATTGCGTGAGGACAGGGTGGCGAAGGCTGGCTGTGATGGTCGGCGCGCTGGTTTCAGCTTGTGGTGAGGACGTGCCACGTCCCGCTGGCCCGGTCTCGGTGGGCCCCATCGAGTCGACGGACGGCCAGAGCGCCGGTGGCGCCGGGCGGTTGCTGACAAAGGCGGACGGCCCACGATTTTCGGGGATCGCCACCGCGGCGATCGGAGACACCTGCAGCGGAGCGTTGGTGGTCGCGTCAGCCGATCCGGCCGCGTCCAACGCCCCGGCGTACCTGCTGACCGCCGGGCACTGCGCGCAGGGCGGTTTTCCCCCGCCCAACGCGGTGGTCTCGGGGCTCGAGCTGGGCGGAAGCCCCACCAGCGTCCGGTTCCGGGAGTTCGCCGACTCGCAGGACGCCGCCGTGGGGACGCGCGCCTCGCGGGTCATCTTCTCCACGATGAAGGGGATGGATCTGGCGCTGATTCAGCTCGTCTCCACGCGCGCCGAGCTGCGTGCGCGCGGCATCGTTCCGTTCGTTCTGTCCGGCACACCGACCGCCGCCGGCGAGGAGGTGGCGATCGTCGGCCACCCCAACCTTCAGCCCGCCACCATCAGCACCTGTCGGTTCGCGCGGCGGCTGCCCGTCGTGCTCGAGGGCGGCTATCACTGGTTCGACGCCGAGGCCGACGACTGTCAGGGCGAGGCGCCAGGGTCTTCCGGCTCGCCGGTGTTCTCGCTGGCCACCGGTCTGGTCGTCGCGGTGGAGAACACGCTGGCCGAGCCGCTGCTCGACGGCTTCTCGCCCTGCGCGCTGAATCACCCCTGCGAGGTCACCTCCGCGGGCGTGCAGTACGCCGACGGCGCCGTCTACGCGATGGGGGTCTCTGGTCTGCTCGCCTGCTTCGATTCGACGGGAAGCCTCGATCTCCAGCGCTCGGGCTGTCCGCTCGATCGCGGTGTCGGCATGGACGCCTCCCCGCAGATGAACCTGGTGGCCGCTGGCGGGGGACAGCCGGTGTCGTTCACGCTCGCCGCGAACGGGCTCACCCACCATCGGTGGGCCTTCGGGGCGGCGGGGACCGTCGATTGCCGCGCGGTGGATGGTTACGGTGCCGTGCAAGCCTGGGCGACCGCGCCGGCGATTCAGGTCGTCCAGCCCGCCGTGGGAGGCGTCAGCTTGCTGTGTCTCCAGGCCGGCGTGGGCCCGGATCCCGCTGGCTCTGGCTGGCAGGACCTGGCGACGCCAACGGTGATTCAGCTGGAGACCAGCGAGCCCTGATGGTGTCCGCCAGGCGCCGCCAGCGCCAGGCGCACCAGCTGCTCGACGTTCTTGGGGCAAGGAACGGTGGCGGGGTCGCTGACCCAGCGGACCTCGGTGTACTCGTCGCAGGCGGTCAGCGCGCGGCTCGGCACGTCGGCCACGAAGGCGAAGTTCAGGTGCAGACCCTTGCTGCCGGCCGGGTGCTCCTCGTAGCCGATGAAGCCGGGCGGCGTGCCGTCGACCCCCAGCCCCACCGGAAACAGCCCCTCCAGACCGGTCTCCTCGCGCAGCTCGCGCCGGGCCGCCTCGAGCGGCGTCTCGCCAGCTTCCACTTCGCCGCCCACCGGGAGCCACAGCGCCAGCCGCTTGTGCAGCACCAGCAGGATGTGCCCCTCGTGGCGGCAGAAGATCGCGACGGCAAAGCTTCGGCGGGCGGTCATGGTCGGGCACGATATCAAACCGACCGGTCCCGCCGAAGCGATGGTGCTGGTGTCAGGCGTTCGTCAGGGCCGCCACGCCGGGGAGGATCTTCCCCTCGAGGAACTCGAGCGAGGCGCCGCCGCCGGTCGAGACGTGCGACACCTTGCTGGCGACGCCGGCCTTCTTGACCGCCGACGCGGAATCGCCGCCGCCGATGATGGTGGTGGCGCCCGCCGCCGTGGCGTCGGCCAGGTTCTGGGCGATGGCCATCGTCCCCCTCGCGGTGGCGTCGATCTCGAACACGCCGACGGGGCCGTTCCAGATGATGGTCTTCGCGCCCAGCAGGATCTTGGCGAATGTGGCGCTCGTCTCCGGCCCCACGTCCACGGCTTCCCAGTCAGACGGGATGGCGTTGCTCTTCACCGTCTTCAACGCGCCCACCGTACGCGCCTTGAAGTCCAGCTTGTCGGTGACGACGCAGTCGGTCCCCAGCACCAGCTTGTCGCCCGCCTCGGCCAGCAGGCTGCGCGCCAGGTCCAGCTTGTCGTTCTCGACGATCGACTTGCCGATCTCGAGCCCCTGCGCCTTCAGGAAGGTGTAGGTCATTCCGCCGCCGATCAACAGCTTGTCGACCTGGGGCAGCATGTTCTTGATGACGTCGATCTTCCCCGACACCTTCGAGCCGCCGATGATGGCGACGAAGGGGCGGCGCGGCTCGGCCAGCGCCCCGCCCAGGTAGTCGAGCTCTTTCTTCATCAGGTAGCCCGAGGCCGCCTGGGACACGAACTTGGTGATGCCCTCCGTAGACGCGTGCGCGCGGTGCGCCGAGCCGAACGCGTCGTTGACGTAGAGGTCGCAGCCTGCGGCGAGCTCGCGCGCGTACGCCGGGTCGTTCTTCGTCTCCCCCGGGTCGAAGCGCGTGTTCTCGAGCACGGTCACGCGCTCGTCGGGGAGCAGCTCGGCCAGGCGCTCCCGCACCGGCTGCATCGCGAACGACGCCCGGTCCGCGTCGGTTTTCGGCCGGCCGAGGTGCGAGCACACGCGGACCTCGGCCGCACCGCGCTCGAGGAGCAGCCTGAGCGTCGGGAGCGACGCCCGGATCCGCGTGTCGTCGGCGACGTGCCCGTCCTCGAGCGGCACGTTCAGATCCGAACGGACCAGCACGACCTTGCCCGATACGTCCGCGGACTCGACGGAGCGTGGCCGGTGGTTCACAGAACCTTTCCGACGAGATCCACGAGGCGGCAGCTGTAGCCCCACTCGTTGTCGTACCAGCCGAACACCTTGACGCTCGAGCCGTACGCCATCGTCAGGTCGCTGTCGAAGGTGCACGACGCCGGCGAGTGGACGATGTCGGTCGAGACGAGCGGGTCGGTCGAATACTCGAGGTACGGGGCGAGCGGACCGTTGCTCGCGGCGGCCTGGAAGGCGGCGTTGACCTCCTCCGCCGTCGTCTCCTGGCGGAGCGTGACGACGAGGTCCGTCACCGATCCGGTCGGGACCGGAGCGCGCACCGAGATGCCGTCGACCTTGCCTTTCAGGTGCGGCAGGACGAGCCCGATCGCGCGCGCGGCGCCGGTCGAGGTCGGGATCAGGTTGATCGCGGCCGCGCGGGCCCGACGCAGATCCTTGTGCGGCAGGTCGAGCACCTGCTGGTCGTTCGTGTACGCGTGAATCGTCGTCATGAAGCCGCGCTCGATCCCGTACGCCTCGTGCAACACCTTCGCAACCGGGGCGACGCAGTTCGTCGTGCAGGATGCGTTCGAGATGATCGAGTGGGCGTCCGGGTCGTAGGCGTCGTCGTTGACGCCGAGCACAACCGTGATGTCCGGGTCGGTGGCGGGCGCCGAGATGATCACCTTCTTCGCGCCGGCGTCGAGATGCTTCTGCGCGTCCTGGCGCTTGGTGAAGAAGCCCGTGGACTCGAGCACCAGGTCGACGCCGAGGTCGCCCCACGGCAGCGCCGCAGGATCGCGCTCGGCGAGACCCTTCAACTCGGTGCCGCCGACGACGAGCGAGGAACCGTCGACCTCCACCGTCTCGGGGAAGCGTCC
>DASYCK010000099.1:0-4531 GCA_036500205.1 Polyangia bacterium | reverse complement strand
CTCGTCGGCCGCGATCGGATAGAACGCGTGCAGCGCCACGTCGTGCGCGAACGTCTCCCCATCGCGCGCGTACAGCGGCTGCAGCACCAGCCGGAGCCGCCCCACCGCGTCGCGCGGACACACCCCGATCGCCGCCCGATCGCACAGGTCGAAGCGCACCGCGACCACCTGGAAGTCCTCGAACGCGATCGCCTCGCCGCTGCGCGGCCCGATGTCGCCGCGCCTCCCGACCAGCGCGTCGTACCACCGGCGATCGATCTGCCCCTCGTCGAGCCCGGCGAGCACCGGCGCGCCCCCCGCCGGCGGCAGCGGCAGCAGGATCGACACGTCGTTCATCCCGAGCGCCGCCGCGCGCCCCCGCTCCGCCGCCGCGCCCGCCCGATCGACCCCCGCCGCCGGCGCGCTCCCGCCGCACGCGACGAGCAGGATCAGCACCGCGCAGCGCATCGCCCGAAGCTTACCGGACAACGCCCGGCACCACCGCATGCGTGCACGCTCGCCGCGCCGTCCGGCCGACACAATGCACTGCCTCGCCGGTCGCCGGCGGCCGCTCGTGCCTCAGCCGCTCTTGGCGCCGCCGCCGGTGCCCTTGCCGCCACCGCCGCCCGCGTGCACGCGCACCGTCCAGCCGACCAGAATCTCCTGCCTCGCGCGGTCGCCGGCGGCCGCTCGTGCCTCAGCCGCTCTTGGCGCCGCCGCCGGTGCCCTTGCCGCCACCGCCGCCCGTGCCCTTGCCGCCGCCCTTCTTGCGCTCCTGACCCTTGCTGTCGCCCTTGCCCGAGTGGTTCGAGCCGTCCTCGCCCTGGCCGCCGCCGACCCCGCCCTGGTTCCCCTTGTCTCCCTCCTTCACGTTCGCCCTCATCCAGTCCGACGCGCGTGCGATCCGCGCATCGATCTCCTTGGCCAGCTCGTCCGGCTTGTCCTTCGGCGTGATCATCACCACCACTCCCTTGGCCTCGTGCTTCGCCGTCGCGCGCGAGCCCTCGGCCACGTACACCGGGCATAGCCCCTTGCTGCCGCCGTACGCGCCCTTCTGATCGTGCACCGTGCCGGACGCCGGTCCCGTCTTCTTCTCGGCGAGCAGCTTGTCGGTGCGCTTCTGGATCGCGGCGATCGCATCCTTGTCGGTCGACTCGACCGTCACCACCACCGCCTTGCCCTTGACCGCCTCGGTCGTCTTCGCGCCCAGCACCGTGCTCGGGCACATCCCCGCGCGATGCGCCATCAGCTCGCCCGCCGCCGAGCCCCCCGCCGCCATCGCTGCGGAGCCGGTGTCGGAGCCCGTCGCCGAGCCACCCGCAGCGGCACCCGCGGGAGCCGCCGAGCCCCCCGCCACCGAGCCCGCCGCCGCGGCGGTGTCCGACCCCGCCGACCCCGCTGCCGGTCCACCCGCAGCAGCCGGGCCGGTCGCCGCCGAGCCTGCCGCAGCCGGCGGCGCCGCGCCGGATCCAGCGCCGTCCGCGCTCTGCTTCTTACATGCGAGCGAGATCGTAAGCGACGCTGCCAGGACCGTCCAAACTAATCGCTTCATCACGTTCCTCGTTCGATAGTTTACCGAGGATTTACACCGGAACGGGTGCGCCTGTCATGCGACCCTCCTTGCCATGGCCGTCGCCCTGCGAACGTGGCTCGTCGCCGCGCTGCTCGCGACCGCCGGGAGTGCGCGCGCCGATCCGCCGGTCCGCCTCCCGCCCGGCACCCACACCGACGCCCAGGGCCAGCTGGTCTCCGGTCGCGGCCTGCGCGACACCAGCGACTTCCTCGCCGCCGAGCTCGCCCGCCGCGGCATCGACGTCCAGCAGATCGGGCCCTACACCGTGCGCGGCGTCGAGCTCACCCGGTTCATCAGCCAGACCCCGTCGACGCCGTGGCTCGCCATCCACCTCCTCCGGACCGCCGGCAAGACCTTGATCTTCTTCGTTCCACGTGGCAAGAACCCGCCCACACCTTGACGAATCGTCGCGGTCCGGTTAGCTAAAGCACCGCCGATTTCTTCTCGGTCCACTCGGGGATCGTCTAATGGTAGGACGTCAGACTCTGGATCTGACTATCATGGTTCGAATCCATGTCCCCGAACCCGCTTGCTCCCACGGAACGTCCGGGGGTGCTTGACCGGCCCGCCCACCGCAGGTAGAACCACTTCTCCCTTCCATCCGGCCCCATAGTCTAGCGGTTAGGACGTCGGCCTCTCACGCCGAAAACATGGGTTCAAGTCCCATTGGGGTCACTTCTTTTCTCCAGCGCCTCGCTGCCTTTAGCTCGGTGGTAGCAAGACTGGTAGCAAGCGGCAGGATCTCTCCGTCGAGGGTCGAGACCCGCAGCTTGCCGACCTCGGCGCACAGCGCCGGCCACTGCGCCCGCGTGTAGCCGCTGACCACGTCCCCCTTCGTGGTGTGCGTGACCACCCGCAGGAGATCCCGGTGCCCGCCGTGCTCCTGGCACGTCGTGATGAACCACGACCGTAGATCATGCCCCGCCCCGGTCGCGGTGCTCTCCGGCCTCGACGCGCAGCCCGAGCGCCTCCAGGTCGGCCTTGAACGCGTGCACCGCGTCGCTCGCGTCGCTCGTCGTCAGGTTGCGGGTCGGCACCACGCGGAGGACCGTGCGCGGCGCCATGTCGCCGGCCGGGCGCAGCGCCCGCACCATGTCGCGCACGTGCCGGGGCCTCACCTCGTCGAGCCGCATCGCCCCCCAGGTGCGGCAGCACGTGGTTCGCGAACCGGCCGCGCATCTGCGCACCCCGGCTCCCGACCTTGGCTCCCGTTGGGATATAGGCGATGGCGACTACGCCACCACAGCAAACTGCGCGCTCGACCAGATCGAGGGACCGGGCGCGCCGACGAAGCGCGGCGGGCGGTGGAGCTCGCCGACGGCTGGTACGTCCTGCCCGAGATCGGCGCGGCTGTAGGGGGCCATGGCGGCCAGCATCACGCCGGCGGGCGGATGGCGGGGAGTCGGCTCGTCGTTGACTGGGACGCCGAGGCTGCGCGCCGGTCCGGCGACGCGGCGGGCGTCAGCCAGGACGCTCTCCCTTGATCTCCACCTTCACCTTCGTGGCTCCGGTATCGTTCAAGATCAGCACCGCTTGCTCGTTGCGCGACGGAAGGCGCTTGCCTCCCGTGACGGACACCGAATAACCCTTCGTATACTGGCGCTTTGGCACGAAGATTTCCGTGATCTCACTCTTGAGCGTTGTCCCCGACGTGCGTGAGTATTCGAGGTTGAAGTCGAGAGTGTCGGGCGCGAAGCCCCATTGAATGGGTGTGCCCGCGATGAACATGGGATACGGCCGCGTCAACGCGGTCAGCTTGTCCTCCGAGACGTTGCCGGCGATGAGCGGACGCGTCGGGTCGTAAACAATGCCCAACTCCGACGATGGGATGGGTTTCCACAGCGCCGCAATCTGGTACGGTGTCCGGCACCAGTACGACCAGAACAGCGCCGGCATCATCGCGCCGTCCACGCTGTCCATCATCCTTTCGATGAGGCTCGGCGAGGTGATCCCCCCGAACTCCGTCAGCAGCAAGGCGTCGCCCGTCTTCGAGGAATGCTCGACGGCGTTCTTCCAGACGAGGCAGTATAGTTCGATGGGCAGGTAGTTGTGAAACGCCATGCCGATTCGTCGTGGCGACGCCGGATCGTGGATAGGTCCGATTTCGGTGGGCACGCCGAAGTCGAACGTCACCCACGGCTCGTACCAGATCATGTGTTCGGTGTCCTCCTTCCGGATGGCGTTCACGATTCTCTGGGTGAAGGCCGTGAGGGCATCGGAGTTCGCACCGGCCGGCAACGGCTCGTTCAGAATCTCCCAGCCAAGAATGCCCTTCGTGCCCCTCAGGGTCTTGGCGGTATGGGCCCAAGCTGCTGCGAAACGGTCTTGCAGTCCGCAATTTCCGGGCCCGTACTTGTTGGCCCAGAAGTTGTCGAACGCCGCATGAACGGCCTTGCTGGTGATCAGCATCAACGGGAAGGTCGAGAGGGGTCGGATCGGATGGTCGTCGGTGAACGTCGCCCACTCGGGGAACCCCTCACAGATGAACGATGGCCCCCAGCCATCCTGATGGAAATCGATCAGAGACATGATCCCGTGCGAGGCCAGCAAGGCGACGGTCTCCTGGATATCCGCGAGATACTTATCGTCGTACAGCCCTGGCGCTGGCTCCACCGCCGAATAGATCACTCCCACCCGAACTGCATTGATGCCGTTCGACGCCAGCAGCTCCGCGTCGTGCACGCCGAAGCCGGTGGCGCTCAGCGTGTACGGGGGCAGCTTGTTGATCATGTTCACGCCGTGAAAAATGATCACCCGCCCGTCGGCGTCCGTGATCCATCGATCCATGTTCCTGAGAGCCGCGCCTGTACGAACGAACGTCCGGCGCGCCCGTCGCCGGTCACGCGCAGACGCTGCTCGCCGAATTGAGCGACTCCGATCCCGAGGGAGGCGGGGTGCCGCGGTACGTCGAGCGCGAGCTCGCGGCGTATCTCCGGTGCGGCATCCTCGCGCATGGCTTCGCGCGCGTGCGCCGTCAGA
>DASYCK010000098.1:0-12108 GCA_036500205.1 Polyangia bacterium | reverse complement strand
CCGGTTCTCCGCGGCCGGCATCCAGGTGGTAGCGAGCAGCCCCGACGGGCCGGCGGTGCTGGCCGAGCTGCGCCTCCAGCTGGGCCTGCCCATCCAGCTGCTGTCCGATGCCGACGAGCAAGCGGTCAACGCCCTGTGCGGGGGCGTGGCGCACTGCCAGATCCTCGTCGACGACGACGGCATCGTCCGCTGGGGGGCGTTCTCGGAGAGCTGGAGCCACGCGCCGTCACCGGAGGCGTTGCTGGCGGCCGTGCGACAGGCGCCCCTGGCCACCGTCGAGCGCCGCTAGCTCCTCAGGCGACGACCTCTTCCTGCAGCATCATGGCGTGGTCCTCGTGCTCGAGCTTGTGGCAGTGGAAGACGTAGATCCCGGTGAAGCCGTGGAAGCGCATGATGAGGCGCGCCCGGCCGGCGGGTGGAATCGACACGGTGTCCTTCCAGCCCAGCAGCGCCGGCGGAGGGGGCGCGCCGTCGAGGTCGAGGATCTGAAACGGCACCAGGTGATGGTGAAAGGGGTGCGCCTGCGTCTGCTCGCCGTTCTCGATCTCCCAGATCTCGGTGGTGCCCAGCTTGGGCCGAAAGTCGATGCGGGCCGGATCGTAGCGGAGGCCGTTCAACGTCCACTGGCCGTCCGCCAGCTGAAAGCGGATGCGGCGATGCTTCGTGGCCTCGGCCTCCGCGATGCGCGGCACGCTGGCCAGTCGTTCGGGAACCCGGCTGGGGTCGGCTTCCTTGCGCGCCACCTCGAAGCGCAACACGTCCGGTAGCTCGGGCCAGGTCGCGTCCAGGTTGCGCAGCACGATGGTATCGCCCGGCTTGTTCTTTCCGAAGTCGATGATGACGTCGGCCCGCTCCGCCGGCGCCAGGGTGACGCTCTTCTGCATCAGCGGCGCGGGCAGCAGCGCGCCGTCCGAGGCGATCTGGATCAGCGGCCCGCCGCCGGCCAGCGCCAGCCGGAAGTGGCGCGAGTTGGCGGCGTTGACGAGACGAAAGCGATAGCGGCGCGTGCCCACGGCGAGGAACGGCGTGTGCACGCCGTTCACACACAGGGTGTTGCCGAGCACGCCGGTGAACACCGCGCCAGCGCCAACGGAGTAGGTGAGGGCGTTTCCCTCGTCGAACAGCCGATCCTGGAGCACGAGCGGGACGTCGCAGGCGCCCGTCGGCAGGCCGAGCGCCGCCTCGGCGGGATCGCGAATGATGTACACGCCCGCCAGGCCGCGATACACGTGCTCGCCGGTCAGCCCGAAGGCGTGGTCGTGATACCAGTAGGTGCCGGCCGATTGATTGTTGGGATAGGTGTAGAGCCGGCTCTCTCCCGGCTTGATGGTGTCGAGAGGGTGACCGTCGCTGCTGGCCGCCACGTGGTGACCGTGGTTGTGAATGTTGGCCGGCTCGGTCAGCTGATTCTTCACCGTCAGCCACAGGGGGCGGCCGCGCGTGGCGGCCAGGGTGGGGCCCGGCCAGACGCCGTCAAAGCCCAGGATGGGCGTGGCGGCGCCGGGCAACGGCTGGCTCGTCCCGGCGCGCAGCACCAGCTCGACCTCGTCGGCCCGCTCGCCGGCGCGGGTGGGGCGCTTGACGGCGGGAAGGGGCAGCGCCCGGGAAAACGAGGGCGGACGAACGGTGCCGTAGCTGCCCATCATCCGCGCCCAGGGATTCTCGGAGGGCACCTCGCCGCGCGAGAGGCGCGTTCGCGCCATCATCAGACCGCCGCTCGCCAGGCCGGCGGCCAGGAACCGGCGCCGGGCCATGGCACGTTCCGCTCCAGACATCGGCGACGAACGCTACCAAGAAATCCCGGCGTCGTCCGCCGCGCCGCCGGTTGACAGCGCGGCGCTTTTGCGGCCTTCTCTCGCCCCTAAGGGGGACCGAGAGCATGCACAAAGCGACAATGGCATTGGGTGGAGCGACGCTGTTTCTGCTGGGAACGACCGCGTCCGCGGGCGCACATCCCAAGGAAGATCCCGTGAAGCGCGGGGGATATCTGGTGATGGTGGGTGGATGCAACGACTGCCACACCCCCATGAAAATGACGCCGATGGGCACCGCGCCCGACATGGAGCTGATGTTGAGCGGCCACCCCGAGGGTCAAGCCGATCCGTCGGGTACGCAAGGCAAGGGCGACCTGGCGATGTCGGGGCCCGACTTGACGGGCTGGAAGCTGCCGTTCGGGATCGTCTATGCGCGCAACCTGACCCCTGACAAGACCGGGCTCGGCGAGTGGACCGAGGCGCAGTTCATCAAGTCGATCCGTCTCGGCAAGCACCAGGGGGACGGGCGCGCGCTGCTGCCGCCGATGCCCTGGTTCGACTTCGCCGGCATGACTGACGAGGATCTCAAGGCGGTGTGGGCCTACCTGCACTCGATCAAGCCGATCAAGAACATGGTGGCCGATCCGAAGGTGCCGCCGCCGGTGCTCGAGCAGTTCGCGAAGTCGAACACCGCCATCGCCGAGATGGTGGCCAGCCACAAGGGGCCGCCCCCTTCCCCGGCGCGTGCCGCCGCCAAGGCCGCCGCGGCCGCGCCCGCCATGCCGGCGCCTCCGCCCATCCCGGCGGCGCCACCCGCGCCCAAGAAGTAGTCGCTAGTCGCGCCGGCCGCTTCGTTGCTCCTCCTCACAATACCTACGGGTATTCCTCGTCGTCGCGCCTCGCGTCCGGCGCGGCTTGTCGGCCTCGGCGTTGACGCTATTTCGACGGCGGTGCACTAGGGGGGATCCACCAGGTACAGGTGGGCGAGGCACTGCTCGTCATCGGGGTCCTCGCCCATCTTCACGTCGCCGGCCCGGCTGGTGGTCGTGAATTCGCAGGTCAAGGTCAGCTCGTCCCCGGGCGCGAGCGCGATCGGCTCGACGGCTCGAAACAGCTGTTGATCGTAGATGTCCCAGTGTCCGAAGTGCGCCAGGCACTGCAGCTGTTGCCCGGCGCGGGTTCGCGCGAGATCGAGGACCCGCCCCAGGGTGTGCATGCGGGGCACCAGGCCGAGGAGCGTCGTCTTCCGATCGCTCGTCCACGAGACGCGCACCCGCGCCTGCGCGCTGCCGAGCGCCAGCGTGAACGGCGCCGCGCGCACGGGCACGAGGCGCGCCGGCTGGGCGGTCTCGCCGGTGGTCAGCGCGAACCGAGCGCTCACGGGAGTGCCCGGCGCCGACGCGATCAGATCGTAGCGAACCTGCATGACGAAAGCGGCGACGCCGTCCAGCGGAACGCCCGTTCCCGCCGGCATCGGCTGCCCGGGCGTGTTGCGCGACCAGCTGGCGACGAGCCGCGCACCCACGATGCGGGGTGCGCCGTAGCAGGCCCACCCCGGCTCCGCGTCGGCCGCCTCGAGCTTGTGCGCACGATGGACGGCGCCGGCGCCGTCGAGCGCGTAGAGCGTCGCCTGTCTTACCGCCGCCGCCGGCTCCGCCGTCACGGTCACCGCGGTGAGAAACCGCGCGGAGGGCCGCGGACCTTCGACGACGAAGCAGCGATAGGCCCGCCCGCCGACGCCGGGTGCGAACGCCACCCGCGGATCGAGCGTCAGCGGAGGCGCGGAGGGCGGGGCGGACGCAATCGGCGACGCCGGGGCGCGCGCGTCGTCGCCACGCGGCGTGCCGTGCTCGACCCAGGCGTCGAAGGTGGCGATCTCGGCGTCCGTCAGCCAGCTTGCATCGAGCCAGCTGCCGCACAGCCCCGTGTCGTCGGGGCCGAACGGCGGCATCATGCGCCGCCGCACGGCGCGCAACGCGGCCGCGGCCGCGCGGCGCGCCTCATCGTAGCTGCCGAGCGCCGGCGGGGCCGTCGCTGGCAGCACGCCATCGCCGTGACAGCCGCCGCACCGGCGGACCAGAAGCGGCGCGACGTCGCGTGACCAGGTGGGGATCGCGTCGCCGACGCTCGGCGTGGGCGCTGGCGTATCCACGGCGCGGCGGCATCCCGCCGCACCGGTCGCCACGAGCCACGCCAGCGCGAACGCGGCGGCGCGCGCGGCGATTGGTGATGGCCGGTCGTCCACCTGCTGACTATCGTCGAGCATCCGCCGTTGCGGCGACTACTACTTCTTCTTCGCGGGCTTCTTCTTGGTCGCCTTCGTCTTCGCCGCCTTCTTGACCGGCTTGCCCTTCTCCCAGATTCCGATGGCGGCGCCCTGCGGATCCATGAAGATGCCGATGGCGCCCATGGGCCCGATCTCCTGGAAAGCCAGCACCGCCTTGGCGCCCAGCTTCTCGGCCTTCGCCATCGTCCTCTTGACGCTGGCCACCTCGACGTAGTTCAGCCACGCCGTCGGCTGCCCGGGCGACATCTTCTTCGTCAGCCCGCCTCCCGACATCTTGCTACCCATGTCGATCATCGCGTAGTCGCCCATCGTGGGATCGGCCTTGCCGATCTTCCAGTCGAAGAGCTTCGTGTAGAACTTCCTCGCCGCCCCGACGTCGTCTGCCGACAGCTCACAATGCACGAACGGATTTCCCATTTTCGTAATCTCCTCTCGCGTAGCGCGATGTTCGGAGCGTACACCACCTGGATCGCCCTGTTTACGACCGATCGATTGCACCTAGCACCCGCCCGCGGTCGCCCTCGCTGAGGGCGTGGACAACGTTCACGTCAGTCCGTGCAACGCAACAGGAATAGACGTACGCCGAGGCGACGGAATCAGGATCGGGCTTTCATCGCTACCAACGTCACGTGGTAAGTTTCGAGGCAGACTCCGCCTTCCCCCTGGTAAAGGAGCACTGGCACATGCACGACGCCGATCGGCAGCCCAAAGGCGACATCTTGATCACGGTTCGGCTCGGGTCGGTTTGCCGTTCCCACCAGGTGATGCGGATCGCGCCGCTCTCCAGGTGGGCGGTGCTGGTCCTCGCGTGGACCACACTCGGTGGGCTCGTCGCTTGTGGAGGGCGCAAGGGGGGACAGCCTGCGGACGGATCGGCGGCGTCCGGAGGGAGCGTGATCACGGGCAGCGGCGGTGACTCCTCCAAGGGAGGAAGCAGCGGCGCCTCGACGGGCGGTGCCGGTGTCGTCTCGACCGGTGGGTCAGGCAGCGGCGCGACCGGGGGCAACCCAGGGGACGGCGGCGGCGGCGCGGGACGCAGCACGGGCGGCGCCAGTGCGGGTGAGTCGATCGGACAAGGTGGCGGAGGCGCCCCGGAGGGAGGCGCCTCGGGGCAGCCCGTGCAGATGACGCTGGCCTCATTGCCGACGCCGCGCCAGGAGCACGGCGTCGCCGCGTTGCTCGGCGAGGTCTACGTGCTCGGTGGCTACACACCCAACGTCACGTCGAGCGTGATGGCTTACGACCCCACGAAGGACACCTGGCGTTCCGTCGCCGATTTTCCGAGCCCGTTCAACCATCCCGCTGCGGGTGTGATCGACGATCAGATCTACGTCGGGGGCTTCTACGCCGGGACCAGCCTGACCGGACCGGCCGACGGGCGGACGTATGTCTATGACCCGAAGGCCGACGCCTGGAGCCAGCGCCAATCCTTGCCGAGCGGCACCGAACGCGCGGGCGGTTGCGTCGCGATCGTGGGCAAGGACATGTACGTGTTCGGCGGTGGCAACAGCGGGCAGGCGACCAACCTGGTGTCGGTCTATCACAGCGCCGAGGACCGATGGGAGGTGTTGCCGCCCCTCCCGGAGACGCGCGAGCATTGTGATGCGTTCCCGTCAGGGGACAAGCTCTACATCGCGAGTGGGCGAACGCACACCATCCCCGAGTTTCGCCCGACGACGCTGGAGTACGATCCCGCGGCGCAGACCTACGCGACGAAGACACCGATACCGACGCCCCGTGGGGGCGCCGCTGGCGCGGTCATGGGGGGGCGTCTGTTCTTGTTCGGGGGCGAGGGCGCCGATAACACGATCGGCGTCTTCTCGGAGATCCAGGCCTACGATGCCACGCACGATTCGTGGGAGACCTTCCCTCCCATGACCATGCCGCGCCACGGTTTCGGCGCGGCGACCGTCGGTGATCGCATCTACCTTCCGGGGGGAGCGACCCGCCAGGGCGGCTCCGCGACCAACGCCAACACCGTGTTCTACTTCGAGTGAGGGCTCTCCTCGCGCCATCGGGCTCGGTCCGATATCAGGGGAGTGTCTCCACCAAAGGAGGCGGCGCGAGGCGCTGAGCGCGGTAAACGCCGTTGTTCACCGGCATCGTGATCTCCCAGACGATCTTGCCGGCGCGGGTGACCTCGAAGATGCGGGACGAGCCGTTCGCCGACTTCAACGCGGCGGTGATCAAGATGTTGCCGTTCGCCAGGCGGTCGGCGTCGCCCCAGTACGGCGAATACCAGCTGGTCTTGTACCAGGCATCCACGGTGAATGTTCCGGGGAACTCCCAGGTGATCTTCGCCGTCTTCGCGGTCTGATCGAGCTGGTACTCGAGCACGCGAGAGTGATAGGTCGATGATCCGGCACCCTGATTGAAGCCGCCGTTGTCATAGAGGAGGACGGTGCCGTCGTCGTGCAGCTCGGGTTCGTGATCGTCGCTGAACCTTGCCGCCATGGAGTCGTAGGTGAAATCGCCCGCGCCCAGGCTGGTCGTGTCGTAGCTGCCCCCCAGGCGCCACAGGATGTCGCCCGAGGTGTGATCGATCTTCATGAAGCCGAGGTATCGGCAGTTGTAATAGAAGACGCCGGCGGCCTCGTCGACGGTCAAAGCGTTGCCGTGACAGAGCTCCTCGCGCGAGCCCACGAGGGGAATGTGATCGAACAGTTTCCATGACCAGACGACGTCGAGGCTCGGCGTGATTTCCACCAGGAGCTGATCGTCAATCTTGGTGCTGCCGTTCGTGATGGCCTTGTCGAGCTCGTAGTTGAGAAGGTAGTTGCCCGTGGAGGTCTTGCCGACGAAGTGGGTCATCGTCTTCTGGGTGCTCTCCGCGGGCCCCGTCCACAAGACCTTCCCCGACAGATCGACCTCGCGGGCCGGCTCGCTGCCGGTCGGGCCGACGAGCACCGTGTTCGACGGCAAGAGCTCCGTGCTCACGTCGCCCCGTGCATCGGCGATGGTTCCCTGGATGAAATACCAGACAGGAAGGCCGTTCTGATCGTACATGACGGCGTTCGCCGGGCCGCTCTTGGCGGGCATGATGTTCATCAGCGTCCAGCCCGTCTGGCTGTTGGCGAAGTCGCTCGCGGTGAGGGTCGGCGTCACGACGCTGTCGGGGAGCTTGCCCGTGGTGAACATGCCTTCGGCGCTGCCCGTGCCTTGGTCATTCGAGGACACGGCTTTGATCTTGTAAGCCGTCTGGGCGTGCATCCCGATCACCAGCACCCGGTGCGCCGTGATCGTTGCGCCGTCGCGAATGCGGTACTGGTAGCTCCCGTCGCCGAAGTCGACCTCGGAGGTCGCGGGGCTGGCGGTCGTCCAGGATACGAAACAGGAGATCGTCATGTTCGGATTGGGATCGATCGTGAGGCCGCTGAGCGCGAGCGTCCCCGTCCCACCGCTGCTGCCTCCCATCGCACCGCCGCTCCCGGCACCAGCGCCTGCGCCGCCGCTCCCGGCCTTGGCCCCGCCTCGCCCGCCGCCGCTCGTCCCACCGGTCCCGCTCGTCCCACCGGTCCCGCCACTGGTACCACCGGTGGCGCCGCTCGTCCCGCCGGTGGCGCCGCTCGTCCCACCGGTCCCGCCGCTCGTCCCGCCAGTCCCGCCGTTCGTCCCGCCAGTTCCGCTACTCGTCCCGCCGGTCCCTCTACTCGAGGCGCCGTCGGATCCGGCGCTGTGGCAACCGCCCACCCAGACGAGCGCCGCAAGAAGCACCACGTTTTTTCGAGGGCAAGCACGCTTGGGGAAAAGCTTGGGCACCCTGGTCCTCCTGGCGTTTTGACTCAAACATTCTGTGAGCCGCATTGCGGCGCTGATCGCGGTCAATGCTGGCGTCATGGTACTTGCGTTTCAGGTGGTATCCAGAAGATTCGCCCGGCTCGGCGCTAGCAGCCCCGAACGTGGATCTCGTCAGGGGTCCGCCAGGAGATGACGCCCATCCGTGACACCGCGACCCGTGAGCATCGCGACCACCCCCCGCGTACCCCCAAGGCTAACCGCACCAAGCCGAACGCCCGGTCGTTGCCGGCAACGACGGCGAATCGACTGTTGGTGATACCCGGTTTCGTGCCGTGGACGGTGCATCACCGAGGCGATGCCGGACGGGCCAGCGCCGGCTGATTCACGGACGGATCACCCGTCACGACGATGGCGGCGGAGTCATGGCAGGTGCGGGCGATCGCGTTGAGTAGCGACGGATCCACGTGAGTGAGCCCCCTCATGGCGCGTGCGCCGCCATCGATCGGCCATCCCAGGTTCCATTCCTTGAAGAGCTCTTCGGCGACGGCCGGGCCGTTCTCGGATGCCAACCATCTCCGCGTGAAGTACCACCAGCGGTCCGCGTCGAGCGACGTGGGAGGCCAGTGGCCGTCGCCCAGCCCGCCGATCAGCTCGCTCAGCAGCTCGAGCACAGCCGGAACCGAGGCGTTGGCGACCAGACCCGACAGCGTCAATTCGGAGGCGCCTCCGCGAAGCGTCTTCTGCTCAGCGGAGAATCCGTAGGAGCTCCCCAGTCCGTCACGCACCGTCTCGAAGAGCGCATCGCCCATGGAACGGGCAAACACCGCTTGCCACCCGGCGCTGTCCGGGGTCGCGGTCGGCAAGCGGCAGCCGAGCGTTATCCGCGTCTGCGGCGCGCCCAGCCAGGATATAGAGAGCTGCGCCGGCGTGGCGCGCGGAGGTGGCAGCGCTGTGGGCGGCGACGGCGCTTTTTCGCCCTTGTCCCAGGACGAGAAGGCGCTCGCCATCGCGTCGAGCGCGGCGGTGGCTGGCAGCGGGCCCACGGCGACGACCGCCGTGTTCGCCGCTGACCGGTTGCGACGGCTCCAGCTCTTCACCACGTCCGGATCGATGCGAACCAGATCGTCGGCGCTGGACATGACCGACCACCTCTGCCCCGGGTACAGCGCTCCAACCAATGTTCGGGCACCAACCACCTCGGGCTCCTGCTCGCGGGCCCGATACCTCGCCAGATACCGACGAGCGGGCGCGCCCCCGGGCCACTGCATCCAGTCGACCTCTTGAAGCTGCGTGAGAACGTCCAGCGCATGGGGCACCAGCCCGGGAGCCAGACGATAAAGGGATGCCGTCGAGTCAGGTCGCGGTGAAAGGGAGTACGTCAAGGCACCGCACCGATCGAGGCTGCCGCAAACCATGTCCGATACGGCGAACACCCCGGCGACGGAGGCGATCTCGACGGCGCCGGGCGGCCGCTCGGTCCCGGTGCCGCCGTGGAAGCCCAGGAGCAGCGTCTCGCTGAACATCCTGGGATTGACCGCGGCGATGGCGGTGAGCCCGTTCGGCAGAATCCGGAACCACACCCCCGGTGGCGAAGGCCCGCCCAGACGATCGAGCGCACCCAACGAGCTTGGAAAGGGCGTCCCCTCGGGGGGCGCATCTTCCGTGACCGGGTCACGGCGACCGACCTGAACCGGCTCGCCCGCGGTGGACGGAACGACGAGGATGGCGCGCGCCTTTTCCACCGCGAGGTTGCGAACCATGAAGTCGGCCACCACCATCGGATCCATGTCCCGAAGCAAGGTCGTGAGCGCGTGCCTGAAGTGCTGGGGATCGCCGGTGACGTGCGCGGAGATGGGCCACCGGTCGGCGCGGACGGCCAGGCTGTCCTCGGTGAACCGCGCGGCGTCACGCAGGACGTTTCGTCGCTGGTCAATCGACGCGGCCCGCGGAAGCTGCGTGCTCCACAGCGCCTCGACGTGCGCCCCGATCGCGTGGGCCGCGCGCTCGGCGTCGGCGGCGTGCCTCAGCCGGGCCTGGCAGACGAGAACACTGGCCCGCTCTCCTTCCAGCGGCGCCACATCGACGGAAAGGATGTCGGGGTCGTCTTCGTACAGGCTTTCCGTCGTGAGCTGAAGCTGGGCCATCTGCTCGATCAGGGTCGTGAGCGCGCCGTTACGGCCAAACGCGCTGGGCATGGGCCAACCCATCCAGAGCTCCTCCGTCGTCACCCGCCCCTGCTGGACGGATACGTGCAGGGGTGTAGCGGGCGCGAACTGCGCGAAATGCGGCGGCGGCTGCGCCGGTTCCTCGGTCGGCGGGCAAGGCTTGGTTAGCTCGGACGACAGCAGCGCCGCCATTCCCTTCGCGGACGTGGCCGACGACAGATCCCCGTCCAGGAACAGCGTCGCATGTCGCGGTTTGTACCAGCGCTGGACGAACGCCTGGGCGTCGGCCAGCGTCAGCCCCCCAACGCTCGTCGGCGTTCCCGCGACGGGCCGTGCGTACGGGTCGCCAGGCGCGAACAGGGCTTCTTGCAACCAGCCGTAGCCGCGAGCGCTCCCGTGCGTCTCGGTGCGCTCCCACAGCTCGCTGCGAACGGTATCCAGCACCCGTCGAAACGTCGGCTCATCGACACCCGCCAGGGGATCGAGCAGGACGCCAGTCAGCCAGCCGACGAGGACCTCCAGTTGCGCTCGTGGCGCGATGAGCTTGAACTGGACGTGGTCGAGCTGGGTTGTTCCCCCGAACGTCGCGCCCATCCGACGAATCGCGTTCTCGAAGGTGACCTCCTCCGCGACCCGTCGATCGAAGACCAGATGCTCAACCAGATGCGCCAGCCCATCTTTGCCGGGCGGATCTCGGGTCGCGCCGCCATCGATCACCAGCACCGCCGACACCAGCGGAACGCGATCGTCCTGCACCGTCACCAATTTCAAGCCGCTTCCGAGCGTGCTCACGTTCGAAGGCAGGGGCGGACCGACATCATAATTGGAGCGCATCGGACTGAGCGCAGCGCACCCAGCCAGGAACAGCGTCGCCACCAGGTCGACCCGGTGAACTCTCCCAGCACTCATGCGCCGGAGAGGTTACCAGGAGCTGGCAGGCCGCTGATGATGGCGGCGGACGGCCGAACGACGTGACGCTGGCGTCGGATCCTCGATCGCAGGGCGCCCGACTACCAGTTCACGGTGACCGGTACCGGCATGCTGGACGTCAACTTCACCTGACCGTCGCCCAGTTCCCCCGATGTGTCGAGGCCCCAGCAGACCGCCGAGCCGTCCACGAGGATGCCGCAGGTGTGGTTGAACCAGGGCGAAATCGAGCGAAGCGCGCCCACGTTCCTCACGCGTTCGGGCGTTGGCGTCAACACGTACGTCCCGTCGCCGATCTCGCCTTGATCGTTCGAGCCCCAGCAGCGGCCACCGGCATCGCCGAGAACGGCGCACGTGTGCAGGTAGCCGGCTGCGATCGTCGCAACATTCGTCAGCGCCTTGGGCGAGATCGGGGTACTGGCGTCCGCCTGTGTCCCGTCGCCGAGTTGATAGTCCAGGTTCTCGCCCCAGCAGCGCGCCGTGCCATCCGACAGCCGCACGCAGGCGTCGAAATGGCCCACCGACAGCGACGTTGCGCCGGCGACGCCCAGCACCGCGACGGGTATCGCCGCGTTCGTGGTCGTACCGTCACCCAGCTGGCCGTAGTTGTTCGCGCCCCAGCACATCACCGTCCCCGTGGTCAGCAGCGCGCAGGTGTGCCATTCGCCGCCGCCCACGGCCACCGCGCCCGCGATCCCCGCCACGTCGACCGGGACCGGAGAATCGGCCGGCACGCCGTTGCCCAGCTGCATGGCCGTTCCCTGGCCCCAGCAACGGATCCGGCCGCCGCCGCCGATGGCGCAGCTATGGGCGAAGCCGACGCCGACCCCGACGGCGTCGGTGATGTCCCTCGCCGTCACGGGCGTTGCCGCGTCGGTCGACGCTCCGTCCCCGAGTTGGCCCATCGATCCGGGACCCCAGCAGCGGACAGTGCCGTCGGACAATCGCGCGCACGTGTGCGGTCCGTGAGTCGCAATGGCGGTGGCCGTGGCGATGCCGCTGACCGCCACCGGTGTCGTCGACTGGACGTCGTCTCCGTTTCCCAGGCGGCCCTGAAGGCCGCTCCCCCAGCAGCGAATCGTGCCGTCGCCGAGCAGCGCGCAAGAGTGGTAGTCCGAGGCCTCGATCTGCGTCACCGCCGCATGGCACGTTCCGTCTTGCAGGAATCGGCCTTCGCCACACCCGGCCGCGCCGCCACCACCACCACCACGACCGCCACCGCCGCCACCGCCGCCGC
>DASYCK010000097.1:0-6542 GCA_036500205.1 Polyangia bacterium | reverse complement strand
AAACCGGGGACCCTGGGAGGGTCCCCGCTCCCCCCCGCGACGGACTCCGCTCGGCGAAGCCGAGCTTCGTCCAACGCGATCCGGTCCGAGACGTCGTCGCCCTCCAGCGCCGCCAGCCCGGGGAGCGGCAGCTCGCGGCTCCCCTCGCGCGACGAGGCGTAGGCCGTGGCGATGAGCTGGACGCAGAGGAAGGCCTCCTCCGCCTCACGCCCGACGAACTCGCGGCGAGCGATGGCCGACTTGAAGTCGTCGAACAGCGAGTTGAACCAGCTGACGTGGCTCGAGTCCATCCAGTCCGAGGAGATCGCCTGCCGCTCGAACGTCCAGGTGGTGGCGGCGCCCGCGCCGCCCGCTCCCCGTTCTTGCACCGCCAGCTCGACGTCGTCGTCCTCGACGCGGATGGCGCCCCGCTCGCCGTGCAGCGTGTAGAGCACCTTGCGGACGCCCGCGTTCCACGACAGGTGCGCCGACGCCGTCCCGGTCGGGAAGCGCAGGCTGCACGAGAAGTCGTCCTCGGTGTCGAACGGGCCCAGCGTCGCCGCCCGCGCGCTGATGGCCGTCGGGTACGACCCCAGCCACTCGAACGCCAGGTAGAAGGTGTGGCTGCCGTGGTCCATGGCGATGCCGCCGCCGGAGAACCGCCGTTCGCGCCGCCAGTCGCTCCGCCAGCCGGTGACGCCCTTGGCGTGCGTGTTCCGGAAGGTCTGCAGCGTCACCAGGTGCACCTTGCCGATCCGCCCGCTCTTGATGAGCCCGCGGACCGTCTTGATGACCGGCGCGTGCTTGTAGTTGTGGCAGGGGTAAAGGACCCGCTCGCTCTTGACCGCCTGGCGAAGCATGGTGCGGGCCTCCTCGATGGAGGCCGCCAGCGGCTTCTCGCACAGCACGTGAAGGCCGCGCGAGAGCGCCTCGACGGCGATCGCGGCGTGGTCGCTGGGGGGCGTGGCGATGTCGACGAAGTCGAGCCGCCCCGCCTCGGCGTCCAGCAATGCCTGGAAATCGGCGTAGATTCGAGCCCCCGGCCAGGCGGCCTGGGCCTCGGCGCGGCGCTCGGCGGAAATATCCGAAATCGCGACGATCTCGACGTCGCTAGCGCCGCCGGCGGCTCGCTGCCGGTAGCCGGCGGCGTGCCCCTTCTCCATGATGAAGCCGTAGCCGATTAACGCGCCGCGAAGCTTTTGCATGCCAACTGGACCATGTAGATGCCGCATTTTCGGTCGAAATACCAGATTCACCTACATTAAGACCGAACCGGCCGAGATCCATTGACGAACCGCACCCTGGGAGACTAGTTTCCGCTGCCATGATGGAAGCGCTTTCCGCGAGTGATCCCGATGTCTTCGAGCTCTGTCGGGCCGAGGAACGGCGCCAGGGTGAGACCATCCGCCTGATCCCGTCGGAGAACTACGTCTCGAAGGCCGTCCTCGAGGCCTCGAGCTCGGTCTTCACCAACAAGTACAGCGAGGGGTACCCCGGCAAGCGCTACTACGAGGGGCAGCAGTTCGTCGACCAGCTCGAGCAGCTGACCATCGACCGCGCCAAGGCCCTGTTCGGCGCCCAGCACGCCAACGTCCAGCCCTACTCGGGCTCGCCGGCGAACCTGGCCGTCTACCTGGCATTTCTCAAGCCGGGCGAGAAGGTGATGGGCCTGGCGCTGCCGATGGGCGGCCACCTGACGCACGGCTGGAGCGTGTCGATCAGCGGCAAGTTCTTCACCTCCGTACCGTACGGGATCCGCAAGGACACCGGCCTGCTCGACTACGACGAGATCCGCGACCTGGCCAAGAAAGAGCGCCCCGCCCTGCTGTGGGCCGGCGGCTCGGCCTACTCGCGGCTCTGGGACTTCGAGACGATGGGCTCGATCGCGCGCGAGGTGGGGGCCAAGTTCTGCGCCGACATCGCCCACGTCGCGGGCCTCATCGTGGGCGGCGTACACCCCTCGCCGATCCCGCACGCCGACGTGGTCACGACGACCACGCACAAGACCCTGCGCGGTCCGCGCAGCGGCATGATCCTGTGCCGGGCCGAGCACGCGCAGGCGATCGACAAGGCGGTCTTCCCCGGCATCCAGGGGGGACCGCACGTCCACACCACCGCTTCGCTGGCCGTGGCGCTGAAGGAGGCCGCCCAGCCGGAGTTCAAGACCTACGCGAAGAACGTGGTCGCCAACGCCAAGGTGATGGCCGAGACGCTGATGTCGAAGGGTTTCCACATCGTCTCCGGCGGCACGGACAACCACCTGATGCTCATCGACCTGACGAACAAAAACGTCACCGGCAAGATCGCCGCCAAGGCGCTCGACAAGGCGGGGATCGAGCTGAACTACAACGCCGTTCCCTACGACACGCGCAAGCCGTTCGACCCCTCGGGGATCCGGCTGGGGTCGCCGTCGGTCACCTCGCGCGGGATGGACGCGGCAGAGATGAAGCAGATCGCCTTGTGGATAGACCGGGTGGTCAGCGACCCCTCGGAGGGGACGGCGGCCAAGGTTCTGGGAGAGGTCAAGGCGCTCACCGCCAAGTTCCCCGCGCCGGGCATCTCGCTCTAGGCCGCCGCGGTCGAATCGGCGGGGAACGACCATGCACACCGACAAGCGACTTTCGGGCGCGCTCGCCGCGCTCACGCTCGGCGCCACCCTGTGGGCGGGCATTGGAACCGGAAAGGTGCGCGCCGAGACCGTCGAGCTCGTCGACAAGACCAAGCTCAACGCGAAGATCATCCACTACTACGACGGCGTCTACACCATCGAGACCAACGGGCAGACCATGAAGCTGCCCAAGGAGAAGATCAAATCGATCTCCTTCCAGCTTCCGCCGGCGCGCCCGGAGTTCTCGACACCGGAGAAGACGTTCGAGCGCTGGCGCAAGGCGCTGGTCGAGGGCAACGGCGAAAAGGCCATCGACTGCTACGCCCTCATGTACCAGGGGATGCTGGCGGCGCAGATGGGGCTCGGCGGCGCGCAGGACGGCATGAAGAAGATGCAGAAGGAGTTCGAGGGGACCAAGTTCCAGATCAAGGAAGCGAAGACCAAGGGGGACACCGCCACGCTCAAGGTCGTTCGCCAGAAGGGCGACGAGAGCGACACCGGCGAGATCCCGTTCGTGCGTGAGAACGGCGAGTGGAAGATGGTCCTCGCGCTCCCCTCGCAGTAGGAACCGCGCCCCGTTTCGTGAGCCGCCCCCTCGCCCTCGCCGCCTCGCTGCTCGCGCTTGCCTGCGTCGCCGGGACGGCGCGCGCGACGACGCTGGATCCGTTCGCGCGCGCGGGGGCCGCGGCGCTGCGGCTCGACCCCTTCCGCAAGGTTGCGGACGCCACGCCGGCGCCGGCGCCCGCCGCCGCGAGGCCGCCGACCCCCTCGCCCGCGACGCCGGCCGCGCCAGCCCCGCAGAGCTGCCAGCGCGACGAGGACTGCACGGGCGAGAACATCTGCGAGTCCAACGTCTGCCAGCCCATCCAGCTGCGGACCAACGTCGCCTACCTCTACTACCGCGAGGGGGCCTTCACGGAATTCCTCGGGCTCTACTGGTCGCGCCGCGGCGCCAACGGCTACCGGGTGGTGGCGCCGCTCTACTGGCACTACTGGTCGCCCAGCACCGACACGCTGATCTTCGCGCCCTTCTACTGGCGGTTCGAGGACCGCGCCCAGCGCAGCGTCGTCACCTGGTACGGGCCCATCGTCAGCGGCCACTACGGCGACGCCCGGTCGTTCGGCATCATGCCGCTGTTCTACGCCTCGAGCCGCTTCGGCTGGGCGCTGCCGTTCCTGGGCACGCTGGCCATCAATGACCCGCAGACCAAGAGCTCGTACGGAGCGGCGGCCTTCCTCTACTGGTGGTGGCGCTCGCCCACCCGATCGACGGATCTGGGGTTCCCCCTCTTCTTCTCGACCCGGAAGGCGACCAGCGCCTTCACCTTCGCGCTGCCGCTGAGCTTCTACTGGCGGCACGAGGACGACAAGAGCCTGCTGGCCATCCCCTTCTTCTATTGGAACGGCCACCAGACGGGCTACACGTTCGCGACCTGGCTGGGCTACGCGCACCGCGACGGGACCGAGTACGGCCGTTCGCTCGCCTGGCTCTACTGGTGGGGCGGCGACGAGAAGACCGCCTCGAGCTACCACGTCCTCTTCCCGCTGGTCTGGGACTTCGAGGAGAGGCACGCCGGCAACACGGTCGTCTTCCCGCTCTGCTGGAGCTTCCGCACCGACAATTCGAACGTCACGGTCGCCGTCCCGTTCGTCCACGTGCGCGAGGGGTCCTGGTACTTCAACACGCTGCCCCCCTTCTGGTGGAGCACCGGCGACGACAAGACCCGCCGTGCCCATCGGATGCTGGTCCCCTTCTTCTACTGGGATCGGGCCGAGGGGGGCCTGGCGACGAACCTGGTGACGCCGCTCGGCGGCTACAGCCGCGACGACCGCGACGGGACCCGCACCTGGGTGATCGCCCCGCTGCTCTCCTTCGCCCACCGCGATCCCGGTGGCGAGCGGATGATGCTCACCCCCCTCTACCTCAGCCACGAGGATCGCGCCGCCGACGCGATGGGCCGCCTGATCGCCTTCATCTTCTACCACCGGACCGATCCGCAGGGCTCGACCACCACGCTGTTCCCGCTCTTCTGGCACTTCCGAGACGCGCAGACCGGCGCCACCGCGACCGCGCTCCTGCCAATCTTCGCGCGGCGCTCGGGGCCGCGCGACACCAGCACCATCGTCGGGCCGGTCTACTGGCGCAGCTTCACCAACGGCGGTTGGAGCGCGGGTCTCCTGCCGATCGCCTACTTCGGGAAGAACGCCGGCAGCTCGCACGCGGTGGTGTTCCCGCTCTACTGGCACTTCGGAGACGACCACTCGGCGACGACGGTGGTGTTCCCGCTGTTCTTCCGGCACCACGATCCACACGGCTCCGACACCGCGGTCACGCCGCTCTTCTACCAGGGGAACCACGACGGGGAGAGCTACGCCGTCCTGTTCCCGCTGCTGTTCCGTTTCGCCAGCGAGCGCCGCCAGACCAGCACCACCATCACGCCGCTCGGCTTCGCCCAGCACGACCCCGACGGCACCAGCGTGGCCATCGGACCGATCGTTCCCCTTCTCTACTGGCGCAGCGGCCAGGACCGTTCGCACTTCGCGCTGGTTCCCCTCATCTGGCACTTCTCCGACCGCCGGGCGGACAAGACCACCACGGTGGTCGGCCCCTACTGGCACCGGCGCTGGGGCGGCGAGACGACGGACGCGCTGTTCCCCTTCATCTACTACCGCCGCGGCGCCCGCCCCGGCGGCGACGACCAGACCAGCTTCACCCTGTTTCCGCTCTTCTATTACCGCCGAGACGCCGACAAGCAGATGTTCGTCAGCCTGCTGGGCGCCTCCGTGAAGACGCGGCAGGGCTCCGGCGGGTTCGTCGGACCCTACGGCTGGTTCAAGAACGCCAACTTCGACGCCAGCTTCGTCCCGCTGCTCTACACCAACATCCTCCGCCGCGACGACGGACAGCACCTGACCCAGGTGGGCCCCTGGTTCCGCGTCGAGGGGCCCGGGTACAGGGCCCAGGGGATCTTCCCGCTCTACGGCCGCTACGCCGACGCCAAGGAGACCGACACCTGGATCCTCCCCAGCTACTTCCGCTTGCGGCGTGCCAACGGCGACGGGGTCGACACCCTGCCGCCGCTCTTCTGGCACTCGTCCTTCGGCGGACGCGCCACCACCATCGTCGGCCCGTACTTCGATCGCACCACGCCGACCTCCAGCACCTTCGGCGTCGTCCCGCTGTTCCTTCGTTCCACCAACCTGCAACGGACATTGACCGTGGTGCCTCCCCTGCTGCTCTACCAAAGGAGCTCGACCGACGGGACGCGCGACTGGTTCTCCTGCCTGCTCTTCTTCCACGACCGCGATCCCCAGGGGACGGTCAACGCGCTCTTCCCTGTGTACTGGTCCGACGTGAAGAAGGATCGGCGCAGCGACGTCGTCTTCCCGATCTTCTGGCACTTCGCCAACACGACCCTCGACACCTCCTTCACGCTGGCCGGCCCCTTCTACGGGGGGCACGACAAGGCCGAGCGGACCCGCGGCCTCTTGCCGGTCGCCTGGTACTCGCGCAACGACGCCAACGGCGACGCCTCGCAGGCGCTGCTGCCGCTGTTCTACGAGGGGCACGGCCGCGACCACTTTTCGTTCTATACGGCGCTCGGCGGCTACCACCGGCGGGGCCCGGCGCACTTCTGGTACGCGGGGCCGATCCTGCACACCGACAGCCCGACGGCGTCGTTCTCGATGTTCGCGCCGCTCTGGTTCAGCCACACCAACCACGCGACCGACACGAACACCACCGTCATCCCGCCCTTGCTGCACGTCTCGCGCAGCAACCCCGAGACGGGACTCTCGAGCACGCTGCTGCTCTTCTGGCACTACCGGGACATCGCCACCTCGGCGTACCTGGGCGTCCCGCTCTACTACGACGTCCACCAGTACCACCTGGCGCGCACCACGATGCTGCTGCCGATCTTCGTGCGCCACGAGAACGAGGTCGAGCACGAGACCT
>DASYCK010000096.1:0-16231 GCA_036500205.1 Polyangia bacterium | reverse complement strand
ATGAGGCTGTCGAGGCCGGCGCTGACCAGCGGGGGAAAACTAGCGGCCGGCGACGGAGCGGCCTTATGATGGCCGACGGATGCGTATCGGGCAGGAGTGGATCTGGGACTGGCCACTGCCCGTCGTCGCCGTCGCCCTCCTCGCCATCCTGGGGGGGCTGAGGTTCGTCCTTCCCCCCGAGCACAAGGGGGGCGTGCGGGCGGCGGTGTTCTTCGGGGGGACGTACCTGGTGTCGCTGTGCCTGGTGTCGCTGTTCTTTCCGAATCGTCCCGGCGCCGATCGGATCTCCCCGCATCTCTACACGCTGCGGGTGCTGTATCACCTGCTGTTCTGTTTCACGGCCATCCTGACGGCGGGGCTGGTGATCTTCGATCTGCTGCTGGGGCGGCGGCAGATCCCGCGCATCCTCCGTGATCTGATCCAGGGCTTCGCCTACCTGATCGCGGGCTTCATCGTGCTGACCCGGGCCGAGGTCGACGTCACGAAGATCTTCACGGCGTCGGTGCTGACGACGGCGGTCATCGGCCTGGCGCTGCAGGAGACGCTGGGCAATCTGATGGCGGGGCTGGCGCTGCAGATGGAGCGCGACTTCGATCTGGGCGACTGGATCAAGATCGACGACCGACTGACCGGGCGCATCCGCGAGATCCGCTGGCGGGTGACCAGCCTGGTGACGAAGAACGGGGATCTGGTGCTGGTGCCGAACGGCGCCGTGGCGCGCGCGGTGTTGACGAACTTCAGCCGTCCCACCAGCGCGCACCGTCAGTGGCTGTACCTGCGCATGCACTTCCGCCATCCGCCGGCGCACGTGCGCGAGGTCGTCCTGGGAGGGGTGCGCGGCGTGGCCTCGATCAGGACCGACCCTCCCGCCGATTGCTTGCTGTGGGAGTTCAAGGACGACTCGGTGACGTACGCCGTCCGTTACTGGATCGACGACTTTCATCGCGACGATTCGCTCGACGCGGAGGTGCGGGCGGTGGTGTGGTACGCCCTGCACCGGGCGGGGATGGAGATCCCGTTCCCCTCGCGCAACATCCACGTCACCGAGATGACCGAGGATCGCCTGCAGCGGAAGCAGGACGAGGACTACGCCCGGCGGGTCGACGCGCTGTCGCGGGTCGACGTGTTCCGGGCGCTGGACGCCGAGAAGATCGACCGACTGACGCGCCGGCTGCGGATGGCGCCATTCGGTCCTGGCGAGGTGATCCTGCGCGAGGGCGATCCGGGCGATTCGCTCTACGTGTTGAGAAGCGGCGAGGTGGCGGTGCGCGTGAACGTGCGCGGTCAGTCGCGCGAGGTCACCACCCTGAAGGCGGGGCAGTTCTTCGGAGAGATGTCGCTGATGACCGGCGAGACCCGCACGGCCACCATCGTCGCCAAGACCGACGTCGAGTGTTACATCGTGTCGAAGGACGCGTTTCAAGAGATCCTGGAACAGAAGCCCGAGCTGGCCGCCACCATCAGCGAGATCCTGTCGAGCCGGCAGGAGGCGCTGGGGGCTTCGGCCGAGGCGTCCGGCCCGGTGATGGTCGCGCAGTCGCAGCAGCTGCTGTCGAAGATCGCGGCGTTCTTCGGCATCAAGACGCGCTGACCGGGATCCGGCCCTTCAGCGACGTTGACGCGCTGTTTCGTCGATCACGTTGAGCCCATCGCGTATCCGTGTCACCGTCATTTCGAACAGGGCTCGTGTCGCGCATGACTCCATTTCACTCGACGGTGGCGGTGCTGGTCGGCACCGTCGCCCTCGGCTGTGGGTCGGGCACCCCCGGGTCGGACGGCGGTCCCATCGGGACCCGCGCCGCCTGCCAGGCGCCGGCCGCCTATCGCGACCTGTTCGTCGAGGTGCTGGGGAAGGGGCAGGCCGAGGTCGACGCCAAGCTCGACGCGGCGGTCATGCAGATGTTCCATGGCGCCAGCGATCAGACCATCTACTTCGAGCTCGGCACCGATCAGGCCTTCATCGAGGACATCGCCCACGACGACGTGCGCAGCGAGGGAGTCTCCTACGGGATGTTCATCGCCGTCGCGATGAACATGAAGACCGAGTTCGACAAGCTGTGGAGGTTCGCGGCGACGCGCATGCGGCAATCGACGGGGCTGTTCGCCTGGCAGCTCAACACGTCGGGCGGCATCATCGCGCCGTACGCCGCCCCCGACGGGGACCAGTACTTCGCCATGGCGTTGCTGCTCGCCTCCCGCCGCTGGGGCGACGGCACGGGAATCAACTACGCCACCGAGGCCAAGAACGTGATGAGCGCGATGGCGAGCAAGGGGGATTTCCTGAAGAGCCCCGCCGTGGTGACGTTCGGTCCGGGCAACGGCTTCACCGACCCTTCCTACGTGCTGCCGCTGTTCTATTCCGAGTGGGCCTGTTTCGATGGGGCGAACGCCTCGCTGTGGAAGGGCGCCACCACCTACGCCCGCACCTTCTTCCAGAAGACCACCGACCCGGTGACGGGCCTGGCGCCCGATCATGCCGGCTTCGACGGCGCCGCCATGGGGGACTTCGGTGCCGATGCGTGGCGCGTCCCCATGAACATCATGATGGACTTCAACCTGAACGACGCGGATCCCTGGCAGAGCAGCTACGCGGCGCGAATGGCGGCGTTCTGGACCAAGGAGGGCCTGACGAGCTATGGCGATGGATACACGCTGAGCGGGCTCCAGACGGTGGCGGGTCACGGCGCTGGGCTGATCGGCGTGAACGCCATGCTGGCGTTCGCGCTCCCCGCCACCGATGGCAGGGGGCTTCTGCAGGCGGCATGGGACGCCGCGCTTCCCACGGGCCAGCTCCGCTACTACGACGGCTGTCTGTACCTGCTGTCGATGCTGCACCTGAGCGGCAAGCTCAATCTTCTTTACTGACGTCGAATATCCGGGACCCCGGGGGTCATCACGGGTGATCGGTGCGACCGAAGTCGATCATTGCGGGAAGATTGGCATACCTCCATCGCTTTGACAGAACGCGTAGTAGTTGCCGCCGGTCTCGCGCCAGATGACTTCGCAACTGTCGACAACCGGCGTTTCGAAGTGGCAGCCGAGATTGAAATGATCCTGGCAAGGCAGGTTCGACCAGACCCCGGTGGAACCGCAGCTCGCCATTTCGGCCGAGAGATCACTGGCGGTGTAGTCGATGCATTGATATCCGGTGGAAAGGCAAGACCCGGTAATGGGTAGCGCGCACGGTGGCGCGGGTGTGCCCCCCATTCCGCCGCCGCCGATCCCGCCCGCGCCGCCGCGTCCGGCGGTTCCACCGCCGTCTCCTCCGAAGCCGTCGTCACCACCGCTCATTCCACCACCGCCTGCGCTGCCTCCGCCGCCGTAATCGTCGAAGCCCCCTGCACCTGTGGAGCCTGCCTGGCCAGCATGACCTGCCTGGTCGGTATCGGCCGCTCCGCCGTTGCCAGTATTTACCCCGGGTCGCTCCGTCGAACCCGAGTCACAAGCGCCAAAGGCGACCAAGAAGGGGAGGGGCAGCGCAGCGAGGAGAGACGATCGAATCGCCTGGGACGGTTGATGGCTTCTCATGCTCCAGCTGCTCGCAAAGAATGTACCAGCGAATTGGCGCCATCTTCCGCGTTCACGCACGACGTGACCGCGACGTTCATGACGCGCTCGAGGTCGCGTCGAAGAAGGCGCGCAACGAGCGCGTCACGCGGGTGATTGACGAATCATCGAGGGAGGGATGGGGTGGCAAGGCCAACACCTCGCGGCAGGCACGCTCGGCGTTGGGGAAATCGCCAGCGGCATGGGCCAGACCTTGCAAAGCGGGCTGCAGATGTAGCGGCTCGGGATAGTAGATTTCGGTGGCGACGCCGTCCGCGGCCAAATGGGCGATGAGGGCCGCGCGGCGATCGGCGGGAACCCTCACGACGAACTGGTTCCAGACCGCTCCCGGATCGGTGGAGGGCAATCCGATGGGTAGGCCGCGGAGCGCTTCGTGGTATCGCGCGACGACCCGCCGGCGCGCGGCGGTCCAGGCGGGCAGGTGGGGCAGCTTCACGCGCAGCAGCGCTGCCTGCAGCTCGTCGAGGCGGAAGTTCCCACCGACCTCGACGTGATGGTTCTTCCGGTCGGCGCCCTGGGCCCGCAGCCGGCGGAGGCGAGCGGCGAAGTCCGCGTCGTCGGTCAGCACGGCCCCGCCATCCCCGAAGCCGCCCAGATTCTTCGTGGGGAAGAACGAAAGCGTCGCGCCAGCTGTGCGCGCGCCCACCCGGCGACCGTCGAGGGCGACCGCGCCGATCGCCTGCGCGGCGTCCTCGAACAGGGGAATTCCCCGGGCGGCACACGCCGCTTCCAGCGCCGCCGTCGGCGCGCAGCGACCGAAGATGTGCACCACCATCACCGCCTTGGTGCGGGGACCGATGCGGGCGATCGCCCGCGCGGCGTCCATGTTCAAGGTGTCGGGATCGATGTCCGCGAAGACCGGGCGCGCGCCGACCCGGGCAATGGCCGCCGCGGTGGCGAAGAACGAGAACGGCGACGTGACGACCTCGTCGCCTGGGCCGACCCCGGCCGCCATCAGCATCGCCAGCAGCGCGTCGGTCCCCGACGACAGGCCCACGGCGTGCGCGACGCCGGATGCGGCCGCCAGCTCGCCTTCGAAGGCCGCCACCTCGGGCCCCAGGATGTAACGCCCGGAGCGGAGCACGCGCGCCGCCGCTTCGAGCAGCGCCGCTTCGAGCGGGGCGTGATCGCCCGCCAGATCCGTCAGCGCGATCGGGGGTGGGTCCGCGTTCGCGCGGTCCACGGTCACGAAGGCTTGCCGTAGTTCCGCAGCCACTGCTCGAACACGAACAGCGTCCACAGCTGCTTGCGGTGGTCGTGCCGCCCCTCGACGTGCTCGTCCAGGATGCGCGTCACGTCCGCGGGGTCGAAGAACCCTTCGCGCCGGATCTTGTCGGGCTGCAGTTCTTCCCGCAGCATCGGCAGCAGATCTTCCTTCATCCAGCGCGCCACCGGCACGCCGAATCCCTGCTTCTGCCGGTCGAGGATGTCGTCGGGCAGCACGCCGCGCATGGCCGTCTTGAGGATGCGCTTCGTGGTGGTGCCGTCCATGCGCAGCGACGGAGGCAAGCGACAGGCGAAGTTGACCACGTCGGTGTCGAGGAACGGGGCGCGCGCCTCCAGCCCCA
Organism: Polyangia bacterium; assembly: GCA_036500205.1. Lineage (GTDB taxonomy): Bacteria > Myxococcota_A > Polyangia > Fen-1088 > Fen-1088 > DASYCK01. The sequence goes on along the minus strand of DASYCK010000096.1, from coordinate 11,096 downwards.
CCGCCGCCGAGGCGCGGTCGACCTTCACGTTGATGTCGCCCGTCAGGTAGAAGCGGCAGTAGAAGTCCATGATGACGTCCCACGAATCGCGCGCGCTGGTCGCGGCGGCGCGGGCGTCGATGCCGGTGAAGGGATCGTCGCCGGCGGCCTGACGGATGTCGCCCGTCAGCAGCGCCGCCTGCTCCTCGGGCAGGAAGCTGGCCATCCAGCGCTGATGCCGCCGCGGCCCCGTGGCCGAGATGCCGCGCAGGAACTGGTTCACCTTGAAATCGAGGCTGAAGTAGTCGGTCCCCGCCGGCAGCAGGCCGGCCGCCTTGCGCACCACGCTCGCCCCCAGGCTGCCGAGCGGCCCCGGGAGACGATCGTAGAAATCGCGCGCCATCTTCTCGGCCTTGAACGTCGGGTAGCCCGAGAACAGCTCGTCGCCGCCGTCGCCCCCCAGCGCCACCGTCACGTGCTGCCGGGTGAAGCGCGCCAGCAGATAGGTCGGGATGATCGACGCGTCGGCCAGCGGCTCGTCGAGGAAGCGCATGACGTCGGGCAGGATGCCGATCATCGACTGCGGGGTCAGGCGATCCTCGTGGTGCTCGGTGCCGAACTGTTTGGCGATGACCCGGGCGTGGCTGGTCTCGTCGAAGCTCGCCTCCGAAAAACCGATCGAGAAGCTCTTGATGCCGCCGTGGCCCCCGGCGGCCGCCATCAGCGCCACCACCGTCGACGAATCGATCCCGCCCGACAGGAAGACGCCCAGCGGCACGTCCGAGACCAGGCGGCGCTTCACGGCGCGGGTCAGCAGCGAGCGCAGCTCCTCGGCCGCCTCCTCCTCGCGGCGGGGGGCGTGCGTCTCGGGGAACGGCAGCTCCCAGTAGCGCCGGGTCCTGGGCGCCGCGTGCCCGTCCGTCCCCACGTCCAGCAGCAGGCACTCGCTGGCGTCCAGCTTGCGCGCCCCCTTGATGATCGTGTGCGGCGCCGGCACGTACTCGAAGGCCAGATAGCGCGACAGCGCGTTCGGGTCGACGCCTCGATCGAGGCCGGGCACGGCCAGCAGCGCCTTCAGCTCCGACCCGAACGCGAACAGCGGCGGGCGCCCGCCGTCGCGTGGCACGGCCGCCCAGTAGAACGGCTTCTTGCCCATGCGATCGCGCGCCGCGAACAGCCGGCGCCGTCGCGAATCCCAGATGGCGAAGGCGAACATGCCGTCGATGCGATCGAGCAGCCCCTCGCCCCACTCCTCGTAGCCGTGGACGAGGACCTCCGTGTCCGAACGCGAACGGAACTCGTGGCCGGCGGCGGTCAGCTCGTCGCACAGCCCGGCGAAGTTGTAGATCTCGCCGTTGAACGTGACCTGAACGGCGTCGTCCTCGCCGCCCATCGGCTGCGTCCCGGCGGCGCTGAGGTCGATGACCGACAGGCGCCGGTGACCGAGCCCCACGCCGGGCGCGAACCAGAACCCTTCGCCGTCAGGGCCGCGCGGCGCCAGGGCGCGCGTCATCCGGCGCACCAGCTCGGCGTCGACGGTCGCGCCCGTCGGATCGACAATCCCCGCGATGCCGCACACGGAAAGCCGTCGCCCTCGCTAGACCGGGCCGACGCCGGCGGTCGCCGGACCCGGCTTCTGCAACCGCGGCGGATCGAAGTTGACGGTTTCGCCGATCAGATAGGTCGGCTTCGACTGCGCCTCGTGGTACGTCCGGATCTGCAGCTCGGCCAGCAGTCCCATCATGATGAACTGGATCCCCAGCATGAAGAGGAAGACGGAGACCACGAACAGCGGATTGCGGTGGACCCAGGCGTGCTCGGCGAACTTCTGGAACAGCGTGAACGCCGCCGCCGCCATCCCCGTGAAGCACAGGCCGAAGCCGAGCCCACCGAAGAAGTACAGCGGCTTCGTCGAGTAGTCGCCCAGGAACTTCACCGTGATCAGGTCGAGCAGGACCTTGAACGTCCGCATCAGGCCGTACTTCGACTTGCCCTCGCGGCGCGCGTAGTGGGTGACGGGCATCTCGGTGACGCGCGCGCCCGCCCACTTGGCGTAGATGGGGATGAAGCGGTGCATCTCGCCGTACAGGTTCACCGGCTCGAGGAACTCGCGCCGGTACGCCTTCAACGTGCAGCCGTAGTCGTGCAGCTTCACGCCCGAGACGCGGCCGATCACCCAGTTCGCGATCCAGGACGGGATCTTCCGCGTCGCCACCTTGTCCTGACGATCGCGCCGCCAGCCCGAGACGACGTCGTAGCCCTCGTCGAGCTTCATCAGCAGCTTGGGGATGTCCGCCGGATCGTTCTGCAGATCGGCGTCCATGGGAACCACCACGCTGCCGCGGGCCGCCTTGAAGCCGGCCGCCATCGCCGCCGTCTGCCCGAAGTTGCGGCGGAAGCGGATGAGGCGCAGCCAGGGGCGGGTGGTGGTCGCCTCGCGCAGCTTGGCGAGGCTGCCGTCCTTCGACCCGTCGTCGACCAGGATGACCTCGGTCTGACGTCCGATGCCGCGCAGGGTTGATTCGGCCGTGTCGAGCGCGGCCACAAGGCGCGGGATGGTCTCCACCTCGTTGTAACAGGGGATGACGATGGTGACGTCCATGGGGGGGTTAGGATACGCGAACCTGACCGGGAGTCGAGCCGGCGGCCGCGGCGCCCGGCCCGGCCCGTCTGTTATCCTGAGGCTCCTCGAGATGGAACAACGTGGCTGGCGCCTGGCGGTCAAGCGAACCGCGGACGTGTCGCTCGCGGCGGCGGCGCTGGCCTTGTCGTCCCCGGCCCTGGGCGCGGCGGCCCTGGCGGTGCGGGTGGCGATGGGGCGCCCGGTGCTGTTCAGCCAGTCGCGGCCGGGGCGAAACGGCGACCTTTTCACGGTTTACAAGCTGCGGACCATGACCGTGGGCACCGGCAGCGACGCGGCGCGCCTGACCCCCCTCGGCCGGCTGCTGCGGGCCACCAGCCTCGACGAGCTTCCCCAGCTGTGGAACGTCCTGCGCGGGGACATGAGCCTGGTGGGGCCCCGCCCGCTGCTGGTGTCGTATCTCGAACGCTATTCCCCCGAGCAACGGCGCCGTCACGACGTGCTTCCCGGCATCACCGGCTGGGCCCAGATCAACGGGCGCAACACCGTGACCCACGAGGAGAAGTTCAAGCTCGACGTCTGGTACGTGGATCACTGGAGCCTGGCGCTCGACGCCCGCATCCTGGCGGGGACGCTGTGGCGGGTGCTGTCCCGTTCGGGGATCAGCGCCGACGGTCACGTGACGATGCCCGAGTTTAAGGGAACGCCGCTCACGTCTGCTTCCGACCGAGCTTGATGGCCCCAATCGTATATGTTCTCGCGTGAAATGAACGCTTTTCGATCGCCGCAGCGGGGAAGCCACATCGTGGTTTACGGCGCGGGCGGGCATGGCCGGGTCGTGGCGGACGCCGCCCTCTCCGCTGGTTTCGAGCTGCTCGGTTTTCTCGACGACGCCCTGCCCGTGGGGCACGACATCTTTGGCTGGCGGGTGCTGGGGAACGCCGACTGGCTTCGAGGACGGCTGGACGTCGCCGTGGCGCTGGGGGTCGGGGCGAATGCCGCCCGCGCCCGCGCGGCGGAGACGCTGACGCGCGCCGGGGCGACGCTGGCGACCGTCGTTCATCCGTCCGCGGTGCTGTCGCCACGGGCCGAGGTGGGGGCGGGCACGGTCGTGTTCGCGCTGGCGGTGCTGAACGTCGGCGCGCGGGTGGGCACGGGCGCGATCATCAACAGCGGCGCCGTCGTCGAGCACGACGTCGTGATCGGGGACTTCGCCCACGTGGCCTCGAACGCCGCCCTGGCGGGTGGCGCGCGCCTGGGAGCGCAGGCCCTGCTGGGCACGGGGGCCAACGTCCTGCCGGCCTGCACCATCGGTGATCGGAGCATCGTGGGGGCGGGCGCGGTGGTAAATCGCGACGTTCCGACCGACGTGACCGTCGCGGGCGTTCCGGCGCGCCTTCTCGAATCGTCGGTCAAAGCCGTGGAGTCCGACGAGCGCTAACATGTCCCGCATCTATCTGTCACCGCCGCATATGGGCCCCGATGAGCGCGCCCTGCTGATCGACGCGTTCGACTCGAACTGGATCGCGCCGCTCGGGCCCCACGTCGATGCGTTCGAACGAGAGCTGGGCGCGCTGGTCGAAGGAAAGGCCGCGGCCGCGCTGTCGAGCGGCACGGCGGGGCTTCACCTCGCGCTCATTCTTTTAGGGGTCGGGGCGGGGGACGAGGTCGTCGTCTCCGACCTGACGTTCGCCGCGTCCGCCAACGTGGTTCGTTACGTGGGCGCCACGCCCGTGTTCGTGGACGCCGATCGGGAGACCTGGACGATGGATCCCGACCTGCTCGCCGAGGCGCTGGCGGACGGGGCCCGCCGCGGGCGCGTGCCGAAGGCGGTCATCGCCGTCGATCTCTACGGCCAATCGGCCGACTACGATCGCTTGCGCGCCGTGTGCGCCCCCTACGACGTCCCCATCATCCAGGATGCCAGCGAGTCGCTCGGGGCGACCTATCGCGGCCGCCCCGCCGGGGTCGAAGGCGTGATGGGGGTGTTCTCGTTCAACGGCAACAAGATTCTCACCACCAGCGGCGGCGGCATGCTGATCTCGAACAACGCCGCCTGGATCGCCGAGGCGCGCCTCCTGGCGACCCAGGCCCGCGATCCGGCGCCGCACTACCAGCACAGCAAGATTGGCTACAATTACCGGCTCAGCAACCTGCTGGCGGCCATCGGGCGGGGGCAGCTGCGGGTGCTGCCCAGCCGGGTGGCTGCTCGTCGCGCCAACTTCGCCTGGTACCACGAGCGATTGAACGGTCGCGCCGGCTGGGCCTTCATGCCCGAGGCCAGCTACGGCGCCTGCACGCGCTGGCTGACCTGCGTCACCATCGATCCCGCGACGGCCTCCGCCGATCGGGAGACGGTGCGGCTGGCGCTGGCCCAAGATGACATCGAAGCCCGGCCCCTGTGGAAGCCGATGCACCTGCAGCCGGTGTTCGCCGGTTGTCGGATGTTCGGCGGCGCCGTGGGGCGGCATCTCTTCGAGACGGGGCTCTGTCTGCCGAGCGGCTCGGCGCTGACGGAAGCGGAGCGTCTCCGGGTCCTGGCCGGCATCGCCGGTGCGGCGAGCACGGGGAGAGCGCCGTCGTGAATCGGCCGCTGTTCCTCCGCTCGGCCCAGATCGCCATCGATCTGGTGATTCTGTCGCTGGCGCTCTGGTTCGCGCTGCTGCTGCGGTTCGAGGGCGACGTGCCCTACCAGATGTTCAAGCGGGTGATCTTCCTGTGGCCGTACATCGTGGGCCTGCAGTACACGCTGCTGGCGGTGCTGGGGATCCCGCGATTCTCCTGGCGCTATATCGGGCTGCGCGAGGCGGTGCTCATTCTCCGGGCGCTCGGGGCCTCCGCGTTGATGCTGGTGGCGACGCGGCTTTTTCTGGCCAACGTGCTCCCCGGGAATCTGTACGCGCAGTACGCGCACTTGCCGCTCGGCATCGCCGTCTTCGATTTCGTGCTGGCGTTCGTGGGCCTGTCGGGCGTTCGCGTCTCCCGCCGGCTGTCGACGGAACGGGCACAGATACAGCGCTCGCAGGCCAGCGCCATCAAGCGGATTCCCACGTTGCTGGTGGGCGCGGGACACGCCGGCCTGCTGGTCGCGAAGGAGATCGCGCGCAGCCCCTCCCTCGGTATCCAGGCGGTCGGTTTCATCGACGACAACGAGCAGACCCACGGCACGGTCCTGCATGGCATCCGGGTCCTCGGTCGGGTCGCCGACATCGAGCGGCTGGCGCGTCTCCACGACGCCCAGCAGGCGATCATCACCATCGCCAGCGCCTCGGGTCAGGTGGTTCGCAGCATCACCGAGGCCTGCCAGCGGGCTGGCCTGAAGGTCAAGGTCGTCCCCGGGCTGCACCAGCTGGTGAGCGGCCAGCTCAACTTCACGCGCATCCGCGACGTCGCCATCGAGGATCTGCTGCGCCGCGATCAGGTCGTCCTCGACGATCAGGCCATCGCCGCCGACCTGCGCGACAGCGCGGTGATGGTGACGGGCGCGGGGGGGAGCATCGGCTCGGAGCTGTGTCGCCAGGTGAGCCGGTTCGGACCGAAGCGCCTGCTCCTGGTGGAGCGGGCCGAGAACGCCCTGTTCGAGATTCATCGCGAGCTGCGCGCCGATTTTCCCGCGCTGGCCATCGAGCCCCTGGTGGCCGACATCACCGACGTGCGCCGGATGAATCAGATCTTCCACGACCACGCGCCCCAGGTGGTGTTTCACGCGGCGGCGCACAAGCACGTGCCGATGATGGAGTGGAACGTCGCCGAGGCCATCAAGAACAACGTGGTGGGGACGCGCCTGCTGGCGGACATCGCTCACAGCCACCAGACGCGAGCGTTCGTGATGATCTCGACCGACAAGGCGGTCAACCCGTCCAGCGTCATGGGCGCCAGCAAGCGCGCCGCCGAGATCTACATCCAGGCGCTGGGCAAGCAGAGCGCCACCCGCTTCGTCACCGTGCGCTTCGGCAACGTCCTCGACTCGAACGGCAGCGTGGTGCCCATCTTCCGCGAGCAGATCAGCCGTGGGGGGCCGGTGACGGTGACCCACCCCGAGATGAAGCGCTACTTCATGACCATCCCCGAGGCCTGCCAGCTGGTGCTGCAGGCGGGGGCCATGGGGCGCGGCGGCGAGATCTTCATCCTCGACATGGGCGAGCCGGTGCGCATCGTCGATCTCGCCAAGGATCTGATTCATCTGTCGGGCTTTCTTCCCCACGAGATCGAGATCGTCTTCAGCGGCATTCGCCCCGGGGAAAAACTCTACGAAGAGCTCTCCATCACCGACGAGCAAGCGGAGAAGACGCAGCACCCGAAGATCTTCGTGGGCCGTACCGTCGCGGAGCCGCTGGGGATCGTCGCCGCCAAGCTCGACGAGCTGAAGGCGGTCGTCGAGCGAGGCTCCCCGGGGGACCTGGTCCGCGACAGGCTGGTCGAGGTCGTTCCGGAGTTTTGCGTCCCCCCACCGATCGCGCCCAAAACGACCGACGCGAAAGGCAGAGCGACGGCCACGGGAGCGTCGCCGTCCGGAAAAACCGAGCCTGCGGTGTCGGAGCTCGGTGACTCGAAGCCGGCCGTGGCCTGAGCGGCGGTTATCGGTTCAGGGCCTGCGCCACCGATCTGATGGGCCGCGCCAGCATCGGTGATTGACCGCTGGCCGCCTCGGCGCGAACGATGGCTCGAACCAACGACTTCGAATATTCCGGCCAGGTGAACTGGCTGGCCCGCTCGCGCGCGTTCCTGGACATCCGCGCCCGTTCGTTGCGGTCTCGGATGAGGCTCTCGATCCGGTCGGCGAGGATGTGGGGATCGCGAATGGGGACGAGGTATCCGTCCACGCCGTCGCGCACCACCGAGCCGCAATTCGGCGTGGTCACCACCGGCACCCCGCAGGCCATGGCCTCCAGATGCACGAGCCCGAACCCCTCGGCCACGGTGGGCAGGACGAAGACGTCGGCCTGCGCGAACTCCTCGGTCACTTGCGTGCGTGGAACCTGTCCGATGTAGCTGGGACCCTGAAAGATGGGGGCGGCGAGCACGTCGGGAGCGTACGGTCCGACCACGCGAAACTCGGTGTCGACGCCGCGGTCGCGCAGGATGCGGTACGCCTCGGCCAGGTAGTGATTTCCTTTTCGCAGCCCGACGGTGCCGACGAACAAGACCCGGCCCGGAACAGGTCGCGCTTCGATGTCGAACCAGCGTTGATCGACGCCGTAGGGGACGATGGCGATCTTCTCGGCGGGGCACCCCAGCTTGATCAGGCTGCTGCGGACGAACTCGGACGCCGCCAGGACGACGTTCGACATCTTGTAGACCTCGAGGTCGGCGCGGATGCCCTCCTCGACGAGCTCCTCGGAATCCTGGGCTTCGACGCCCGGAAAACGGGCCCGTTCCTCGCGCATGATCCTGCCGGAGTTGGCGCAGATGATCTGTTCGTAGGCGATGAACATTCCTCGGCGGCTGGCTTCGCCGATGACGCCGCGGTCGCTGTTGTCCAGCGCGTACAGCGCGTTCGCGCCCCGGAAGTCTTCGTCGACGATGGTCTTCTTCAGCCAGCTGTCCGGCGACGTCAGCTGGGTGAGCTGCCCGGTCCCCAGGATGCGAGACAACGCGGCGTGCGCGAGAGAACGGCCCGGTGCGCTGACCACCGCGTCCCGGGGGACCTCTTTCGGCAAACGACGACCGAAGAGCCGGCGAACCTGCTTCGAACGAGCGACCGGGCGAAGGAACCGCCCCATCACGTTGAGGACGCCGATGTCGCCCACGACATCCGTGTAGAACGCCCGCAGCATGTTCGCCTGCTGCAGGACCGCCGGAACGGCGTAGTGCAAGCGAGCGCCCAGCTGCAGGACCGCGAACTTCAGCTCGGTCCGCGACAGCAGGGGGTCGACCCAGGGGAGCGCCGCCGTGGCCTGTGCGGGAGGTCCGAGCGGTTCACGCTGCACGCTCATGCTTTTGCGCCTTCCTCTCGAGGTCCGTAGTACCCACCGTACTGATAGCTGCGGTAGTAGTAGTTGTAGTAGGGATCGGCGGGGTTGACCTGGTTGACGATGCAGCCCAGCAGGCGCGCCTTCGCGTCGTCCAGCTGACGTCGCGCGAACAGCGCCGCCTCTCGGGTGGTGTGACCGGCGCGCACCACCAGCACGACACCGTCGGCCAGGTGGCCCACGATGACAGGATCGGTCACCGCCGACGTGGGGGGCGAGTCGAAGATCACCCGATCATAGCGACGACCGCATTCGGCCATCAGATCCTTGAACTTGCGCGTGTGCAGCAGCTCGGCCGGGTTCGGCGGCAAGGGGCCGCAAGGGCAGACGTCCAGGTTGGGGACCACGGTCTGGAAGACCACCTCGTCGAGCGTCTTCTCGCCGACGACCGCGTTCGAGATGCCCACGCTGTTCTTCATGCCGAAGGCGCGGTGGATACGGGGGCGCCGCAGATCGGTGTCGATGAGCAGCACCCGGCCACCTGCCTGAGCCATCGTGATGGCGAGGTTGATGGCGGTGGTGGTCTTACCCTCTTCGGGTCCCGGGCTGGTCACCACCAACGTCTTCAGCGGATTGTCGGGCGACAGGAACATCAGGTTGGTGCGAATCGAGCGACACGCCTCGGCGGCCGCCGAGCGCAGGTCGTGGAACACGCTCAGATCGCGTTCCTTCTGCTCCTCCGGCGACGACTTGCCTACGGTGCGTTCGCCCATGATGGGCAACATCCCCAGCACGGGGACACCGAGGACCGCTTCCACCTCTTCCTGGCTCTTGATGGTGTTGTCGAGCGCCTCGGCCCCCACGGCGGCGCCGATGCCCAGCATCAGACCGATGAACAGGGACAGGGCCAGGTTGGCGAACGGGCGCGGTTTCACCGGGCTGCCGTTCGGCACGGCGAGGTCCATGATGCGAACGTTGTTCGTCCGCACCAGCCCGGACAGGCCGGTCTCCTTCTGTCGCTGGGTGATGAGCTTGTAGAGGTTGAGCGTGTCGTCCGCTTCGCGGACCAGCGGTCGATACTCGACCTCCAGCTTCGACAGCTCGATCGCGTCGTGCTTCTCCTTGTTCAACATCTTGTTCAGCGCGAGCTCGTTGTCTTCCAGGCTCAGGTAGCGGTTGTCGTTGGCCTTGAGCAGCTTGTCGATCTCGCTGACGTACTCCTGGCGGACCTTGACGAGCTTGTTCTTCAGGGCCTCGATCTTGGGGTGCTTGTCTCCGTAGGTCGTCTCCAGCTCGGCCAGCGTCTTGCTGAGATCGACGTAGGTGACGCGAAGCTGCTGGATGACGGTGTTTTCGCGGACCTCGGGCAGTGTCTCCTCGGCGTCGACGTTGTTTCGGGTCCCCGTGATCATCTTGCGCGCCGAATCGAGCTCGAGCTTCTTCAGGCGCAGCTCGGCGAGCTTCTGGGTGAACGTCTGAACGTTCTGGGAGATGAGGCTCTGCCGGGCGTCCAGGCTCGTGTCGAGGAGCTGGTGCTTGCGGCGGTATTCGTACACGGCCAGCTCGGCGCGCTTCAGCTTGTCGCCGACGGCGACCACTTGATCGCCGAGGAACGTCGAGGCGGCGTTGGTTCCCTCGAGCTTGTAGTCGAGGTTGTTCTCGATGTAGGCGTTGGCGATGGCGTTCGCGATCTGGGCGGCGCGCTCGGGCTGACGATCCTCGACCGTGATGGTCGCCAGGCGGGAGTCCTTGATCGGCTTCACCGATGTCTGGCCCATCACGGAGCCGGTGACGTCCCGGACCTGACCCGGCGTTCCCGCGTGCGGAACCGGGTAGTCGACGTCGGCGCCCAACCCGAGTCGCTCGACCACCTTCTGGGCGATGTCCTTCGAGCCGATGATCTTGTACTGGGTCTGATAAAACTGGATGTCGGCCCAGTAGCTGCCGGACCCCATTTCGACGACTTCGGAGACGTTGTTGTTGAAGACGCGCGGCGCGGACGGGTCGATGATGATCGTACAGCTGGCCGAATAGATCTTCGGGGCGCGGTAGGTCCACAAGAACGCGCCCACGCAGACCAGCAGCACCGTCAGGGCGATGATGCGCCAGCGCTTGCGGAGCGAATTGACGGAGAGGGTCGCCGCGATCCCCGTGGATGTCGGGGGCCGGGGGGGCTGATCGGGCATCGAGCCAGCTCGAGACGAGCCGTTCGCGGGCGAGGGTAGGGAAACCACGGCGGAAGGCTACTTCCCCAACCAGGGGGTCGCAAGCTCGTGGGCGCATGGGCTCCGCGGCGAGCGAAATATTCGTGAGGCGTCCGTGCCGGCCCGAACCTGTTGGTAGAGTCGGCCCATGTCAGATGGCAGCGGTGGTCACAGCGTCCGCGACAGCGGTCGGGTTCGCCCTCGAAGAAAAAGCGCGCGTCACCAATTGACGCGCCGGTTCTCGAAGCGGCGCCTGAGTCAGATGGTGTTGTTCGCCTGCGTCTTGGTGGTCGGCCTTCTGGCCAGCTACCTCATCAGTCGCTAGTGCACCGCCGTCGAAATAGCGTCAACGCCGAGGCCGACAAGCCGCGCCGGACGCGAGGCGCGACGACGAGGAATACCCGTAGGTATTGTGAGGAG
>DASYCK010000095.1:0-5410 GCA_036500205.1 Polyangia bacterium | reverse complement strand
GACGTGCTTCCGTATTCGTACGCGCCGATGTCAGGCGCGCTCCCCTGCGGACGCGCGCCTGGGTGAAAGCACTTGCCCACGCCGCCCAGGCTGGCGATGTACGTGTAGTCGACCTCGTAGGCCCACCACGACAGCCCGGCGGGCGTCCCCTTCTTGATGCAACTGGGATCGAAGCCGACGTCGACCGTCGGCGCGTTCGCCGTCGTCCCCTTGTCGATGATGCTGGCCGTGGCGGTGGCCGACGTCTTCAGGTGAAAGTCCGGGTTCGTGCCCGCGGCGTCGACCCAGAAGTCGACCGCGCCGCTGTTGTTGCTGTAGTTGTTCGAAACGGTCGAGCCAGGCGCGTTCACGAAGGCCGTCTTGTCCTGCGTCGACCCGGTCGCCACGCCGAGGTTGTTGACCATCACCACGCCCGTCTGCGTGGCCCCACCTGAGAAGAAGATCTCGCCCGGGTTGGCGGGACCGCTGGCGCTGGTGTCCAGCCCGTCGCCGTAGCAGCTGTTGTTGATGAGGTGCGTGTTCGAGCTGGTGGTCAGCCGGATGCACGAGCCGCCGTTGCGAAAGCCGATGTTGTTGATGAACGAGGCGCCCGTGCCGATGTCGTCGACGATGTACCCGCTGCCGTCCGTGTGCTGCTGCATGTCGACGTTCTCGAAGGCGACGTTGCGCTCGACGACGTTGTCGGTCGGGGTCCCCTGCGCGCCGAACAGGTCGACGCCGCTCGACCACGAGTGCGCGGTGCTGCCGCCGTTGTGGGCGATGATGCACTCTTGCACCAGGACGCCCACCGAGCTGCGGAAGGCGATGCCGTTGGCGTTGTTCTCGTCGGCGATGCAGTTGACGAATTGCCAGTGACCGTTCGAGTCGGTGTGGCCGCCCCCTTTCCATCCGTTCGCGAAGCCGCTCGACCAGTTGCGCGCCACCAGCCCCACGAAGCGAATGTACGTCGCCGTCGAGGAGCCGAGCCCGGTTGTCTGGTTGTCGTTGCCGGGGCCATCGAAGATCGGCAACGCTCCCTCCGCCGCCTGATAGGTGATCCAGGCCGACGACGAACCGGAGTTCGGCGGGGTGAACGGACCTTTGTAGGCGCCATCGAGGAGATACACGGTGTCTCCGGGGGCCGTCTTTCCCGCGCCTGTGGTCAGGCTGCAAGGGGTGGCCTGCGCGCAGGTCGAGCCGCTGCCCGTGGGGGAGACGTAGTAGCTGGCCGCGCGCGCGACCGGGGCGAGGATCAGCATGCCGAGCATGGCGACGCGGGAGAAAAGACGGCGGATCATCACGGTTTTCATGTCGTCGGGCGGCTTTCGGAAAAAATTGAAGCAGACGGCCCCGGCGCGGGCACGACAGCGAGGCGCCAGCATAGCGCCGAGGCCTGAATTTCCCAATAGTGGCGGCCTGATCAGGGCGTGGGGCGATCGGGACTTTGCCCGTCGACGAGGTGATAGAGGCGCACCGAGCTGCCCACGATCGCCACCGGCTGGAACGCCCGCAGCCACGCGAAGGGGAGCGGCGCGACCTGCTCGGAATCGTAGGTCGATCTTCGGTCGCACGGGTCCTTCAGCAGCATGAACGTGCTGCGGTGGCGGTAGTAGTTCTCGCTGATGGCGATCCAGCCGGTGGTCGGCCGGCCGGGCACCAGACCCTCCAGGCGCGGCAGGTCGTGCTGGCACAGGCGAAGCGTGCCGAAGAAACCGATCTTCAGCAGGTCGACCCCGCGCGCCTTCACCTCGCGCCGAAGCAGGAACAGGTCCTGGCCCCAGTCGAGATCCGAGTCCAGCAGGATCGCCGCCGGATCGGAGCCGGCGAGCGCGTTGAAGAAGCCGAGCTCCTTCTCGCGCGCGGCCACGGCGTCCCCGGCCTGGACGCAGACGAGAACTCCCAGGCCAACCGCCATCAGCCAGCGCCGTCCGCCGTTCGCGCGCGCGACGGCGTCGTCCGCGGCGCGCGCCCCGGCGACGGCCAGCAGGGGGAGCAGCACGAACACGTGCCTGATCCCCAGGTTCACATGGCTGCGCAGCGACACCAGCAGGATGCCGAGCGCCGCCAGCGCCATCGCCCGCGCCGGCCAATCGGCCGCGCGGCGGTTCGCCAGCAGCGGGATCGTCGCGCCGATCAAGAGCAGCAGCGGCAGCGGCGTCTTCACCAGCAGCGCGAGCGGATAGAAGGCGACGAAGCCGTGCTCGGAGTTCTTCCCGAGCAGATAGGCGTCGTGGCCGGTGGCATCGTGGACGGCCAGGAAGCGCAGCCCGTGCCACAGCTCGGGCATCGGCAGCGGCGTGCGCAGCAGCGCCCCCACGAGGCCGACCCGCTCACCGACGGGGGGCAACAGGTGCAACCAGCCTTTGACCTCGGGGGTGAGCGCGTCGATGCGGCCAAACGAGAACCGATAGCCGGCCCACGTCGTGAGGAAGCCGGCGACGAACAGCAGGGCGAGCTGTCCCGCCAGCGCGCGCCAGGGGAGGGGACGATCATCCCGCAGCGGGCGCGCCGGGCTGCGCGCGAGCCACCGCGCGCCCGCGAAGGCGAGCGCCGTGACGGGGAGAAACGCCACCACCGAGAACTTCGTCAGCAGCGCCAGCCCGCCCGCCGCGCCGAGCAGCAGCGCGCGCGGCACGGTGGGCGCCACGAACCAGCGCCGCAGCGCCAGGGTCGCCAGCAGGAACATCGCCGCGAATGCCACGTCGGTGGTGGCGAGGGCGCCGTGCGCGATCAGCGACGGCAAGGTGGCGGTCAGCGCCACCGCGACGAAGCCGGCCAGGGGGCGCCGCCGTCCGTCGGCCAGCAGCCAGACCAGCGTCAAGGTGAGGAGAAAGAACGGCAAGGTCCCCTGGCGCGCCCGCGCCAGGTTCCGTTCGAAGCCTTCCCCCGCGTACAGCAGATCGCTGCCCACCTCCCAGCTGCGATCCCAGTCGTGCGTCCGCGGCTCCCAGGCGGCGCGCTCGGGCAGTCGCATGCCGTGCCAGTAGGGCAACGCCGCGATCGCCAGCCGTGCCAGCGGCGGATTCTCGGTCCACTGCGTGTAGGTGCCGAATTGCCACCACTCCAGCCCGGCGGCCAGGTGATTGCTTTCGTCGAAGGTGCCGGACAGCGTCCGCCGTGTGCTGGTCAGGCAGGCGAGCCCGAGCAGCGCGACGACGATGGTCGCCGCATGCAACAGCCACCGTCGGGTCGTCGGCGTCGCGGTGTTCCTCACCGTGCCTCGTCGTTTCGCTCGCGTCGCCCACCCCACGCCATCGTCGGCGCCTTTATACCGCGGGACGCGTCGTGGTATTGGGAAGCGCCCCCCACGAAAGGACGCCGCAATGTCGAAGGACGAACAGCGCATCTCCGCCAGCCGCCGCGCGCTTCTGACCAGCCGCCGCGCGCTGCTGAAGGGAACCTTGGCGGGAGGCGTCCTCGGCGCCTCGGGCGTCAGCCTGGCGGCCCCGCCGGCGCCCACGCCGCCTCCCCCCGGAACGCCTGTCGCTCCGATGGTCCCGGCGCAGATGGCGCGCAAGCCGATGACGATCTCGCCGTTCCCCCACGACTTCGCCTGGGGCGTGGCCACGGCCGCCTACCAGGTCGAGGGGGCGGCCACCGAGGATGGGCGGGGACCGTCGGTGTGGGACGTGTTCGTGAAGAAGCCGGGCGCCATCTTCGAGGGGCAGACCGGCGACGTCGCCTGCGATCACTATCACCGCTACCGGGAAGACGTGGCGCTGATGAAGACCCTGGGGGCGAAGGCCTACCGCTTCAGCGTGTCGTGGACGCGCGTGCTGCCCGACGGGGCGGGAACGCCCAACCCCAAGGGGTTCGACTTCTACTACCGCCTGCTCGACGAGCTGGGGAAGGCCAACATCCAGCCGATGTGCACGCTGTTCCACTGGGACTTCCCCCAGGCGCTGTACAAGCGGGGCGGCTGGCTGAACCGCGACGTCGCCGGCTGGTTCGCCGACTATGCGGCGCTGGTGGCCGACAAGCTGGGCGATCGGGTCAAGCAGTGGGTGACGCAGAACGAGCCCCAATGTTTCATCGGCCTCGGCCTGCGCGACGGCGTGCACGCGCCGGGCGACAAGCTGAAGGATCCGCAGTTCCTGACCGCCGCCCACAACGGCATGCGGGCCCACGCCAAGGCGGTGCAGGCGCTGCGCGCGCACGCCAAGCCGGACGCGAAGATCGGCTACGTGCTGTCGACTCAGCTGGCCCAGCCGGCCAGCGAGATGCCGGGCGACATCGACGCCGCGCGCTGGGCCAACTTCTCGGTGCGCGATCGCAACCAGTGGAACAACAGCTGGTGGATGGATCCGGTGCTGCTCGGCCACTACCCCGAGGATGGCGTGAGGCTGTACGGCAAGGACATGCCGGCCTTCCCGGCCAGCGACCTCGACGAGATGAAGCAACCGATCGATTTCATCGGCATGAACATCTACAAGGCCGACCCCTGGCGCCAGGGCAAGGACGGCAAGCCCGAGCAGGTGGGGCTCCCCCCCGGCTATCCGCGTTCGGGCGTCGACTGGCAGCCCATCTCGCCCGGCTGCATGTACTGGGGGCCGCGCTACTTCCACGAGAAGTACAAGCTGCCCATGTCGATCACGGAGAGCGGCCTGTCGACCCGCGACCAGCTGTTCCTCGACGGCAAGGTGCACGATCCGCAGCGCATCGACTTCATGCACCGCTCGCTGCTCGAGCTGGGTCGCGCGCTGCGCGAGGGGCTTCCCGTCACCGGCTACTACGCCTGGTCGATCCTCGACAACTTCGAATGGGCGGACGGGTACAAGCAGCGCTTCGGGCTGGTGTACGTCGACTACCAGTCGCTGAAGCGAATCCCCAAGGACTCGTTCGACTGGTACCGCCAGGTGATCGCCAGCGGCGGCAGGAATCTGTACGGCATGAAGATGCTGCCCCCCACGCAGGTGACGGACGGGTAGGGCGTTTATCGCGCGCCGGTGACGAGCCAGACGGACGCGTCCAGCTGGACCACGCCGTTTTCCTGGTGACGGGACAGCTGCTCCGTCAGTGCTCGGCGCGCCTCGACGACGGCCCCTTCGCCCGCTTTCGCGAGCGCCTCGTCGAAGGAAGAAAAGGACGACAGCGCGAACCGGGCCGCCTCGGCCGGCGGCAGTCCGCCTCCGATCGGCAGCGCGCCTCGCCACGCCTGCACCTCGAGCTGGGCAAAGCCCGCCCCGGTGAGCAACGTGAGCAGCTTGTCGGCGTCGGCGTATCGAAACGGTCCCGGGGCATCGTGGTCGGGGCGCGGCAGCTCGATGAGGCGCGCCACCACGTCGCGTACGCTGGTCATCCAGGGATTTTCGGACAGGCGTCCCCAGACGGCGAAGGCGAACCGCCCGCCGGGCGCGAGCGCGCCCCACACCGCATCCACCAGCGTGGCCTTGTCGGGGAAGGCGAGCATCGTCTCGAGCAGGAGCACCAC
>DASYCK010000094.1:0-20282 GCA_036500205.1 Polyangia bacterium | reverse complement strand
CCCGCCCAGAGCGCGAACCGGCCGGGCGCGCCTGCCTTCGTATCGGCGCGGGTGCGCGAGGCGACCCGAAACTTCCGGCGCGAGGCCGCGATGACGCCCGCCGAGGCCGAGGCCGCGCTGGCCGTCGGGCTCGACATGGCGGCCGCCGCGGTGGCGCGCGGCGCCGACCTGCTGGTGGGCGGCGACATGGGGATCGGAAACACCACCGCCGCGGCGGCGCTCGTCTGCGCGTTCGGCGGGGACGAGCCCGGTACGGTGGTGGGGCGGGGGACGGGCGTCGACGACGCCACTCTCGATCACAAGGCGGTCGTCGTGCGGGACGCCCTGGCGCTGCACCGTCCCGACGCGCGTGATGCCCTGTCCGTGCTCGCGACGCTCGGCGGCTATGAGATCGCGGCGCTGGCGGGGCTGATGCTGGGGGGCGCGCAGCGCCGCGTTCCGGTCATCGTCGACGGCTTCATCGCCGGCGCGGCCGCCCTGGTGGCCACCCGGCTACGACCGGGGGTCCGCGACTTCTTGCTGCTGTCCCACCTGTCGGCCGAGCGGGGGGCTCGGCGGCTGGCCGAGCTGCTCGGTGGGCCCGGCTCGTTGCTCGACCTCGGTCTGCGGCTCGGGGAGGGGACCGGCGCCACGCTGGTGGTGCCGTTGCTCCGCGCGGCGGTGGCGCTGCAGAACGAGATGGCGACGTTCGCGGGCGCCGACATCCCCGACAAGGGCTGACTCACCCGGCGGCGCTGTCGGCGATCAGGGCCGCGATCGCCTCGGCGATCCCGCCCCCCGTCGCCGAGGTCGCGCGCAGGCGATCGGT
Source organism: Polyangia bacterium (assembly GCA_036500205.1). Classification (GTDB taxonomy): domain Bacteria; phylum Myxococcota_A; class Polyangia; order Fen-1088; family Fen-1088; genus DASYCK01. The sequence goes on along the minus strand of DASYCK010000094.1, from coordinate 19,474 downwards.
GGCGCGCTGGTGGACCACGTCGGGCGCTTGCCCCATGGCGAACGATCGCCCCGCGTACGCGAACATCCCCAGGTCGTTGAACCAGTCGCCCACGGCGGAGACCCGCTCGCGCGGGATGCCCAGGCGCGTGGCCAGCCGCGCCAGCATGTGCCCCTTGTCGCACCCGTGGGGCAGCGAGCGCACGGCCCAGGTCACGAGCCCTCCCATGCTGAAGTGCACGGTGTCGAGCGTCGTCGCCTGCGAGCGCTGGAGCTGTTCGGAGGCGCGTTCGACGTTTTCACGCGGGCCCACGCCGGCGGTCACCGACACGCCGTCGGGCTGTTGCCACGCCTCGGCTTCGCGTAGCTGCGGATGGACGACGATCTCGCGCGACCAGGTGTCGATGAGGGCCCGGTGCCGTTCGCCGCGGCCATCGCAGTGAATCGCGTCGGCCAGGAAGATGTACGGCACCAGCTCCGCCGCCTCCATCACTGCTAGCGCGGCCCGCGCGTGCTCGGTGGCGATGGCGCGTCGTTCGAGCGCGGCGCCCGTCTCGCAATCGACGAGCAGGCCCCCGTCGGCGCAGATGAGCGGCACGCCGAGTCCGAGCGCGCGGGCCGTGGGCAGCGCGCCCGTCGTCAGGCGACCCGTCGCGATCGTCACCGCGATGCCGTGCTCGGCCGCCGTGCGGATCGCCGCCGCGTCGACCTCGGCCACCGTCTTGTCGTCGCGCAGCAGCGTGCCGTCCATGTCGACGGCGAGCAAGAACCGAGGCGTCTTCACTTGGGCGCGGCCGGGCCGGTCAGCGGGATCACCGGTTGGGCCGCTTCCGCCGCGCTGGCGGGCGGGGGGAGGTCGGCGTCCTCGTCCTGCTTCGGTGCTCCGGCGCGCGTGTGGGCCACCTGCCCCCGGAAGACCATCACCTGATCCGAGGGGCGCAAGGGGCTGCGCGGAATGTTGTAGATCATGTCGCCCCCCAGGCGGCAGCCTTCCGCCTTCAACATCTGCAGGCATTGCGCGATGGGGCTGCTGACGTGGCAGGCGATCTCGGCGACGCCCAGATCATCCCAGACGGCCGCGCCCGGCACGGAGGTGTGGTACAGCGCGATGTCGCAGCCGGAGGCGCGGCGCGGGTACGCGCTGGGCGCCCCTTCTCGCGAGGCGCAGCTGGTGGCGCCGGCGGCGCAGATGAGCAGGATCGCGGTCGTGCGCTTCAAAACAGGTCGCTCCATCGGGACAGCACGATAGCGCGCTCGTCGATGGCCGTCCTGATTCGCGGCGACACCAGGGCGGCCAGCTCCCCTTCGCCGTCCACCGCCCCGGGATGGGTCAGCAGCTCGTGCGAGCCGGGCGCCAGCCGCCCGATGATCTCGAGGATGCGCACGACGTCGAGGCGGCCCGATTCGAGATAGCCCCAGCTGAGGGGACCGTGGCGGAGGGTCCCCATGCGCCGGCGGGTGAACCAGGCCAGCCCCGCCAGCAGGGCCGTCTCGGCGCCCCGCCGGGGATCGGCGATCCATCCCAATCCGGGCGGTTCGACCGACGTGCGGATCCCGGCGATGCCGAACCGCTTCGCCAGCTTCTCGACGATCTCGCCGATGCCGGGAAGCAGGCCCAGATGCCCGACCGTGCAGAGATGGTCGAGGGCGAGCCCCGCGTCGTGCCCGCGCGCGATCTGCGCCTCGAGCTCGCGCTCGACGTCGCGCACGGCGATCGCGCCCTTGTACCAGTCCCGCGCGAAGTCGACGGCCCGCTCCCGCAAACCACCCGACGCCGTGAGGAGGGTCGGCGTCTCGGTGCCGAGGAGCGACGGTCCCTCGATCAGCGCCAGCGCCATCCCCACCCCCAGCTCAGGCGCCGTGCCGAGGTGGGCGCGGGCGCCGGCCAGATCGCCGCAGTTGCCCAGCAGCGACGCGCTGGTCACCACGCCGTGGCGGTGCGCCTCCAGCGTGCGCAGGTTGCACGCCTCGGAGGCTCCGAAGGATTCGACGTTGACCACCAGGCGGATCGTGGGGGGCATTCGCGCGGCGTGACTCTTACCACGATGGAAACGGCCAGGGCGGGTGGCGACGTTGACCGGCCCGGCCCCCTCTGCTATTGCCGTCCTTCGCCGTGGCCAAGAAACAACTCGTCAAGGAACTGAAGCGTCCCGATCACTTCGTGGACTTCTGGACCCACGCCTGGAACCGCCTGGTCGCGGTGTTCGGGCCGCGTCGCAAGCCGCTGCTGGCGGGCCTGGGGACGTTGCTGGGCGTGGTCACCGCGGCGGCGATCTTCAACAAGATCGACGAAGACAAGAAGGTCGACGCCTCGTCGGCCTTCGCGATGATCGAGAAGACGGCCACCGCCGACATCGATTCGGCGACGCCACCGCCGGTCAGGGATCCGGCGGACGATGCCCCTCACTTCAAGACCGCCGCCGAACGACAGGCCGCCGTGCTGAAGCAGCTCGACGAGTTCATGTCGAAGTACGGCTCGACCGATCTGAAGGACGAGGCGCTCGTCATGAGGGGGAGCCAGCTCCTCGACGCCGGTCGCTTCGACGATGCCATCGCCGCGTTCGACGCGGCCGTGGCGGCCAAGCTGGACATCCGCCTGCGCTTCCTGGCCGACGAAGGAAAGGGCTACGCCTACGAAGCGAAAGGGGACTTCGACAAGTCGGAGGCCGCGTTCGCGGCGCTCGACGGCGACTCGAAGGCGTTCCAGGGCTTCTACCGCGATCGGGCGCTGTACCAGAAGGCGCGCCTCATCGAGCGCAAGGGCGACAAAGCGGCGGCCGTGAAGCTCTACAAGGACGTTCTCGACAAGATGCCCGACTCGCTCCTGCACGACGAGATCACCGATCGCCTCGCCGTGCTCGAGGCGAAGTGACCCGTCCGCGGAGCCGGGCGGCGTCGCTGGTGAAGGGCGCTGCTTCGCTGTTCCGCCATTCGCTGTTCGTCGTGTGCGGGGCGCTGTCGTGTGCGTCCGTCACCGCCCGCGAGGCGACCCCGATGAGGGAGCGGTCCGCGCCCGCCGGAATCGTCCACGTGCGCTGGCGGACGGAGATTCACGCCCACAAGCTGTTTCAACCGCAGCCCGAGGAGTGCGCTTCGGGGGCGCTGGCCGGCGATCGTCTGGTGATCGGCTCCCGCGAGGGCTCGGTCGTCGGCGTCCGCCTGTCCGACGGACACCTCGACTGGGCCACCCGTGTATCGGGGGGCGTCGACAGCGAAGCTCGCTTCGACGTGGCGCGGGGCCAGGTCTACGTCGGCGTCGATGACGGCTCGTTTTACGCGCTCGACGCCAGCAACGGGGCGGTGCGGTTTCGTTATGCGGCGAAGGGGGCGATCGAGCGCGGCGCCGAGGTCGGCGGTGACACCGTCTACTTCGCGACGGCCAGCGACCGCGTGATCGCGCTCGACGCGGTGACGGGGAAGTGGCGCTGGCAGTACGAGCGCGAGACGCCCGAGGGGTTCACCATCCACGGCTATTCAGCGCCGCGCCTGCGGGGCAACCAGCTCTTCGCGGGCTTCGCCGACGGCTATCTGGTCTCGCTGCAGGCGGCGACCGGCGAGGTGACCTGGGCGAAGTCGTTGGCCGGGGCGTCCGAGCAGTTCGTCGACGTCGATTCGAGCCCCATCGTCACCAACGACTCGGTTTACGCGGCCTCCTATTCGGGCGGAGTCTATTCCCTCGACGCCAAGGATGGCGCGGTTCGCTGGCGCTTGCCGGCCGAGGGGGCCGGGCCGATGAACTTCGTCGACGGCCGCCTGTTCTTCGCGGCGCCGCGCGAGGGGCTGCATGCGGTCTCGCCGGGCGGACAGATCTTGTGGCGTCAGGGGCTGGCGGAGGCGGGCGATCTCACGGCACCGATCGCCCTCGGTCACTACCTGATCTTCTCGGGCAGCCGGGGCGGTCTCTTCGTCGTCGATTCGCGCGACGGAGATCTGCTCGAGGTCTTCAACCCCGGCGACGGCATCTGCGCCAGCGCGACGCTCGACGCCAATCGCCAGCGGCTGTACGTCCTGTCGAACGGCGGCTCGCTCTACGCGCTCGATGTGGACTGAGCGCGCCGCCGTCGATGCGAGCGGGCCGCGCGGTGCCGGACGACGAGGTCCGACACCGGCGACATCGTCACGTCCCCACGGGCGTCGGCGCGGCGAACGTCTCGTCGGCGAGCCGTTCCATGCGCCGCACCAGCTCCTTGATGCGGCGGGTGCCCCCGGCATCGCGCGCGCGCCACGATACGCCGAAGCCAGCTTCATCACCGGGGGCTACCCAGGCGATGCGCGCCGAGACGGGCATCTCGATCTCGGCGCCGGGCGGGATCACCTTCAGGATGACCTCCGTCCCCTGCACCAGCTCGTTCGTCTTCACGAAGGCGCCCCCGCGACCGATGTCGCGCAGGACCCCGGGACGATCCTCGACCGACCCCGCGACGTGCCAGTGCATCGGCAGGTCGATGGGCAGCCGCTGATGCCTGCGCGCCGACACGGAGGCGTCGCCGCGGGCCAGGGCGACCAGATAGTCGCGCCCGTGCTTCTCGGAAAGCAGGAACTCGACCCCGATCCCCGCCTTTGTCTTCGTGCTGTGCTTTCCGGGACGTCGCCAGGCGACGGACCCCCTGAGCAAGACCGGATCGGCCCGGGGACCGATCCGGACGGAAACGACCACCTGCTCCCCGATGGGGAGCGCCATACGCGTGGGAATGAACAACCCGCCGCCCGCCAGATCGCTTAGGTAGCGATCAAAAAACTCAGACTCTGTTCGGCACAATGTTTTCAAGATCGTCATGTAGGACTTCCACCGCCATTATGTAGGACTTCCGCCGTCATTGTAGTCGAATAACGCTGATGAAAGTATCTGACTTCAATTTTTTTCTCCCCCCTGATCGCATCGCGGCCTACCCGCGCCCCGAACGCGACGCGTCGGCCTTGCTGGTCATGACGCGGACGGGGGATGACCAAACCGTCAGTACTTTCAAGAGGATCGGTGACTTTCTTCCCGCGCGGTCGCTGCTGGTGGTGAACGAGACCCGCGTTTTCCCTGCCCGGCTGCGGGGGCGAAAGGCGACCGGCGCCCAGGTCGAGCTGCTGCTGCTGAGCAGGTCGGACGATCCGTCGCGCCCGAACGAAGAGGTGTGGGAGGCCCTGGCGCGCGGGCTGGGGCGGTCACGCTCCGGCGCGGAGATCGAGTTCCCCGAGGGGCTACGCGCGGCGCTGCTGTCGCGGGGCGAACGAGGCGCCGTTCGCGTCCGTCTGTCGGTGCCCGAGGGGCGGACCGTCGCCGGCGCGATCGAGCGGGTCGGCGAGGTTCCGCTGCCGCCGTACATCGTGTCGGCGCGCTCGGGGGAGTCCCCCGTCGCTTCGCCACGCACTGCCGTCGACGATCGGGAGCGATATCAGACCGTCTACGCGTCGTCGGTGGGGGCGGTCGCCGCGCCCACGGCCGGCCTGCACTTCACCAGGGAGCTTCTCCAGCATCTGCGTGACAGCGGTCACGACGTCGCGCCGCTGACGCTCCATGTGGGGCCGGGAACCTTTCGCCCCGTCACCGCCGCCGACACCACCGAGCACGTCATGGAGACCGAGCGCTACGTCGTTCCCGCCGCCACCGCGGCCGCCGTGGCGGCGGCCCGGAGCAGCGGGCGCGCCATCGTCGCCGTGGGAACGACGGTGGTGCGCACGCTCGAGGCGGCCGTCCGCGCCGGCGACGGCGTGGTGCGCGCCGGCGACGGGCGGACCAATCTGTTTCTCGAGCCAGGCGCCGAGTTTCGGGTGGTGACCGATCTGATCACCAATTTTCATCTGCCGTGCTCGACCTTGCTGATGCTGGTGTCGGCGTTCGCGGGGCGCGAACGCGTGCTGGCCGCGTACGAGCGTGCCATGCGCGAAGGGCTTCGGTTCTACAGTTACGGGGACGCGATGTTCATCCGGGGGACGCGGTGACGACACCCTTTCGATTGCTCGCCACCGACGGCGCGGCGCGGGCTGGCGTGCTCGAGACCGCGCACGGCCCGGTCGCCACCCCCGTGTTCATGCCGGTCGGCACGCAGGCCACCGTGAAGGCGCTGTCGAGCGCGGACGTCGCGGCGCTGGGGCCCGAGATCATCCTGGGAAATACCTACCACCTGGCGTTGCGGCCCGGCGCCGACGCGGTGGCGAACCTGGGCGGGCTGCACCGGTTCATGGCCTGGCCCCGCGCCATCTTGACCGATTCGGGCGGCTTCCAGGTGTTCAGCCTGCGCGAGCGCCGCACCGTCGACGAGGGGGGCGTGACGTTCCGTTCGCACATCGACGGCGCCCTCGAACGGTTGACGCCCGAGCGGGCGATGGAGATTCAAGCCAAGCTGGGCAGCGACATCGCCATGGCGTTCGACGAGTGTCCCCCCTCCGACGCGCCCGAGGCCGAGCTGCTCGCGGCGATGGGGCGCACCACGCGCTGGGCCGGTCGTTGCCTGGCGGCCCCTCGCCGCGACGGCCAGCTGCGCTTCGGCATCGTGCAGGGGGGCGTCCACCTCGGCCATCGACGCGCGCACCTGGCCGAGATCGCGGCGCTGCCGTTCGACGGCTTCGCGCTGGGCGGCTTCAGCGTCGGCGAGGCGCCCGCCATCATGCACGAGATGGTGACGGCGCTGGCGCCCGAGATGCCCGTCACGGCGCCGCGCTACTTGATGGGAGTGGGGACGCCGGTCGATCTGCTGGCCTGCATCGCCGCCGGTGTCGACATGTTCGACTGCGTGATGCCGACGCGAAACGCCCGCAACGGGCAGCTGTTCGTTCCGGGCGGAAGGCTCAACATCGCGAACGCGCGCCACCGCGCCGACGGAAACCCCGTGCAAGAAGGCTGTCCCTGCGAGTGCTGCGCGACGTACAGCCGCGCGTACCTGGCGCATCTCTTCCGCGCCAAGGAGCTGCTGTATTACCGGTTGGCCACGGTGCACAACCTCCGCTACTACCTGGATCTGGTGCGCGGCGCGCGCGCCGCGATCATCGGGGGAACGTTCGGCGCCTATCGCGCCGCGGTGGAGGGCGCCTGGACGGCGGACGCAGCCGAAGCGATGCCCGCGTGTTAACGTCGCGGCGCTTTCCGTGGCTTGTCTGTCGAACGCTCGATGGGAAAAAGGACTGGTGACGGGTCCTCTGCTTCCTCGACGACGTCCCGCTCGAATGGCTGGGCGCGGGGTGGTGTGCGCGGCCGTGATCGCCACGCTGTCGCTCTCGGCGATCGCCCGCGCCGACGAGGGAACCGACGCCAGCGACGGCCGCGTGTTGGCGGCGCCGGTAGCGGGGGCGCTGACCGCGTTCGTGCCGCTGGTGGTGGGGAGCTTCCTGGTCGCCCAGGACGGTAACCGCGCCCTGCAACGCGACGGCATCGTCGTCATGGTGAGCGGGTTCGCGGCGGCGCCGCTGGTGTCACACGCCGTCGCTGGCCGGTGGCGTCGCGCGCTGGTGTTCGGGCTGGCATCAGCGGCGGCCTCGGCGGCGACCTTGGTGGCGATGTCGGTTCGCGATCCGTTCGATCCCACGATCAGCAATCGCAAGCGCCTGGCCTTCGGCTTCCTGTTCACGGCGTCGTTCTTCCTCGGCGCCGGCGGCGGCGTGGTGGACAGCGTCGTGGTCGGCCCCAGCCCGCGGGAGCCGTAGGAATACCGGTGATGCGGCGGCTCGTGGGACTGGGACTGGTGCTCGCGCTCGCCGCCACCACGGCAGGCGGTTGCGCGATCGTGCCGCAGAACAGGCGCAAGCGGCTCGCCGATCCGATGATGCGCTTCGATGACGACTCGCTCGAAGCCCACAAGCGGGAGAAGTTCTACACGACGCGCGAGGCGGCGGCGGGCGGCGACGGCACGCCAGCGGGCGGGGGTTGCGGATGCCAGTAGTGGCGTTCGTGACGATGCTGGTGGCGCTGGCGCCCTCGTACCAGATCGAATCGGTGCGCGTCCGCTTCACGCACTACGATCAAAAGGGGATCGGTTATCAATCGGCGGCCGGGCCGGCGGGGCAGCCCGGGTCGGAGCAGGAGACCGTGGAGCAGCCCCAGGCCGAGGTGGTGGCCCGGATCGGCGATCAGGTGACCGAGCGGATCTGGATCCCCATCGACGTCATCACCGCGGCGTCGCCGGATCATTCGATCTACGGGATGCCGGTGGGGACCCAGCCCCCCGACGCGATCACGACGGCGTCGCGACGGAACACGGCCGGGACGTTCGACACCTTGACCACCTACCGCTGGGATCGCGCCACCGAACTGTCCTTCCGCGCGGCGTTTCACATCGAGGAGCCGTTCGAGTCGTGGAGCTATGGGCTGGGAGCGACGCGCGCATTCGCGGAGGACAACACCGTCGTGGGCGCGAGCGTGAACCAGATCGTGGACTGGTTCGATCGCTTTCACCTCGACGGTGGCCGGGACGGGCGCGTGAACCGCTCGACGACGAACCTGAACGTGACCGTGACACAGGTGCTGTCGCCCTACACGGTGGCGGTGCTCTCGTACGGTGGAACCTTGCAGGTGGGGACCTTGGGCAACACCTGGTCGAGCGTGCTGCTCGCCGACGGGACGCGCGGCGAGGAGAAGCTGCCCCGGCAGAGGCTCCGTCACGCGCTGGCCTTGCGCGTGGCCGAATGGTTGCCCTGGAACGCGGCGTTGAAGGTCTACTACCGCGCCTATCTCGACGACTGGAGCGCCTACGCCCACACCGTGGAGACGAACCTGATCCAGCGGGTGTGGAAGGGGCTGCACCTGCGCGGGGAGTACCGCATTCACTGGCAGTCGGCCGTTCGCTTCTTCACGACCGCCGCCGATCCGGCGGGGCTCGGGTACCGGACGTCCGACAGCGATCTGGCGAACTTCGTCGCGCAGACGGTGGGGGGGACGATCTCGTGGGACTTCGAGCTGGCGGGGCGCCTGCGCGACGTTCACCTCGACGTGGGGTACGAGCACTATTTTCGTTCGAACAACCTGACGGTGGACATCGCGACATGCGGCTTTGGCCTGTTGTTCTAGGAGGGCTGGCGGCCCTGGCCGTCGGCTGCGCGGGGGCTCGTCCCGCGGTGGCGCCCGTCGCCTCGCCGGTGGGGGGCGGCGCCGACTTTCGGTCGGTGTCCGTGCGTGGCCTCTCCGGCCAGGCGGCGGCGCTGTCCGACGTGCTCGAGCGCCGGCCGACGCTGGTAAGCTTCTGGGCCCCCTGGTGCGAACCCTGCTTACGCGAGCAGCCCGACCTCGAGCGGCTATCGCACGCGGCGCAGGCGTGCGGTGGCGCCGTGGTCGGCGTCGCGGTAGGTGAGACGCCCGATGGGATCGCCGCCTTCGTGCAGCGGAAGGGGTTGACGTTTCCTCAGTTCACCGACGAGAACTTCACTCTGGCCGACGCGATCGGGCAGCGCCGCATCCCGACGACGATGGTGTTCGACGGCGCGCAGCGGCTGGTCTTCACGGGCGAGGCGCTCGATGCCCGGTCGACGGCGGCGCTGAAGGGCTTGCTGGTGGCGCGCCCCGGAGCGCCCGCCTGCGCCATGCCATGAACCGACTCGTCATCGAGGCGCGCGCGCCGAGATGAGGCCTAGCTGTTCTTGAGACGCTGCTTCCAGGCCGGGAGCTGCTCGGGAGAGCGTGGAACTGGCGGAGGCGAAGCGGGGGCGGCGGGGGCCGGCGCGACGCCACGCTTTGGCGGCGTGGGGGCCCGGGGAGCGGCAGGGGCCGGGGAGGGGGTGTCGTCACGGGCCGGCGGGGTGCCGGGGGGGCCCGGCGGAGAGACGGCGCCGGAGTCGAACGGGGCGGGGGCACCGCCGGTGCCGAAATGGAGGCGTTGCCGATGAACGCAGCTCCCGCCGACACAGTCGAAGCCTGGCTGGCAGTCGACGTCGTCTCGGCACGCTCCCGCTCGCCTCCCGCAGCTGGTGAGCGGAAGCCCTCCCACGAGGGCGAGCATCGCCAGCCAGCGGGGCGAGGTGCGTCGGCTCGCCGGGCGGTTCAGCCGTTTCCGGAGCACACCAGAACCCCCTCGCCGCCTTCCTGGCGAGGCTGGCGGCCACAGAGATATCCGGGGCCGAAGCCGTTGCAGTCGTTCGCCGAGCGGCAGGGGACCATGCAAACCCCGGCGGTTTCACCGGTCACCATGATGCACGCGGAGCCGCCCGGGCAGTCGCTCGCCGTGGCGCAGGTCTCGCTGCAGTAGCCCTCGGGAAAGGCCGCCCCCAGCAGACATCGCTTCGCGCAGTCGTTGTCGGCCGTGCACCGCGCGCCCACCGTGTGGCCGTTCGGTCCCACGTCGTCCGAGCCACACGACAGAACCCCCAGAAGAACGGCGACGATCGCATACCGGCCGGACACAAGGCGCATGGGTGACCCTCCACGGAGGATCTTACAGGCAATCGACCTCACCGGGGCGTGGCTCGCCGCCGCTCGCACACCCAAGTAACTCTTCAGGAGGGTCGCAGGGAGGACAAAGTCCTCCCCGGCATCGAAGGCGGGCTCAGCCCGCCGGAGCCCCCGCTCGCCAAGCAAATCCGGACCCGCCTAACAGGTCCGCTCCCACTTCTCAGGGGGGTCTCGTAGGGGGGACGAAGTCCCCCTGCGTGCCTTTAGTGTATCCCCTGGAAGCAGCTCTCCACGAGCACGTGGCAGTACGTGTACACGAGGCCGACGAAGAGCCCCAGCCCGACCAATCGCCCGGTCAATCCCATCAGATCCCGCACCCTCATCTGCTTCAGAACCGACAGCATCGCGCTCATGTTCAACGCCCCCCTTTCTTGATGTACCCGATTTCGCTCGTGACCGACGCCGCCATCCTAGCGACGCTGTGTAAAGAACGTGTTTCCAACCCGACCTTTGAATGTAAATTCTGTTGACATTGGCTCGAGCTGGCACCGTGTTACGGTGGGGATCGCCTGACCCTTCGAACCGAGCTCTCTCTCGTGCTGTCGTCCTTGCTGATCGGCTCGATCGGCATCGCGGGGGCGACGACCATCTATCAGACGAGCCGGACCCTGCGCCGGGAGTTCTCGACCGAGTACCAGCTGTTCGCCGAGAACCGCGCCTTCGCCCTGCGTGACAACCTGCAGATCCTCGAGGACGAGCTGGCCCGCCTGGCGCTGCTGCCCCCCATCGGCGCGGGTCGGGGCTCGTTGAAGGCCGCGTCGCAGGTGCTGGCCGGCGCGCACCAGAACTCGGTCCTCTACAACACCGCCGTCATGCTGCTCTCGGCTGATGGTCTCTGCATCGAGGCCGAGCCCGACATCCCCGAGTTCGAGGGCCAGAAGTTCGGCGACCGCGGCTGGTTCGTCGCCGCGGCGCGCGGCGCCAAGGGGCCCTTGCTGCGTGTCACCGACGAGCCGAACCTGGGGCGCACCATCAAGCTGATCCAGCCAATCCTGCGCAGGGGCGCGTTCGCCGGGGCGCTGGTGGGGATCATCGCGCTCCGCGACGCGAACATCATCACGCCGGTGCTGCGGGATCACCTCCCTCCCGGGACGGACGGCATCCTGATCGATTCGCAGGGGACGGTCATCTTCCCCTCGGAGCGGATCGAAGCGGAGGCCGGCACCGACTGGGCGCGCGTGATCGAGCAAGCGCGCGGGGAGTCGCCGGGCACGCTGTTCGGCAACGTGGGCGGTCAGGAGGCGCTGTTCGCCTGGGCCCCCGTGCAGGCGGGCAGCGGCTATTCGATCGTCTTCGCCTGGCCGTGGCGGATCCTGAACGTCAACATGCAACGGCAGGTGGCGGCGCTGTTCGGCGTCCTCATCTTCGGAATCGTGGTGGCCTCGATCGCCGGGCTGGTGCTGTCGACCTATCTGACGCGGCCGCTGGTGGCGCTGGCCGCCAGCGCCGCCCGCATCGCCCGCGGCGAGCCGCTGCCGCAGGTGGCGCTCCCCAAGCCGTCGCGCGCCGCCGAGGTGGGCGCGCTCATCCGCGCCTTCGAGAAGATGGAGACGGCGATCGAGAAGCGCGACCAGGAGCTGCGCGAAGGGGCGGCGTCGCTCGAACGGCGCGTGCGTGAGCGCACGCAGGAGCTGGTCGAGACGCAGAAGGCGCTGGTCGACGCGGAGCGGTTCGCGGCCATGGGCAAGACCTCGGCGGCCATCGCCCACGAGATCAGGAACGCGCTGAACGGCCTGGGCATGGCGGTCGAGCTCATCCTTCAAGATCCCGCGAACACCACCCGGGTGGCCCGCCTGCAGACGCAGGTGATCGGCGAGATCGTCCGCCTGCGCGACGTCATCGACTCGCTGCTGTCGTTCTCGCGGTCGCCCCGCATCGATCGCCACGCCACGGATCTGGTGCCCATCGTCCATCGCGCCATCCAATTGCTGGCCGACGTGCTCAGCGATCGGGGGGCCACCGTCAAGGTCGAGGGACCCTCCACCTTGCCGCTCGACTGCGACGTCCATAAGGTGGAGGGGGTGCTGGTCAACCTGATCAAGAACGCCGCCGAGGCGGGGAAGAACGTGCGGGTGAGCGCGGCGGCCACCTACGACGAGGCGATCATCGAGGTGTTCGACGATGGTCCGGGGCTGTCCGAGGAGGCGCAGCTGCACCTGTTCGAGCCGTTCTTCACCACCAAGCCGAATGGCACTGGCCTGGGCCTGCCCACCTCGCTGCGCTACGTGGAGGCCCACGGCGGCGCGCTCGAGGCGATCACCGTGCCGCGGCAGGTGGGGGCGCGCTTCCGCATGCGCCTGCCGCGTCGCAAGCCGGAGGCGAAGGCATGAAACCCAGCGTGCTGGTCATCGACGACGAGAAGACGTTCCGCATCGTGGTCGAGGAGGCGCTGACCCCGGAGGGCATTCAGGTCCTCACCGCGGCGAGCGCCCGCGCGGGGCTGGACGCCTGGCAGCGCGAGATCCCGGACGTGGTCATCCTCGATCGCAACCTGCCCGATCTCGACGGCATGCAGGTGCTGGAGCGGATGAAGCGCGACGGGCGCGAGCGGGGCGTCGAGCCGCTGGTGGTCATGGCCACCGCCTACGCGGACGTGGCCAGCGCCGTGGCGGCGCTGAAGGCGGGCGCGTTCGACTATCTGGCGAAGCCGTTGCAACTGCCCGAGCTGGTCGCCACCGTCCGCAAGGCGCTGGAGACGTCGCGCCTGCGGGCGCAGGTGCGGGCGCTGAGCGATCGGGCGTCGGCCGCGGTGGGGCAGTTCGTACCCGGTGACTCGGCGGTGATGCGTCAGGTGCTGGACATGGTCGACAAGGTCGCCCAGTCGCGCGACACCACCGTCTTGATCCAGGGCGAGTCGGGAACGGGCAAGGAGCTGATCGCCGAGCTGATTCACGGAAAGACGCCGGGGCGTCAGGATCAGTCGTTCGTGGCGTTCAACTGCGCCTCGGTCCCCGAGGGGCTGGTGGAGAGCGAGCTGTTCGGGCACGACCGCGGCGCCTTCACCGATGCGCGGGCGCTGAAACATGGGCGCTTCGAGGAGGCCGACGGCGGGACGCTGTTCCTCGACGAGGTGGCGGAGCTGCAGCCCGGGACCCAGGCGAAGCTGCTGCGGGTCCTCGAGGAGACGACGTTTCGTCGCCTGGGGGGCACGCGCGATCTGAACGTCAGCATTCGCCTCATCGCCGCCACGAACAAGGATCTGGTGGCCGAGGTAGGGCGGGGCGGGTTTCGCCTCGACCTCTATCACCGCCTCGACGTGTTCCAGGTCAAGCTGCCGCCGCTGCGTGAGCGGCGCGAGGACATCGTCCCCCTGGCTCGTCACTTCCTCGAGATCATGGCGACCCGAATGGGGCGGGGGACGCTGCATTTCACGCCGCCGGCCGAGGGGATCCTGCGCGCCTACGACTATCCCGGAAACGCTCGCGAGCTGCGCAACATCGTCGAGCGCGCGGTGATTCTGTCGGGGGGGGACACCGTGGACAGTGACTCGATCATGCTCACGGCGCAGAAGCGTCCGCGTGAAGGCACGGCCGCCTTTTTCTCGATCGATCCGGGCGAGGGGGGGACGCCTCCGTCGTTGAGTGAGCTGGAGAAGGCGTACATCGCCCGGCTGCTGGAGTTCACGGGGGGCAACCGCACGCAGGTGGCTCGCCTGCTGGGCGTGTCGTACCCCACCATCGCCAAGAAGATCCTCGACTACGGTCTGTGAGCGCGGTTCACGCGAACGACGACAGCAGCTCGCCCAGCGTGCTGCGCGGGTTTTCCACGCGGCGGCGCTGCTCGGGCGTCAGCGCGTTCATCGCGCTGTCGATGGCCGTGGGGACGTCGGTGCGCAGCGGCCAGAAGCGCGAGGCGCGGTGGCGCGGGTTGGCCAGGTAGCTCAGCGCCGTCGACGAGGCGTACCCCAAGGTCATGAGCAGGCGCCCCGCCGGCCCGTCGGTCCAGAGCAATGAGGGGATGGCGTCGCGCCAGCGCAGGCGCCGGCGCGCCAGCTCCAGCCAGAAGGCGCGACTGGCGGCGTTGGGGGCAGGGGCATCGACGGTGACGACGACGCCGCTTCGCCCGGCCGGGCCGGTCTTCTGCGCCTGATCGCACGCGGTCATGAACGTGCGCAGCGCGTACCCCAGCACCGCCGGCGCGCCGCCGAGCGCGCCGAGCAGCGGCTGCACGGTGTCGTCCCCAGTCGCCACGTCCCCGCGCCCCTCGCCCCGGGCCCCGAGCGCCTGCACGCGCGCCACCAGCTCGGGGCCGGCCAGGTCGGCGCCCATGAACGCCAGCATGGCGGCCTCGCCGACGAACGGCGCGTAGGCGGACGTCGCCGAAGGGAACGCGTCCACCAGCTCGCGCAGCGCAAGCGAACGAAACACCGCCAGCGGGAACGAACGCGAAGCCGCATCGGCGCTGGGGGCGAAGACGCCCAGGAAGGCCGTGCTGGGCGCCTTGGTCGTCGTCAGCAGAAAATTCGTCGGCGTCTCGGGAAGCTGCGTCCCCTCGGAGCGCAGCGCCTCCATCGCCTCCTGAAACCACAGGTCGAGGCCGGCCTGCGAGAACTCCCCCGCGTTCGCTCGCAGGAAGTCGGGCTGGGCTCGAACCTTGCCGTACACGCCGACCGTGCTGCCGTCGCCATCACTCATCGCGTTTCCCTCCGCACCCCGAGGCACCCGAGACGATGCTTCGCGGGATCTCCAGCCCCCGGAACGCTCGCAAGAGCGCCGACGGCCTCACGTCGGCCCGAATCACGCCTTCTCCAAGCGGCGGTGACCAGGTCCCCGCCAGGTAGTCTTCCCCCTCGGACGAGGTGGTCAGCTTGCCGTTCTCCAGCAGCCGGAACAGCGCCCACTCACCATCGGGATACCCGAGGTCTCCCTCGCCCGACTTTTGATAGAAGTGAAACAGCGCGCCGCGCGCCGGCCAGGACAGGTCTTCCCAGCGCTCCTTCGTGTTGATGTAGCTGACCTTCTTGCCCCCCATCTCGAACACGATCTTGGTGTAGGGCGCGGACGAACGGATGCGAATCGAGACGTTCACTCCCAGCTTTCCGGGATCCTTCGCGTAGAGGAGGTCGGTCAGCTCCTGAGCGTGCTTCAGGAACGTCGGCAGCGCGGGCTTGTACTTCACGCTGGCGTGGTCCTTGGGGTGGAACAGGGTGGTGCCGGCCGGATGGTCGAAGTCCCCCTGCAAGGTCTCGGCGTAGTACTGCCAGAGCGTGCCCGACTTCGGCTGAAAGAACTTGTCGACGTCGCCCACGTGGACGTCGTGCTGGTTCTTGGCGCTGGTGAACGGATACTTGCCGGCCAGCAGCTGGTCGTAGACCACCACGATGCTGTCGCACCACTTGCGGTTGGCCGAATCGCCGGTGGCGCCGCTGACCGCCACCTCGGAGCCTCGCAACGGGGGCATGAGGATCTTCTCCAGCAGCCCCGCCTCCCAGCCGTTGGCGTTGTAGTTGGCGATCAGGTTGGCCAGCTTCACGCGCTGGGCCTTCACCGTCGCCTGGAACGCCGCCGGCTCGGGGGCCCCCTGATCACCGACGGCGCCGGCCAGCTCGGCCAGGATCTGCCCGTAGGCGTCGAGGCCGGTCGGCTTCGTCAGCCCGAAGCTGAGGAAGGCGTCGAACTCGGCGCCCACGTCCTCGGGGCTGGTCGGCTCCTCGCCGCGCTGCTTGCCGCCACCGCCCGTCGCTTCGTCGACGTCGTGCCCGGTCTTCTTCTTCACGGCGCCCTTGGCGGCGCCGATGAGGCTGTCGGTCAGCGACTCGTCCTTGAAGATCAGATCCTTGCTGGCGTTGCGCCAGATGGACTCGAGCGGCTTGTCCATCATGAACGCCTTCAGGAGATGGCGCACGTCCTCGATGTTGTTCGGCTCCTTGACCGACAGGTTCAACAGGAAGGCCTTCCAGGCGTCGACGTAGCGGCGGAAGTAGGCGGCCTGCAGGGCGGTCGGGTCGACCCCGTTCACCTTGCTGCGCGAGGCCCCGAGGACCCAGGAGTTTTCGTCGTGCTCACGCGACTCGGTCAGCCGCTTGATGCGCCCCTTGGCGACCTTCCACCCGGCGGGGGTGAACGCGCCCGGAACCGAGGGGCCGTTCTTCCGGTCGCCGCCGTTCTGGAAAACGGTGATGGCGCCGGCCACGATGTCGATCAGCCGCACATCGCGCGGCATGTTCGGGTCGCGCACCAGATCGGCCAGCGGATCGCCCTCGTTCGCGCCCACCAGAGCCGTCCGCACGCGCGACACCACGTTGGCCTTGCGTTCGATCAGCTCGCTGCTGGCGTCGACGCCCAGGGTATAGAAGCGCACCGCGCTCTCAACGGTGTGCCGGGCGTGGCTCGACGCCGCGTCGCCCGCCATGGCCGCCCAGCGGTCGCCGGCCTTCTGGACGGCGACGTCGATCCATTTCTCGTGCCAGCCGTCGCTCTCGGGGGCCGGCTCGTCGGCCGCCTTGGCCTGGGTCAGCAGCAGGTGCAGGATCAGGCCGCTGGTGGCGCCGCTCGCGTCGACGTCCCCCTGTCCGCGCGAGAACGCCATCAGCCGATCGGCGTCGAAGTCCAGCAGGGGACGCACCACCAATCGCTCGACGGCGGCGTGCAGCGGCACCATCAGACGATCACCGGGATACAGGCCCGCGAACTGCAAGGCGACCTCCGGCCCCTTGGCCGCCACGGTGGCCAGATGTTCGGCGGTCGGCTCCGCCACCTCGAGGGTGCGGGCCGAGAACGGACCGCCCGAGGTGTGCTCCTCGCGGGCGTGCGCCAACCGCTCGACGAACGTGGCGCACTCGGTGATGAACTGCTTGTTCGCCAGATACGACGACACCGGCAGCACCAGCAGCGCCGCGGCGGTCACGGTGGCCCCGACCGCGATCGCCCACTTGATGAGCCGCGCGCGCTTCAGCACCCCCTTGCTGCGGACGGCCACGTCCTTGTCGGGGAACACCACCTTCTGGAACACGTCGCGGACGAAGTAGCTCTTCGGTTTCGTGGGGGGCGCCGCCGACATGCGGGGGCGGACCCCCAGCGCGCTCGCCATCTTCTCCATGATGCGGTCGACCGGGCGCCCCTCTTGCGTGCCGCTCGTGAAGTAGACGCCGCGCATGATGGGGCCGTCCTGGTAGACGCTCTGGTCGAACAGGTTCGCCACCAGATCGATCAGGCCCTGGCGCAGCGAATCGAACTGCTGGGGGAATGAGTAGATGTGATCGCGCGCCTCCACCCGGCGCTCCTCGCCCATGCGCACCACCGCGTTTCGCTCCAGCACGTCGGTGACCTGATCGAAGTGCTCGGCGAACGCCTCGACGTGATCCGCGTGATCGCGGATGAGGGGGAGGGTGAAGCCCCAGATCTGGCCGCGCTCGCGATCCTTCAGATCGCCGAACGTCTCGACGAAGCCCGACACCAGGTCGCACTTCGTGATGAGGACGTAGACGGGGACCACCACCTCCAGCCGGCCGATGACCTCGTCGATGCGCTCGCGCAAGGTGCGGGCCAGGTCGCCGATCTCCTCCTCCGACTTCTGCAGATCGGGAACGGGGATCGCCAGCATGATGCCGTTGATCGGCTTGCCGGGACGGGTCTTCTTCAGCAGGTCGAGGAACGCCAGCCACTCCTCGCGGTCGTCCTCCTCGGTGGACCAGCGACCGGCGGTATCGAGCAGGATGGCCTCGTTGGTCATCCACCAGTCGCAGTTGCGCGTGCCACCGACGCCGCGGACCTTGCCGGTCTTGCCGTAGGGGAGTTTCAGCCCCGAGCTGCGGATGGCGGTGGTCTTTCCCGACGCCGACGGCCCGATCATGACGTACCAGGGGAGCAACCCCAGCGCGTCGCGCCCGCTGCGCCCCAGCTTCGAGCTCTTGAGCGCCGAGACGGCCTTTTGAAACTCGGCCTGCATGGCCTCGATCTCGGCCTGCAGATCGGGGCGCATCCCGTCGCCGCCCCCGGCCGCGTCCTTCAGCCCCTTCTCGATGGCCAGCGCCGCCTTCTGCGACGCGAACATCTTGATGAGCACGTAAGCGGCCAGCCCCAGCACGATGAGGGCCGTCACCAAGATGGCGGGCCACAGCGGCAGGACGTTCTTGAACACCAGAACGGCCGCCCAGGCCAGGGCGATGAAGATGCCGCCGAAGATGTACTTCAACACGTCGTCACCTCACCGGTCGAGCTGGTCGACCCGATCCTTGAGCTCCGTGACCTGATGGTCGATCGAGACACGGAGGCTGATGAACACCGCGATCGCCACGGCGAACACGCCGAGCGCGATCCAGATGAAAGGGTTCTGCCGGCTGGAGCGGACGAGCGGCTCGTCGGGTGCCTCGCCGGCTGGCGACAGGTGATCGGGGACCTCGATGTGCCGGTCGATCTCGGGGCGCAGCGAATCGACGATGCGCAGCAGCTCGATCTCGCCGCCCCGCATGCTGTACTTGCCCTGAAAACCAAGCAGCAGGCACTGGTAGTACACCCGCAAGGTGTCCATGCGGCGGGTGTCGCGGCGCAGCTCGTCCAGCCGCTGGAAGAAGCCCTCGCCAGCCAGGTTTTCATGGAAGAAATGCAGCTGCAACGGTCGCGACATCCAGTAGCCGCGCATCGGCTCGGGCTTGCCCATGGCGATCTCGTCGCACAGCGCGACGATGGCGTAGGCCATGTCGTCGGCGTCTCGCTGCGGGATCCCCTGATCGCGCGCCTTCTCGCGCATGGCGTCGACGAAGCCGCACAGACGGTTGTGGATCGTGTCCGGCGACCCGATGGGGCCGTCCAGCTCGCGCAGCTGCATCAGCGCGTTGAAACACTCGGAGGTCGCCTGGTTGACCGTGTCCATCCGTCAGCTCGCGCGCGGGATCGCCAGGAGCTCCAGCTTCACTCGCTCGGGATCGAAGGGCGGGGGGAGATAGATCGACACCAGCCGGTCTTGCAGGATCTGCTTCCAGTAGTCGTTCTGCAGCGACAGGGTGAAGTAGGTGACGCCCGAGCGAACGGGGATCTCCGCGGGGGGGCGATGGGTCACCTGAATGGGAACGCCGGGGGTCGACGCCGAGCGGATGACCAGGGGGAGCTGCGCGCGCGAAGCGATCTTGCACAGCCCCGGCAGCCGCTGGGCGAGCTGCGCCTCCGGGATCTCGGAGCGCACCGACAGCACGTAC
>DASYCK010000093.1:0-41214 GCA_036500205.1 Polyangia bacterium | reverse complement strand
CGACTGGACCGGCATTCCGGTCGGCCGCATGGTCAAGAACGAGGTCGAGACCGTGCTGAAGCTGGCCAGCACCCTGGGCCAGCGCGTGATCGGTCAGGGCCACGCCCTGGAGATGATCACCCGTCGCATCCAGACCTCGCGCGCCGGGCTGGAGAACCCCACCAAGCCGATCGGCGTGTTCATGCTGGCGGGCCCGTCGGGCGTCGGCAAGACGGAGACGGCGCTGGCGCTGGCCGAGTCGCTCTACGGCGGTGAGCAGAACCTCATCACCATCAACATGAGCGAGTTCCAGGAGGCGCACACGGTCTCGACGTTGAAGGGAGCCCCCCCCGGATACGTCGGCTACGGCGAGGGTGGGGTGCTGACCGAGGCGGTCCGCCGTCGCCCCTACAGCGTCGTGCTGCTGGACGAGGTGGAGAAGGCCCACCCCGACGTGCACGAGATCTTCTTCCAGGTCTTCGACAAGGGGATCATGGAGGACGGCGAGGGGCGGCTCATCGACTTCAAGAACACGCTCATCTTGCTGACGTCGAACGTCGGCAGCGAGCTGATCATGAACATGTGCAAGGACCCCGAGCTGCTGCCGGAAGCGGAAGGAATCGCCAAGGCGCTGCGGGAGCCGCTGCTGAAGACGTTCCCGGCGGCGCTGCTGGGGCGCATCGTCACCATCCCGTATTACCCGCTGTCCGACGAGATGGTGGGCAACATCGCCCGCCTGCAGCTGGGGCGCATCACCAAGCGGATCGCCGAGACCCACCGCATCCCCTTCAGCTACGACGATCAGGTGGTGAAGTTGATCGTCAGTCGATGCACCGAGCTGGAGAGCGGCGGGCGCATGATCGACGCGATCCTGACCAACACGCTGCTGCCTCGCATCAGCCTGGAGCTCCTGACGCGCACCATGGAGGGGCGCCCGGTCGCGAAGATCGCGGTCACGGCGCCCGAGGGCGACTTCCACTACACGTTCGAGTAGGGCGTGGCGGAGCGAACTCACGAAGAGGCCGTCGTGGCGGAACAGGCCTCGGGCCAGGGATCGGGCAAAGCTGTCAGCGCGCTCTCCTTGGCCGAGGCGATGAACGTGGCGGTGGGCCTGCACAAGGAGGGGATGCTCGACGCCGCCGAGGAGCTGTACGGCCGGGTGCTCGAGGCGGTGCCCGAGTATCCGGACGCGCTGCACTTCCTGGGGCTGTCCCGTCATCAACGCGGGCACGTCGGCGAGGCGCTGGCGTTACTTCGCCGCGCTCTCGCCCAGCAGCCGGGGCATGTCCACGCCCGCAACAACCTGGGCAACATGTTGCTTCAGACCGAGCAACTCGAGGAGGCGCGGGCGGCGTACGAGCAGGTGCTGGCCACCAGCCCCGACTATCCAGGGGTCCACGCCAACCTGGGGGTGCTGCTGCGGCGGAAGGGTGAGCTCGGCGCCGCCGAGATCGCCTTTCGGCGCGCCATCGAGCTCGATCCCCAGCAGGGGGCCGCGTACCACAACCTGGGCTCGATCCTCCGCTCCACCGAGCGCGACGAAGAGGCCCTGGTCGCCTTCCAGAAGGCGCTGGCGCTGATGCCCTACGACGGCGAGTCGTACCGTCGGGTGGGCGCCGTCCTGTACGCCCTGGGGCGGGTGGAGGAGTGCACGGCCATCTACCAGCGCTGGCTGACGCTGGAGCCCGACAGCGCGCTGGCGCGCCATATGATCGCCGCGTGCTCGGGGGACGCCATCCCCGAGCGCGCCTCCGATGCCTACGTCCAGCAGACGTTCGACGCGTTCGCGGACAGCTTCGACAAGGTGCTGGAGCGGCTGAAGTATCGGGCGCCCAGCCTGGTGGCGGATGCGGTGGAGGCGACCTTGGGCCCGGGGGCGGAGACGCTGGACGTGCTCGATGCCGGCGCCGGCACGGGGCTCTGCGGGCCGCTGCTGCGTGGCCACGCCCGCCGGCTGGTGGGGATCGATCTGTCGGCCAAGATGCTGGCGAAGGCGGACGAGCGCGGCGTCTACGACGCGCTGGAGACCGTCGAGCTGACCGCCTACCTGGCGGCCCATCCGGCGGCGTTCGATCTGATCGTCTCGGCCGACACGCTTGTCTACTTCGGTAACCTGGACGAGCTGTTCCAGGTCGCGGCGGGGGCGCTGCGGGCGGGCGGGCACCTGGTCTTCACCATCGAGCGCGCCGACGTGGCGCAGAAAGATGGCCACCTGTTGAACCCGCATGGCCGCTATAGCCACAACGAGGACTACGTACGGCGGGTGCTGGCGGACGCTGGGTTCGAGGCGCTGTCGGTGGCGCCCGTCCATCTTCGCCTCGAGAACAAGGTCCCGGTGGACGGCCTGGTCGTCACCGCACGCCTGCCGTCGCGCTGATCGCCGTCAGGTCGCCGGGAGGCGGGGGAGCTTGTCGCGCAGGCCGGAGGCGCGCTCGAGCTTGCGGCTGGCGCCACGCGCGAACAGAGCGAGCTCGCCGACGATCATCACGCCGCGCCGGGCGCGGGTGAGCGCGGTGTACAGGATCTCTCGCGTCAGCAAGGGGCTATCCCCCGTGGGGAGCACCAGGGCGACCAGGTCGTATTCCGAGCCCTGCGCCTTGTGCACGGTCAGCGCGAAGCCGAGACCGACGTTGTCGGCGATCTCGGCGAGCGCGTGAATGACGAGGCCATCGGTTCGCGCGAAAACGACGCCCAGCGCGTCCTCCCCCGACGACCGCGTCTGCACGATGACACCCTGATCGCCGTTCCACAGCCCCCTTTCATAATCGTTGTGCAGGATTGTGACCGGCTCGCCGGGCAGCAGGGCGACTTGCTCGTCGTTCGCGGGACCGGCGGCCTGGCGCGTGGTCCACAGGTACTGCCGGTGCAACATCGCGTTCAGCGCGTCCGCGCCGGCGGCGCTGCCGGCGGTCCGGGTCACGCAGAGGATGCGGGCGGCGGCGTGCCGTCGCAACGCCTCGCGCAGGGCGGCTGCGTCGGGTCCCTCCGTCAACCGACCATCGTCGCCGGGCGCGAACCGGAGCTCCGTCAGCTGGGCGAGCAACGCTTCGCCGCCCAGCACGTCCCTGTTCCAGCGCGCCAGCAACTCGGGCAGGCCGGCGCGCGGCAGGTGCTGCACGCCGGTGAAGTCGAGCTCGTCCGCGCGCCGTCGGGTGACGAAGCCGCCGGTATCGCCGCCTGCTTGGAGGCCCTGCGCCGCGCGAAGGATCGCCGCTCCGGCCGCATCGGCGGGATCCATGCGGTAGCTGGTCGTCAACCGGCGGGTGAGCGCCGGCAGCGCCGCGCAGAGATCGCGGAACACGGCGCCCAGGCGCACGGAGGGGAGCTGATCGGCGTCGCCCACCAGGATCAGGCGCGCCTCGTCGCCCACCGCCTCCAGCAGCTCGGTCATCATGAACAGATCGATCATCGACGCTTCGTCGACGATCACGAACAGGTGGGGCAGCCGCCAGCCGGCGTGGAACTCGGGCGCCTCGGCATCGAGGGTGGGGCGGCGGGAAGGGCGAATTCCCAGCAGGCGATGCAAGGTCGAGGTCGTCACGCCGTCCGCCAATCCGGCGGCGTGCAGCGACTCCGCGATTCGTTGCGCCGCCCGTCCCGTCGGCGCGGCGATGGCCACCCGGTCGGCGCGTACCCCTCCGCGAAACAGCGCGCGAAGCAGCGCCACGATGGTCGATGTCTTGCCCGTCCCCGGTCCCCCGGTGATGAGGGTCAGCGGGTGGGTCAGACAGGCCTCCACGGCCGCGAGTTGCTCCGGGCCCAGCGCCGGTCCGGTGGCGGGCGGGGTCACCTGCGCCGTGACGTCGGCGGGTGCGGGTGGCCGTGGGCGGGCCAGCCGCGCCGCGAGCGCCTCGGTCAGGCGCGCCTCGAACGACCACAGCGCCTCGGGATACAGCGCGCCGTCGACGAGGACGAAGGGACGGCGCCCGGCGGGAGCGCCGAACAGCGACGCGAGCGCGGGCGAGGCGGCGCCTGCCACCAGTCGTGCGGCGAGCGCGACGATCGCACCCCGTTCCCCTTCGGTGAAGCCCAGGCCGACGAGGCGGCCCGCCAGAGGAGCCGCGTCGTCGGGGCTGTCGCCGGACACGAGCGGCAGGAAGGTGCTTCCCCCCTCGACCGCCTCACCGAGCGCCACCAGCAGACCGGCCAGCGCTTTTCGCTCGTCGATGGGGGCCGCAACCCAGCGGCTCACCTCCCAGGCGGACAGCAGCGTGTCGGTCCCCACGTCGCGCGCACGCAGCCGCTCCCAGAGCGCGCGGGGGAGCGCATCGTCAGGATCGGCGGCGTCCGCGCCGAGGAACAGCGCGCGCGCCGTGCCGGCTGGATGCAGCGGCGCCGCGGGATGGCTCGCGAAGGAGGCAGTCCGGCGAGAGCGGGGAGGCGTCGTCATTCCCAATCTCCGCCGGCCGGGCGCGCCACCAGCGCGCGTTCCCAGGACCGCACGACGTCGTAGGCGGGACGCCTGACATGCACGCCGGCCCCGGGTGCGCGGCCAGCGCCCAGCCCGCGCAGAAAGACGTAGGCGAGCCCGCCGAAGCGCTGCGCACAGTCGGCCGCGTCCTGCACGCCCAGGAGCCGGAACAGCGCCACCGTGTAGATCTGGATCTGCAGCTCGTAGTTCGCGTCAACGTGCGCGCGCAGCGCATCGTCCGAGAAGGCGGGGAGCATGTCGCTCTTCCAGTCGGCGAAGTAGACCTTCCCGTCGTGCTCGTACAGCACGTCGAGGACGCCGCGGATGAAGCCGCGGTCCTGAACGATGCGACCGGCGTCGTGGCCGCCGCGGGCGCGCTCGAGCGACTGGCCCTGCTTCGAGAGCGAGAAGAGAAAGTCGACCTCGCGGCGCACGTGGGGCGCCGACGCGATCCCCTGCAAAAGCGGGGAGCCCGCGAAGGCGATGGGGGTGGTGAGCGCGTCGTACACCACGCGCGCCGCCGCCGGCAAGCTGCTGGGATCGCGATCCCAGCGACGACACTCGATCTCGAGGAGGTGCCTCACCAGCGGCTGCTTCTCCCACTCGGCGTAAGCGGGCAGCACGCCGAGCGCCGCCTTCTCGAGCACCGCATGAAGAAACAGCCCCGTGGCCGCGCCGCCGGGCAGCTCGAGGGCCGGGGGCTCGGTCGGCTCCGTCACCTCCGTCGGCGCCGCCAGCACCGGTGAGGTGTCCTCGTCGAGCACGGGAGGCTGATAACCGCCCGCCGCGTCCTTCAAACGGGAGTACGAGGTGACGATGAAGCCACGGCGGGTCGCCCGCAGCGTCGCCGGGGACGGCGTCGAAGGCGTGGGCTCGGGCGGGGGAACGGTGGGCGTCCAGGCGCCGAGCTCGACCGTCAGCTCGGCGGCCACCTCGTGGTCGCTCTTCAGGTCGGGGGCCGGGAACGGCACCGACCGCGTGCCGAACAGCGCCCGAAAGCGGGGGCCGTCGGCGGCCAGCCGACGCAGCTGATCGTTCACGTGGCGATACGGCCCGGTGATCCTGTCGAAGGCCCTGTAGTCGCCGTGATCGCTCTCGCTTCCGAACAGCTCCGTGTCGTCCGAGGCCGTGGCGGGGAAGAAGGGCAGGTACAGGTGGTGCCGCGCGCGGGTCATCGCCACGTACAGCAGCCGCTGGTCCTCCTCGTTGCGGTTCACCTTGATGCGCGTGAGCGTGTCGGGCAATCGCGGCTTTCCGGCGCAGAAGACCCGGTCGTGGCCCCGATAGAAAGCATGGACGTCGGCGCTGCCGATGGGGACGTTGGTCAGGGTGCCGTACAGGAAGACGTGCTCGGCCTCCAGCCCCTTCGCCTTGTGCATGGTGATGAGCTGCACGGCGTTGGCGTCCAGCTCGGCGCGCTGGATGTCCGTGTCGCGGGTGCCGCCGTCCGCGCTGGGGGGGAATTGCCCGGCGGCGTAGCGACCCAAGGTCGCGATCAGCTCGTTGACCGACAGCCTCCGCGCCGCCGTGTCGGCCAGCAGCTGATCGAAGATCTGCCGGTACAGGGTCAGGCGACGCTCGCCCGCCGGGTTCAAGCGGAGCCGCCTGGTCACGCCGCTCTCGTCGAGGATGCGGGCGAACAGCGCCGGGTAGTGGCGGGCCTCGCCGAACCGCTTCCAGGCGAACAGGCGCGCCAGCAGCGGGTGATGCGCGGGCGGCGCGCCCATCGCCTCGAGCTCGCCCAAGGTCAGCCCGAAGAAGGGCGTCAGCCAGGCCTGCATGCGCGCGGCGCGATCCAGCGGGTCGTCGATGGCGGCCAGCAACGTGCGGACGTGCTCGGCCTCCGCGGTCTTCCACAACCCCTCCTGCTTGTAGAAGGCATGGGGGATGCCCCACTGGCGCAGCTCGGCGGCGAGCTCGCCCGTCTCGGCGTTGCTGCGGGTGAGGACGAAGACATCGGACAGGCGTAAGCCCGGTTGCTCGGCGCGCAGGCGGCCGATCTCCATCGCGATGGCTCGCCGCAACGCCCGCTTGATCGCCACCACGCGCAGGGGCTTGGTGGGGCGCTCGGAGAGATCGAGCTGGAACAGGGTCACCCCGGCGCCGCTGCCCAGCGCACCCCGGTCGCTCTCCACCGGGTGGTCGTAGACGATGTCGGGGTTCGTGAAGAACGGCGTGAGGACCGCCTGGTCGAGGATGGCGTTCACGCCCCGCAGCACCTCGTCCGCCGAACGAAAGTTGCATTCCAGCGGGAAGAAGGCCCCTTCGCGGGCGAGAATGTCGCCGCGGGCGGCGACGTAGTTGTGCACGTCGGCGCCGCGGAAGCCGTAGATGGCCTGCTTGGGATCGCCGATCAGCACGCAGGGGTTGGCGCCGTTCGAGTCGAGAAAGATCCGCTCGAAGATGCGCCACTGCGGCGCGTCCGTGTCCTGCGCCTCGTCGATCAGCGCGAAGCGAAACCGTCGGCGCAGCTTCGCGATCAGGTCCTGTCCCGCGGGCCCGTCGAGCGCGCGCGCCACCGAGGTGATCATGTCGTCGAAGTCATAGAACCCACCGGCCAGCTTGCGCTGCTCGAGCGCCTCCTTCACCGACGGGAGAAACTGCTGGACCGTCGCCTCGATCAGCGTGGAGACAGCCAGCAAGCCGGTCAGCCCATCGCCCAGCCGGCCCAGCTCGGGCGCCATCCCGCGGGCCCCCGCGATCTTCTCGACGTACCCACAGAACGTGTCGCCGGATATCTCGTCGACGATGCCGAGGAGGGCCGGCCAGTCGCGGCTGTCGCGGGCCAGGGCCAGCGCCGGTTCGAGGGACGCCAGTCGCCGCTTCAGCGCCTTCACGCTGCTGGCGTTCCCCAGGATCGGGCTCCAGAAGCGTTCGAGAGGGGCGAGCTCTATCGCGGCGAGGTCGTCGACGAGCCGCCCCAGGTCCCCCTGGTCGTAGCGGCTCGCCCACTGCCCACGCGCGGTGGCGGCGCGATAGAGCAGGGTCTCCAGCGTGCCCACGTCGCGATTGTCGACGAGGAAGCTGTCCAGATAACGGCGATGGCTCGCGTCGGTGGACAGCGTGTGGCGCAGGACCTCTCGAAACAGCTCGCCGAAGGCGGTCCGGGAGTCGACCTGGGCCTGTCCCACCAGCCGCCCCGTCGCCAGGGGCTCGTCCATCAGCAATCCCTGGCAGAAGGCGTGGATCGTCATGATCGCGGCTTGATCGAAGGAACGTCTCGCCTCGAGGAGGTGCCGTCGTCGTCGTGCGGCGTCGTCGCCGGTCTCCGGCGGCGCGGCCAGCACGCCGTCGATGGTGGCGCGGATGCGGGCCACCAGCTCGCTGGTGGCCCGCTCGGTGAACGTGACCACGAGGAGCTCGTCGATGCGCGCGCGCCCGTCGGCGATGAGGCCGAGGGCGAGCTGCTCGAGCTGGTACGTCTTGCCGGTGCCAGCGGACGCCTCGACGATGGTGGCGGGGCGGGACACCACGGCGTCGAGCAGAGGCGAAGGTCGCCGCGAGCTCACGCCTTCTCCTTGGTCTTCTTGATCACCTGACGCGACTCGAAGAACAGCCCGAACCTGCGCTCGGCCAGCGCCTCGGCCTCTTCGACGGCCGGAGGGGGATAGTCGAACGCCCGGGGCACCGGACCCAGTCTGGCGCTCGAGGTGCGCCGGTAGTACGGATCGTCGCGGGTCTCGATGATGCACTCTCGGACCCGCGGTGCGCCGTCGCCGCTCTTCTCGGCGTTCTTGCGCGCGCGAAACACGGCCTCGCAAGGGAACAGCTGGTCGTGACTGCCGGTGAAGATGTCGTTGACCAGCGCGGTCAGGTAGGCGCGCGCCCGCTCGGGGGAGAGCGCGGAGAAGACCAGCTCGGTGACGGCGGCGGCCGGCTTGGGGGGACTGGGGCGGAGCAACAGGTGGCGCGACGTCGTGGGCGCGTGAGCGTGGTCGCTCGCCGCGAGCAGCAGCTGCTCCAGAAAGGGGCGAAGCCCATCACGGTCATCCTCGCTGTTCGAGGATGCGGCGAGCAGCAGGGAACCGCGCGCATCACCGATCTCCAGCCGGGGCATCAGCCGTCCCTGGAGCTGGACGTCGAGCAGGCTCCCCTGACGTTCGAGGGGAATTCGCAGGGCGGGCAGGGCTTCGTCCATGGGTAATCCGGGCGCGGGGCGCCCGAAGACGAGCTCGCGTGCCGGTCCGCGCACGACCCACGCGCCCTCCAGCAGCCCGGCGCGCCACGTCTCCATCAGTCGGAGATGACGGTGGCGCGTCGCCGCGGCGAACGGGCCCGCCGGGAAGAGGTGAGCCAGTCGCTGGGTCTGGCTCGCCTCCGCGTAGGCCGCTTGCAGCGCCTCGGACGTGGGCGTCTCGGCCCCCGTCCAGGCGCGGAGAAAGAGATCACCGAGGACGGTCCATTCGATGGAGCGCGGAAGGCCGAACGGCTCGTCAGCCGCCTGACGCGCCTCCGTCTGGTCCTCGACGTCGCGCAGGCCGAGCAGAATTTGCGAGCCCCCCTGCACGGGACAGGTGAGGAAGCGTCGCAGATCGCTCAGCGTCAACACGTAGCGGTCGCGCATGCGTCCGGCGGCGACGGCATGCGGGAAGGTCCCCAGCAGCGGCGCCAGCGTGGCCTGCGCCGCCGGCGTCAAGGTGCGCTCGACCGCGACGTCGCGCAGACGCTCGGCGGCCGGCGCCCGCGCGGCGATCTGTTGACCGAGGAGGCGCGCGCGCGCCTCGGTCGCCGCGATCGGAAACGCCGCTCGCGCCAGGGGATCTTGGTCGCGCTGCACGACAACCTGCCGCGTACACGCCGCCGGATCGCCGTAGCCGTCGCGCAGCGTCTCCGTCAGCTCCAGCAAAACCGCCGAGGGCTCGCGGTGCTCGCCCGACAGCGGCTCGCGATCGACATAAGACAGATAGAGCCGCTCGCGCGCGGCGAGCAGCGCCTGCAGGAACAGGGAGCGGTCGCGCTGACGGGACGTGACCTCGCCCGCGCGCGCCGGACCGCCCGGATCGAGCGGCGCCGGCCGATCGGCGGCGGGAAAGCGCTCGGGGCCGAGGCCCGCCACGAAGATGATCCGGAACGGCAACGACCGCAGCGCCGGCAGCGAGCCGACGGTGACGCCGTTCCCGAACAGCTGTCCCCGCGTGCCGCGCAGTCCGCCGAGCGCCTCCTCGATGAGCTGGAACGCAACCGCCAGGCGGACCGTCGTCCCCTCGCGATGGGCGTTCGCGACGCCGTCGAGCGCGGCGAACACGCGCAGCCGGGCCGCTTCGTCGTCGGCGGACAGGGTTGACAGGTAGGCATCGGACAGCGCGTGCACGAAGCGGATCCAGCCGGCGATCGACAGCCGCGCTTCGCGCGCGAACCGGACGTCGGCGAGCAGCGAGCGGACGAGCAAGCCCAGCCCGTCGGCGTCGGCGCGCACATCGGGCGCCACCTCGGCCGGAAGGTACGCCTCTTCCCCGCGCGGGCCCGGCAGCGACAGCGGGCGCTCGACGCCGCTGCGTGGCCCGGTTGCCAGGCGCCCCAGCACCAGGCGCCGCAGCCCCTGATCCCAGTTGAAGGCGTCGCGTTCGACGTAAGTGTCGGCGAAGGCGTCGCGATCGGCGCCACGCGCGATCCCGAGCGCATCGCACAGCGCCAGCCAGACGGTGCCGTCGGCGTCGGGAAAGCGGGCCTTGATGTTCGGATGCGTGACGACGTCGAGCACCTCGCGACGGGACAGCGGCCCGCTGGGGAGCGCCAGCAGACCGAGGATGGCCTCCGAGATCCGGCTGGACGCCGCCAACGGCACGTCGACCAGCGTGTGCGGAAGATCGTTCGCCTCGTGAAACACCGAGGGTGCCAGCGACAGATAGGGCTCATCCGGACCGGCGATCAGCACGGCGATGTCGGAGAAGCGCAGCGGCGGTCCCGCGCGCTCGGCGCCCGGCGCGGCGTCGTCGCGCACCAGCTTCCAGATCTCGGCGGCGATCGCCTCCCATTCGCGGCGCGGCTCCGGGGCGCGCAGGATCACCAGCGAGCCGTCGGCGGATAGGTTCAGCCGGCGCGTTCCCGTACGAAGCGGCTCCCGATCGAGGACGTCCCGCTGCAACCGCGCCAGCCAGGTCGGTGGCCCCTCGACCGTCAGGTATCGGCCGTCGGCGTTCGACTCGCAGAGGGCGTCGAGACGGCGGATGGTGTCGCGGTGCGGTCGCCCCCACAGCGTCAAGAAGGGAGTCTCGCGCTCGAAGGTGGTGACCTCCGCCGGCGCGACGACGTCGATGCAAAGCTCGAGCTGGCGCTCCGAGTCGCGCCGCCGCGAACCCGCCTTGCTCGACGTGCCGCTGACGGCAGGGGTCGGTCGTCGCGTCGTCTCCAGATCCTCCCAGAATTCGCGACAGGGATTGAACGCATAGATCGACAGCGCGGTCTTCGCGCTCAGTCGATCGAACGGGCGCTGCAATCCGGGGGGGAGATCGGTCAGGCCGAAGACGTGCACTGCCGACGGGGGGCGCCACGCTCGGTCGAGGCGCTCGTCCAGGAACGCGTCCAAGGTCAGATAGCGTCGTCCCTCCCCCTGACCACGGCGCGCGAATCGACCTTCGGGGCCGAACAGCAGCGTCCAGAGCCGCCGCTCGGCCCGCAGCAAGGGCGGATTGTCGGACGGCTCCTCGTCGGCCAGACGCCCGGCGCGCCAGGCTCCCAGGCGCTCGGGTTGGGTCAGGCTCCAGGCGCTGAACAGCGACGCCAGGGCCTGGGCGACGGCCACGCGGCGACGATCGATCGCGTCGGCCTCGGGCCCGGCCCCCAGCAGGTAGGCGTCGATCGTCGCGAGCGCGTCATCGCCGCCGGCCGGCCGCTCCGCCAGCAGCGCCAGCAGCTCGCCCACGATGTGCAGACGTTCGATCAGCACCAGGTTCGGCACCGCCTCGGTGCACAGCCGCGCGAAGGCGCCGGCCACCGACATCGTGTCCACGTTCCCCGAGACGCCACGCTGGCGCGCCAGCGCGAGATCGACGAACAGCTCGGCCGGGCGCCCCGAGACCACCAGCCACGGGCCGTCGAACAGGCGCCCCGGCCGGGGGAGGGCGGCGGCCAGGGCCTCGACGAGGCCCTCCAGTCGGTTCGAATAGCAGACGCTCGTCACCGCAGGGCATCCTGACGGAGCTGACTCGAAGTGGGGCGCGGACGCTGTGGCGAGGAGGACAAGGTGCGTGTGGGTGTGAATGATGCTTCGTCCAATCGCGAACATCCAGCGATGGCGCGGCGCACGATCCGCTTTCCGGACAGACCCCTTCACTTTTCGCGAAAGCGACCGATGGCCTGGGGATGCAGCGCACGCTCCGGCTTCTATTCGTGGCCACGCTCGTCGGCAGTGTCCTGGCCGCGTCGCTGGGCGCGATACCCCGGGCGTGGGCCGGGGACGCCGCGGCCGAGCCCGCCATCAAGACGCCGGGGCCCGTGGGCGACTACCTTCGTCTGGCGCATACGCGGGTCCACGCGCGGTGGGCCGAGGGATTCTTGAAGCCCGTGGCGACCGCCACGCCGGCGGCGCCCGCAACAGCCGCGGATGGTCCCCGCGAGGCGACCATCGCTCTCACCATTCGCTGGGACGGGACTGTCGCCGAGGCCACCGTCCGTTCGTCGTCCAGCTCGACCGAGTTCGATCACGCCGCCGTGGACGCCATTCGCAAGAGCGCGCCGTTTCCGCTGCCAACCTCCGAGGTCCTGTCAGATGACGGCTACGCGCACTTCGAGTGGACCTTGAGCCGCGACTCGCGCGCTTGCGCCGCCGGCGCCAAGCTGGTGCGCGTCGAGGATCCCATCGAGGTGTCGCTGCCGCGCCTGGTGATGAGCAACCGCATCGAGGAGGCGCTTCGCCGCGTCGGCGAGGTGAACAAGGGCGATGGCGCGCTCGCGCTCGATCGTTTCGCGCGCCTCTACCTGGGGCGCAGCGTTCCTGATCCGCTCCTCGACGCAACGGCGTCGGTGGCGCTGGCCGAGACCGGGGACAAGGTTCAGATCGGGCGCCTCAAGGGTGCGCTGACGTCGCGGGCGACCGTGAGGCTGGCCGCGAAGGGGCTGCAGAAGCTGGGCGTCGACATCTGCGACGCCGTTCGCGAGCCGATGGAGTCGGGGACGGCAATGGGGCGCGAGACGGCGTTCGAGGCGGCGCGGGTGGTGGCGGCCTCGGGCGCGTCCATCGCCGGCTGCCGAACGAAGCTCGAGGCGCTGGTGAAGGACGACAAGCAGGCTCAAAGCGTGCGGCTGTCCGCCCTGGACATCCTGACGACGAACTTTCGCGGTGACATCCGCCCGCTCGTACTGGGGCTGATGACCGACAAGGATGCGGGCGTTCGTGGCGCCGCCACGTTCGCGTCGGTGAAGAAGGGGGGCGGGCGTCCCGAGATGTATCGGTTGGCGCCGCTGCTTCACGACAAGACGGTCGAGGTACGCGGCGCCGCGTCGGCGGGCATCATTCGCGCGGCTGGCGATCTGGCCCTCGATCAACTCTATCTGCTGGCGCGCGAGACGGATCCCCGTCCGGCCCGCGCCGTGGCCGCCGAGCTGGGTACGCTGTCGTCGGCGGCCTCCGCCGAGTTTCTCGGGCACATGTTGAAGCGTGACAACCGCGAGGTTCAACTGGCCGCCGCGCGTGCGCTGGCGACCCGCTCCGACCCGGCCGCGCGCGCCCAGCTCGACGCCATGAAGACCATGTCGGGCGTGTCTCCCGAGCTGCTCGCGCTGGCGAATGGAACCGCGGCCGCCTCCGACAAGGACGCGACGCCTTCCGCGGACGCGGCGCTCGCCCAGCTTCAAGAGTTCCTGAAGGCCCGCCGCACCCACGACGCCGTCGGTTGGGTCGTCGAGCGCTTTCCAACGTTCTCTCCCCATGATGCCATCGAGGTACTGGGGGCATGGCTCGTTCGTCAGCCGACCGCGGCCGCCGAAGCGACCCCGGCGTCCGGCCCGGCCGCTCCCGCCAGCTCGGCGCCGCGCGCCGCGCTCTAGCGTCGGCCTCTCGAGCGCCCTCTCGCAAGAAATCTCTCGCGGGGCCGCGACGCCCGCAGTATCCATACGGAATGCGCGTCATCCCCCGTCTCGTCTCCCAGGTCGCCGTGATGATGGCGACATTCGCGTTCGCCGGAGGCGCGGCGCATGCCACCGCCGAGCGGTTGTACGTCAGCACCGAGGACGGGGGGGACATCGTGGTCGTCGATCCCGCCGCCGGGACGGTCGTGGGGCGTATCGCCGTCGGGAAGCGGCCGCGCGGCATGAAGCTCTCGCCCGACGGAAAGAGCCTGTTCGTGGCGCTCTCGGGCTCTCCCAAGGGGGGGCCGGGCGTTGACGAGGCGAAGCTGCCCCCTGGGGATCGCCAGGCCGACGGGATCGGCATGGTCGATCTCGCCACCAGCAAGATTGTGCGGACCTATCAGAGCGGTCAGGATCCGGAGTCGCTCGACGTGTCGCACGACGGGAGCAAGCTGTTCGTGTCGAACGAAGAGACGGCCGAGGTCAGCGTCGTCGACGTCAAGACCGGCAACATCCTCAAGCGGGTGGCGATCGGAAAAGAGCCGGAGGGGGTCACCGTCCGCCCGGACGGCAAGGTCGTCTACGTGACCTCCGAGCAGGACGGCGACATCGCCGCCATCGACACCACGACGTTCGCGCTGCTGGCGCGCATCCCCGCCGGGCCGCGCCCCCGGTCGCTCGCCTTCGCGAAGAACGGCGCGCTCGCCTTCGCCACCGATGAGATGGGGGCCATGGTGACGGTCATCGACGTCGTGAAGAACGCGTCGGCCGGGACGATCAAGGTCGTCCCCGAGGCGCCGACCGTGCTCGGTCCGCGCCCCATGGGCTCCGTGCTGTCCCGCGACGGCAAGCAGCTGTTCGTGTCGAACGGGCGCGGCGAGTCGGTGTCGGTCATCGACATCGCCAAGCGCAAGCAGGTCCGCATCATCGACGGCGTGGGGGCGCGCCCGTGGGGAATCGCCCTGTCGCGTGACGGAAAGCGTCTCTACACGGCGAACGGCCCATCGGACGACGTGTCGGTGATCGACATCGCCTCGGGCAAGGTCGCGAAGCGGATCAAGGTGGGCGGACTCCCCTGGGGTGTCGTCGTCACGGCGCACTGACCGCGGCGCCGCCGGGAAATCACATGGTGGGGGCGGGGCAGGGGCCCGACAGCCCCGAGATCCAGTCGCTGATGACCTGCGCGCCCGCGTCGTCGGTGATGTAGGAGGCGATCGGCGGCATGCGGCCATATTTGTCGACCCCGTCGGGGGGAGCCTTCATGCGCAGCCACATCAGCGAGTTCATCGGGTTACCGGGATCGAGCCGCTTCGAGCCGATGACGCCCAGATCGC
Organism: Polyangia bacterium; assembly: GCA_036500205.1. Taxonomy (GTDB): domain Bacteria; phylum Myxococcota_A; class Polyangia; order Fen-1088; family Fen-1088; genus DASYCK01. The sequence goes on along the minus strand of DASYCK010000093.1, from coordinate 26,484 downwards.
TCTTCTGCGGATCCTGGCCGCACAGCCCCATGTCGCCGAGCGGCACGCCGAAGCGCATGTCGGTGAGGAAGTAGTCGGGATCGTCGGGGCGATGGCAGAACGCGCAGTTCGCCTGCAGGTAGGAGCGCGCCTTCTGCTCGGCAGTCGCCGACGAGGAAGGCATCCCCACCTGTGACGCGTAGGGCGTCACCAGCGCCGCCTTGTAGGGCGTGGGCACCGCCTTGTCGAAGGCCCCCATCTGCTGCAGCTGATCGATCTGGTTCATGCCGCCCGAGGCAGCCATCCGGTTCATCTGGTCGGTCTCGGGGCCGAGGGTGTCGCCGCCGGTCGGCTTGTGACACTTCATGCAGTTGTCCCGCGAGGGGTAATGCCAGTCCACGGTGCGCGAGCCCGTGTTGAAATTCACCTCGGCGCCAGCGCTGGCGACGATCGTCGCGCCTGCCTGATCCTCGGTCCAGGCGTAGCTGTAACCGACCCAGGTGTCGGCGTCGTGGTGAACGAAGAGACGTGTCTCCACCGTCTTGCCGTCGAAGGAGAAGTTCTTCACCATCACGGTCCCCACGGGGAAGACCCATTTCCCGTCATCGGGATCGGTGGCGCCGCCGGCGCAATTCTCGGCGCTGTCGGCGCAGTTCTTGACGTGGATCTTGCCGCCGGCCGGCAGCACGAACCCGCGGCTCTTGTCGGCGGCGTCCGACCACAGGGGGCTGTTCACCGTGTACGGGAAGATGGCGCTGGCGAAGGCGGTCGGCGCGGTGGCGCTCATGCAGCCCGTATCTGCGAGCTTGGCGATCGGTTGGTTGACGTCGGTGGGGGGCTTGCAGGCGGTCGTGCCCGAGCTACCGCCGGTCGCCGCCCCGCCCCCGCTGCCGGAGCCACTGCCGCCGGACGCTGCTTGCGCGCCACCGGAGCCGTCGCCACCGCTGCCGCTGCCACCCGAGCCGCTGCCGCCCGAGCCATCGTGCGAGCCGCCCGAACCGGAGCCGCCGCTGCCGGAAGCGTTGCCACCGCTCTTGCATCCCCCCAGCGCCGACGATGCGAGGACCGCCAAGGCCAGCGCGGTCGAGGCGCCGAAGCGCGGGGCATCGAACGGGAAGGGGACGAACTTCGTGGCGCGACGGGTCTGAGGCTTGCTGCGTGTCATGTCGGCTCTATATTCCTTCGCGCCTCGTCACGGCGCAAACCGTTCTTGCGGCATCTGGTCGAGCGGTTGCGTGCGATCACGTCCGCTGTGTCGGCTTTTGTTTCAGGTAGGCCACGACGGACTTCGTTCGCTCGGGGAGGACGGGCAAGCTACGCTCCCCCCGGACCCTGGATATCAAGGAGACAAGATCATGAAGATGACGAGGACCTGTGTTTTGGCGATGGCGGTGGCACTGCCGGCCCCGGTGCTGGCGGCAGGCGGGATCGAATTCAAGGCCCCCACGGCCTACCCCGAGGGGATCGCCTACAACGAGAAGACGAGTGAGTTCTTTGTGAGCTCGATGCGTCACGGAACGGTCGGGGTGGTGAAGGCCGATGGAAAGTACAAGGCGTTCGCCAAGGATCCGCTGCTGATCTCGTCGGTCGGCATGCACGCCGATCCCGAGCGCGGCCGCCTGCTGGTGTGCGTCTCCGACCCGGGAGTGTCGGAGAAGACGTCGCCCAAGACCCAGAAGAAGATCGCGCGGCTGATGGCGTTCGACCTGAAGTCGGGCAAGCGCAAGAACAGCGTCGACCTGAGCGCGCTCGTCCCGGAGGGGGAGCACTTCTGCAACGACATCGCCATCGACGGTGACGGCAACGCCTACGTCACCGACAGCTTCAGCCCGATCGTCTACAAGGTCGACGCCGCGTTCAAGGCGTCCGTGTACCTGAGGGACGACAAGTTCAAGGGGCAGGGGTTCGGGCTGAATGGCATCGCGCACCACAAGGACGGCTTTCTGATCGTGGCCAAGTCCGACGATGGCACGCTGTGGAAGCTGGCCGAGAAGGGGGCTCCGGTCGCCGAGGAGATCAAGCTCTCCGAGAAGGTGCCGAACGCCGACGGACTGGTCATGTCGGCAGCGGGCGACCTGATCGTCATCCAGAATGGCGAGACCCACCGGGCGGTGCGCCTGAAGTCGACCGACGGATGGAAGACCGCGAAGGTCGACAAGGCGGTGCCGCTCGAAGCGGCGTTCCCGACCACCGCCGTGTTCGCCGGCGAGAAGCTGTACGTGGACCTGTCACACCTGAATGAGCTGTTCGCCGACCCGAAGAAGGCGAAGACCGACACGTACACGCTCACGGAGGTGGCGTTCTAGCCCGGCGCTGACCTTCGATGCCTCCTCGCCGCCGCCCTGTCCGCGGTCGGCGGCGAGGGGAAGTCAGACCGATTTGCCGCGCCTCGTCGATGTCTCGAGACAGTCAAGCTCCGCCGTTCCGAAACGGCCTGTGCGCAGTTTGGCTACATCTTCGAAACGGTTCCCCTAGAGGCCCGAAACAATTGGCCTTCGTAACGATCGAATCGCTGGATAGTGCATTCGAACTAACAATTCCCCTTGCATCGTAAGGTACGCTCGGTACACTGCTTCGGTCCGTCGGAGGGTTCATTTTCAATCTCGCTTCGGATTAAATGTTAACCTGTTCGGAAACGGCCTTAACTTTTGTTTTGTTCGGAAGAATCTTAAACGCTTACGTTCTCGGGGGGGGGATACCATGAGAAGGAAGAATTCGTCCGACGGCTTCGCGAGAAGTAATGAAGAGCTCCTGAGCGCGTTGCAGCGCCTGGCCGATTGCTTTTCGATCGCCGCCGGACACTACTTCGCGTGCCTCGCTTACCACGACACCTGGCAGGGCCAGATGACCATCGCCACCGGCATCGCGCTGGTGACCTTCAACCTTCTGGCCGAATCCCGCGGCTTGTATCGCCGCTGGCGTTCGGAGCCGCTCGGCCGTGAGCTCACCACGGCGTTCGCCATCTGGTTCGCGGTCCCCGTCCTGCTGTTCCTGCTCGCGTTCGTGACCAAGACGACCCAGAACTTCTCCCGGGCGGTGACCATCGGCTGGATCGGCTCGACGGTCGCGTTGCTCGGGGCGTGGCGGCTCGCCCTCCGCGCCTTCCTGCATTACGCCCGCACCCGGGGCCGGAACAGCAAGAACGTGGCGTTCCTCGGCGCCACTACCATCTCGGAGCGGCTGTGCACCAGCCTTCAGGAGCGCCCCTGGTTCGGGATGCGCTTCGCCGGCGTCTACGACGACCGCTCGCCGGCCCGCCGCCACAAGTTCGAGACGGCCACCTGTGACTTCGCCGGGAACGTGGACGATCTGGTCCGCGACGCCCGCGAGGGGAAGATCGACATCGTCTACATCGGCCTGCCGTTGAAGGCGGAGGGGCGGATCGGGAAGGCGCTGCAGGAGCTGGCTGATACGACCGCGACGGTCTATCTGGCCGCCGATCTGCTGACCTACGACCTGATGCACGCCCAGTGGCATCAGGTGGGGGACATCCCGCTCGTCAGCATCTACGACTCCCCCTTCAATGGCGTGTCGGGGGGACTGAAGCGGGTCGAGGACATCATCCTTGGTTCGCTCATCATGCTCCTCATCTCGATCCCGATGATGCTGATCGCCCTGGGCGTGAAGCTCACCTCGTCTGGCCCCGTTTTCTTCCGGCAGCGCCGGTACGGCCTGAACGCGAAGGAGATTCGCGTCCTCAAGTTCCGGACCATGACCGTCTGCGAGGATGGTCCGGTCGTCACCCAGGCGACCAAGAATGATCAGCGGGTGACGGCGCTCGGACGCATCCTGCGCAAGACCTCGCTGGACGAGCTGCCGCAGTTCATTCAGGTCCTCACGGGGGAGATGTCGATCGTCGGCCCGCGACCTCACGCCGTGGCGCACAACCAGGCCTATCGCTCCCTGATCCGCGGCTACATGCTGCGCCACAAGGTGAAGCCCGGAATCACCGGCTGGGCGCAGGTGAACGGCTTCCGGGGCGAGACCGACACGCTCGAGAAAATGGAGAAGCGCGTTCGCCACGATCTCGACTACATCACGGCCTGGGATCTCGTGCTGGACCTGAAGATCATCTTCCTGACGATCTTCGGCTCGAAGAAGAACCGCGGCGCTTACTGAGCTGCTCCGGCGCCGCCTGGCGCGGGGCTGACCCGGGCCGCCAGCGTCGGTGTCGTGCGCGTCGGGAAAGGCGCCCCCGGCCTGCGCCTGTGATACCGTTCCGGGTCTGGAGAGAGCTGACCTTCAATGAAGATCGTCGTTACGGGGGGAGCCGGATTCATCGGCTCGAATTTTCTGACGCGGCTCGTGCCTCTGCATCCCGAGCATCGCTTCATCAATCTCGACAAGCTGACCTACGCCGCGAACCTGCGGAGTCTGGAGACGATCGCCGAGGCGCCGAACTACCAGCTGGCGCGCCTCGATCTCGCCGACTTCGCGGCCGTCGACGCCTTCTTCGAGGCGCAGAAGCCGGAGCTGGTGGTCCACTTCGCCGCCGAGAGCCACGTCGACCGCAGCATCGTCGGCCCGCGCGACTTCATCGATTCGAACATTCTCGGTACGTTCAACCTGCTCGAGGCCTGTCGCAAGCACTGGCCGCGCGGGCAGGGGCTGCTTCACCACGTCAGCACGGACGAGGTCTTCGGCTCGCTCGGCCCGACCGGTCTGTTCACCGAGGACTCCCGCTACGATCCGTCGAGCCCGTACTCGGCGTCGAAGGCGGCCAGCGACCATCTGGTGCGCGCGTATCAGCGGACGTACGGCCTGCCCACCAAGCTCACGAACTGCTCGAACAACTACGGTCCGCGCCAGTTCCCCGAGAAGCTGATTCCGCTGATGATCATGAACGCCCTCGAGGGCAAGCCGCTACCCATCTATGGCGCCGGCGTGAATGTACGGGACTGGCTGTACGTGGACGATCACTGCGAGGCGATCTGGACGGTGATCGAGCGGGGGCGGGTGGGCGAGACCTACAACATTGGTGGACGAAGCGAGCGCAAGAACATCGATGTCGTGCACGCGATCTGCGCGGTGCTGGCCGAAGCGACCAACCAACCGGTGGCCAAGCTGACCGGGCTGATCAAGTTCGTCGCCGATCGTCCCGGACACGATCAGCGCTACGCCATCGACCCGACCCGCATGTCGGACGAATGCGGCTGGTCGCCGCGCGAGACGTTCGAGACCGGCTTGAAGAAGACGGTCCGCTGGTACCTCGACAATCCGCAGTGGATCGAGGACGTGCGCTCGGGCGAATATCGAAAGTGGATCGATCGAAATTATGGCCACCGCTAAAGGAATCGAGAAGGGCATCGTGCTTGCGGGGGGCTCCGGCACCCGCCTGCATCCGCTCACGAAGGCGGTCAGCAAGCAGCTGATGCCGATTTACGACAAGCCGCTCATCTACTATCCGCTGTCGACGTTGATGCTCGCTGGCATCCGGCACGTGCTCATCATCACGACGCCGCAGGACCAGTCGGCCTTCATGGCGTTGCTGGGAAACGGCGCCGCCTGGGGGATGGAGATCTCGTACGAGGTGCAACCGTCGCCCGACGGACTGGCGCAGGCGCTGACGATTGGCCGCCGCTTCATCGACGGTCAACCCTCGGCCCTGGTGCTGGGCGACAACCTGTTCTACGGCCACGGGTTCCCAGACCTGCTGGCCACGGCGGCCACCCGTCGCGAGGGCGCCACGGTGTTCGCTTACTGGGTCAAGGATCCGACCGCCTACGGCGTCGTCGAGATGGACGGGCAAGGGCGCGCGCTGAACATCGAGGAGAAGCCGTCCGTGCCGCGCTCCCACCTCGCCGTCACGGGGCTCTATTTTTACGACGGCAACGCGCCGGAGATGGCGGCATCGATGAAGCCCTCCGCGCGCGGCGAGCTCGAGATCACCGATCTCAACCGGCTCTACCTCGAGCAGGGGCTACTTCACGTCGAGCGCATCGGACGGGGCGTGGCCTGGTTGGACACCGGGACGCCCGAGGCGTTGCTTCAGGCGGCCAGCTTCATCCAGACCTTGCAGGCGCGGCAGGGGCTGCAGGTCGCATGTCCCGAGGAGATCGCGTTTCAAAAGGGGTGGATCGACGGTGGGCAGCTGGCCGCCATCGCGGCGCCGCTCCGCAAGACCGCCTATGGCCAGTACCTGCTGGGACTCGTGGATCAGAAATGACGGGCGCCGCCCGCGAGAGACGCCGATGAAAGCCACCCCCACCTCGCTCCCCGAAGTGCTGCTGATCGAGCCCGATGTGTTCGGCGATACGCGCGGCTACTTTCTCGAGACCTGGTCGCGCGAGCGTTATCGCGCGCTCGGCATCGCGTGCGACTTCGTGCAGGACAACCTGTCGCGTTCGTCCCGTGGGGTGGTGCGTGGCATGCACCTGCAGAATCCGTTTCCCCAGGACAAGCTGGTCAGCGTGCCGCTGGGCGAGGTCTTCGACGTCGTGGTCGACGTGCGCGTCGGCTCGCCGCGGTTCGGCCAGTGGGTCGGTGTGACGCTGTCGGGCGACAACAAGCGGCAGCTGTTCATTCCCGCCGGATTCGCCCACGGTTTCTGCGTGACGAGCGAGGACGTCCTGTTCGCGTACAAATGCAGCGACACCTATCACCCCGAGACGGAGCTTGGTTTCGTCTGGAACGATGCCGAGGTAGGCATTACCTGGCCGGTCGCCGGCACCGCGCTGTCGAAGAAGGACGCTGCCTATCCGCGCCTGGCCGAGATCGCCCCCGAACGGTTGACCCGCTATGTCGGCCGCTGATTCGCTCACGCGGTCTCCTCGCTCCGCGGCGCCGCCCAAGGTCCTGCTGATCGGGGCCGATGGCATGCTGGGCAGGGCTTTTCGCGAGCTGCTCGCCCGCGAACGGGCGCCATTTCGCAGTCTGATGTTTCCCGAGATCGATCTGACGTCCGACGAGAGCGTCGACCGCGCGCTGGCCGCGGACATGGATGTCGACGTGGTGATCAACTGCGCGGCCTGGACCGACGTGGACGGCGCCGAGACGCGCGAGGAAGAGGCGACCGCGGTCAACGGAGCGGGCGCGGGACGACTGGCGGTACGGTGCGCCGCGCGTGGGGCGCTGCTCGTTCACTACAGCACCGACTACGTCTTCAACGGAGAAGCCTCGTCGCCTTATCCGGTCGAGGCCCCGCTCGATCCCGTGAACGCCTACGGTCGTTCGAAGGCTGTGGGCGAGCGCCTGCTCGCGGCGTCGGGCTGCCGTCACCTCCTGCTGCGGACGAGCTGGCTCTATGCCCCCTGGGCGAAGAACTTCGTTCGCACGATCGCGGAGCTGGCCAAGAAGCGCGACACGCTGCGGGTCGTCGAGGATCAGCGCGGTCGGCCCACGAGCGCCGAGCATCTGGCGCGGGTCTCGTGGACCTTGCTCGGTCAGGCCCTGGTGGGCGGCGAGCCCCATCGTACGTTTCACGTGACGGATGGGGGAGCGTGCAGCTGGTTCGAGTTCGCGCGCGCCATCACCGACAGGGTGGCGCCGCAGTGTCGGGTCGAGCCTTGCCTGGCGGCCGAGTTTCCCCGCCCAGCGCGCCGGCCGACTTACAGCGTGCTCGACATCGGCGACACCGAGACCGCCGTCGGTTTCATGTCTCCGTGGCGCGACAACCTGGCGGACGTCCTGGCTCGGCTGGAAAGTCCCTGAGCGCGCCCGGTCGTCGGGCGCCTGCCGCTCACTCGGCGCTGGGAGGCATCGGCAGGTCGGGATCGTAGGTCGCCTTGGGCTGGTCGGCCTTGGGGAGGGCGTTCTGCGGAGGGGGTTGCGTGGCGGGCGCGGCCACGGGCGTCGATCCCGGCGCGGGGGGGGCGGTGGCCGCCGGCGCGAGGGAGACCACGGCAGCCGGCGTGGACGGACGCTGAGCCGTCGTGCTGGGCCGGGGGGCCGCGGCAGGACGTCCAGCGCTCGCCGTTGCCCTGGCGCGCGGCACGACGCGGCGGTCGACCTTTTCGTCCGACTTCACCACGGGCTCCGCCTCGGGCTGCGGCAGATCGCTCGGAGCCGGCTCTGCCACGGCGCTCGGTTGTGGGTCTGGCGTGGGCGCGGGCTCGTCCAGAGCTGGATCCAGTTTTACGGGTGCCGGGACCGTGTCGAGCCTCCCCGGGGCGGCCGGGGGGGGAAGCTGCGGGAGCGGCCGCGCCGCCTCCATCGCCTCGTAGGTGTGCGCGCCACGGACGCGCGCGCGAATGAACCCCTGCACCATGATGCCGAATCCCACCGACAGCGATACGCCCACGACGAGCGCCGTGACGAACCGATTCGGACGTCGCTCGTCGTCGGGGTCGGCCGGCAGTGGACGGTCTGGCTCGCGATTGCGCCTGCCTTCGAGAGGCAGGTCGGCGCGGCCTCCGCCCAGCTGGCCAGCGCGAAAAGTGGCGGCGGCGCCGGCAATCGTGCGTTCGACCGGCGCCGGCTTCGTCTTCGGGCGCGGCGAGCCCTGGCCGCGACCGGGCCCGACGTTGTCGAGCCGACGGGTGGCCGAACCGTCCATCTCGACCGCGGGAATGACGCCGGTCGGCGCGACGGGGCGCGACTGCTCGTTGCGTTGCGTGTCGACCGTCCGCTCCGTGTCTCCCGGGAGATGAACGTCGTGTCCCGGCGAGGTGGGCTTCTCGCGCTCGGCGACGGGGCTCGGCACACCCATCAGCGTCGTGCGGCCGATCTCGACCTTCCGGGTCTCCGCGGTCGAGGCAAGGCTGTCGATCGCGCCGTCCGTGGCCGCCGGAACCAGCGACACGCGCGGCCCCGAGTCCGCCTCTCGCCCGGCGCCCCTCCGGCTTTCGTGGGCGGCGCCCGAGTCGGGGCCGCCCGCATTTTCCTTCACGCGGCCGCTATCGTCCTTCGCCCCACCGACTTCCGCACCCCGCGCGCCGGGGCCGGCTATTTCTTGGGGGGGATCCGCGGTCGGACCGACCCCCCGTAGGGGTTTTTCGGGCATGCCGGGTAATGGTAGCAAGGCTCCCGGAAAATTCGAAGATCGGGGCGATCCGGGGGGCCAGACCGGACCGATCCAGTGCGATCACGGCGGGATACAGACCCCGAAGACGGTGTTGTTGGTGAGCGGCGCGCAACCCTGGCCCCCACTGCAGTCCGTTGGCGAGGCCATCTTGCACAGCTTCCGGCAGACCTGTGCGCCCGCCATCTGGTCGCAGAGGAACCCCGGCGCGCAGTCGTTCGAGGAGGCGCAGGTGGCGCCATCGACCCCGACCCGGGTGGCGGCGGGGCAGCCGCACGAAGGGCTGTCCTGGCCGCCGGCTGGATCCTGAAAGAGGAAACAGTTGAGGCCGGTCGGGCATCCGGCCGTGGCGGTGCCCCGCGGATCGCACGCGAACCCACAGGTCTTGTAGGTCGTGACGGCTGGACAGTAGACGGGATCGCGGCAGGTGCTGGTCCCGGCGGCGTTCGTCATGGCGGCGCAGGCGTCGTCTTGCGTGCAGAACTTCAAGCAGACCCGGGTGGTGGTGGCGCAGCCGAAGTCGAAGCACTGCGTTCCGGGGGAGCAATCGCTGTTGCTGGCGCAGGTCTCGCCGGGACCCTTGGCACCCCCGGGCACGCATCTTCCCATCTTCGTCGTGCAGTCGACGTAACAGGTCTGGGTGCTGGGGCACGAGCCCGTCACGGCCGGATCGCAACCCGGGAACGTCGTCGTGCCGTCGGTCGTCCCGGCGTCCTGATTCGAGCAGCCGGACGGCGTCAGGGTGACGGTCGCCCGGGCCACGCCGCCTTTGTCGATGGTGGCGGGGACCGTCCCCGTGCCCAGGCAAGCCGACGCGCTCGAGACGGTGACCTTCACGTTCACCAGCCCCGAGCGATCGGGGGTGAATGACACCGACAGCGTCTTCGCCATCACCGCGTCGATCGAAACGCCGCCGTCGGCGCCTCCCACCGTGAAGGTACGCATGGCCATCGGCTGCCCGGAGGACGCCGTGACGTCGACCTCCACCTTCGTGATCGCCGCGAACGATGTGCCGTCGGACTTCAGCGTCAGCACCAGATAGGAGTCGTGCGAGCAGCTGGACATCGGCGCGGCGAGCGCGACGAGCAGGGCGAGGCCGAAGGAACGAGGGAGCAGGGGCAGACGTGGCATGGAGGGTTCCTAAAACGCCGGCATGTTGCCGAAGTCCGTCTTCGGCGTGTTCGGGCCCGACGAGGCGGCGATGATCACGACGGCGGTGACGGCGAAGGCGCCAATCGCCGTCCAGAACCACCAGCGCTGATAGAAGGGGGAGTTATCGGTGGTCGGCGCGACGGCGACCGGTGGAGCGTCGGTCGCGGCGTAGGGAACGGCGGACGGCGCCAGGGTCGGAGCGGGCGCGAACGGCGGAGGAGCGGCCGCCGGCGCCGTCACCAGGGGCTCCACCGGAGCGCTCGGGGGAGGGGGAGCGGTCGTCTCCCCCTGAGGCGGAGGGGACGTCGCGGTCGCCTGGGCGCTGGCCGGCGCCGCGCCGAGCAGCACTGTCATCGAGACCACCACGGAGCCCGTCGCGAAGCGTCCACGCCAACCCTTCAGGAAACCTGGCATCGCGGACATTGTCTCATCTCTCCGCCCTGGCTCCAAACGCGCGCCGGCCGGCGGAGCTATTGCTTCGATCTTCGCCAGGCGATGCGCGCCAGGAAGTCGCCGGCGCGCAGCCGCTCGGCTTCATCGGTCGCGGAGGCGAGGAGCGCGGTGGCGGCGGCGTGGCTGCGCGCGAGATCGCCCAGTCGAAAGGCAGCCAGCATGAGCATTCGCTGACACTCGCGCTGGAAGTCCGGCGACAGGGGAGCCCCCCCGACCACCCCTTCGCTGGCGGCGCGCAGGTAGGGCAGCGCGAGCTGCGGATCGCGCGGCGCCAGTTGCCTGCCGATCAGATAGGGCCCGAGTCGTTCGTCCGGGTGCAGGCGCGCGAACTCGCCGAAGAGGTGAAACAGGAGCACGGGATCGATGGTCCCGGTCGCGTCGTCGCCGAACAGGGCCCGCCCCAGCGTGCGGCGGGCCGGCTCGTCGTCGAGCGCGCGCAGCTTGGCGTTCGCCGTCCGCCGCTCCCCCTCGTCGGTCGCCGCCGCCAGCACCTCGCGCAGGGCCCCGCGCGCGTTGTCGAAGTCGTTCGCGTGGAAGTAGATGGCGGCGGCGAGGTTGGCGGCCCGGGCCCGCACGGGCGACGTGGCATCACCGTCACGGGCGACCGCCGCCAGCAGCGCCAGCGCGCGCGTGGCATCGCCGGTGGCGGCGACGGCCTGCGCCAGCTCGACCTCGAGGGTCGGCTCCATCGGATCGTCGCTGCAGGCCTGCTCGAGCAGACGGACAGCGCGGGCCGGCGCAGCGCCGATGAGGTTGCGCGCCTCGACCACGCGGGCCGCCTGCTCGCGCGCGCAGATCTTCTTGAAGATGGCGGGGCGCCGAAACTGCTCGCGGGCCCGTGCTCGCTGCTCGGCCGACATCGGCTGGCGCGCCAGGAAACCTCGCCACTCGGCCTCCAACGCCGAGAGGGGTTGGCCATACACGCCCTGAAAGTCGCCCGCCGAGTGGTAGAGCGCCCGCAACCGCTCGGCGCCGCGCGTGTCGAAGAGAAAGCGGCAGAACGATCCGGCGAGCGTGTAGGCACGTGGCCCCGACAGCGCGCTGAAGCCTGCGCCGATGACGTCCGCCAGGGGGGGAGCCCGGCCGTCGGCGATCATGGCGGCGGCCTCCTGATGCGTGGTGGAGCCGCCGTCGGGATCGGTGAAGTCGGCCGTCTCGGCGACGCCCTCGATCAACCCGCTCGCCAGCCGAGGAACCGGAAACGGCCCCTTCCAGGAGATGGTGAACGCGACCCCGAAGAAGCGATCCCCGAACGCCCCCGCGAACACATGCGCCATCTCGTGGCGCAGGCGGTTCGAAGGGAAGGCGGCCGCCTGCACGAAGATCTCCCGGGTCCACGGCTTCGCGTACAGCGTCGTCGCCGCGCCGACGAGGTCCTTCTTCATCTCGGAGCTGGCGAACTGGTAGACGGTGATGGGGCCGGCCGGCTCCACCCCCAGGATGTCGCGCAGCTGGTCGTAGCGAAATTCGAGATCGTCCATCGTCAGCGCCAGCTCGTTGGCCGACGGACCCCCGCTCAGCGGATAGCGGAGGACGATGCGATTCGAATGCCGCTCGCCATCGAGGACGCGCAGCAGGTCGGCCTTCCGGATGTGGAATCCGAGCTCGCCCCGCGCGGCGAACAGCGCGAGCGAGGCACAGGTCAGCAGGCCGGCGACGAGCGCGCGACGCAGCGGCCAGCGCCTGAGATCCCAGCGCGGTCGCGAGCCGGACAGCGCCGCGTGCACGACGGCGATGGCGCTGACGAGCCAGAGCAGATTGACGACGCGAAATTCGACCAGACGGAGCGGCGCGCGCATCGCCTCGTCATAGATGGGGCCGGGAAAGTAGCCGCCGAACGGGTCGAAGGCGAAGACGGCGGGATCGCGGTACAGCCGCGCCAAGGTCCACGCCACCGAGACGAGCGGTATCAGGAACGCCACCAGCCGTCCACGCCGCGGGAACAGCAGTCCCGCCAGCGCGCCGGCGCCAGCGCCGTAGACCGCCGTCCCGAGCGGCAGCAGCGCGAAGAACGCCAGCCCCCCCAGGACGTTGCAGTTGCGCACCCGCGCGGCGTTCAGCAGCGACAGCAACAGCGGCACGACCAGGATGGCCAGGGCGGCGAGGACGCTGGTCCGGCAAGCGCGCCACGCGCAGAGCCGCTCCTCGCGTCGCCGGGCCGCTCGCACCACGCCGCAGCCAATGTCGACGGAGGCGAGCGCCACCAGCAGCCCGAGCGCGAACGAGAAGTCGTAGCCGAGCAGATTGAACAGCGGCAGAAAGTCGAGCACGACGGCGAAGATCGCCGTCAGCGCCGCCCAGATCAGCCAGCGCCGTCCCACGCGCGCGTTGACGGCCGCCAGCGCGGCACCTAGCATGTTTCACGGGCTGGCTGCAAAAGCATGAGCGAAGACGACGAGCGCCGCCGTGAGAACCGGGCCCCCATCGAGCTGAAGGTCGAATACAAGCGGCTGAACACGTTCTTCTACGATTACACCAAGAACATCTCGAAGGGGGGGACGTTCATCAAGACCGAGCGCCCCCTCGAGGTCGGCACCCTGTTCGTGTTCAAGCTGCGCGTTCCCGGCACCGACGATCCGATCGCGCTGCGCGGCGAGGTCCGCTGGGTGGTGCGGGCCGGGGAGGCGCCTCCGCCCGCGGCGGCGGATAACCAGGAGCCGGGGATGGGAATTCGCTTCGTGTACGACGCGCCCGAGGAGCGGACGACGTTCGAACGTCTGGTGCAGAAGATGATGGTCGACAGCCTGGGCCCGCTCATTTACGCGCGCCTGCTGCGCCCGGAGTGAATCGCTCTCACCCGATGATCATTCCCTCGGCCTGCGTGTCCCCCTCGGCGAAGCGACCCAGCCGCCAGGCGTGAAAGAAGGGGTGCGTCTCGCGCCCCAGCAGGTGCAGCGCGTAGCGCCTGGCGACGACGGGCGCCATCATGAAGCCGTGTCCCATGAAGCCGCAGCACAGGAAGAAGCCAGGGCACCCGGGGACCTCGCCCACGATCGGGTTGCCGTCGGACGTCAGGTCGTAGGGCCCCGCCCACTGCCGTACCACCTTCACGTTCCCCAGGCGCGGCATCACCTCGCAGAGCGCCTTCGCCATCTCCGCAAGGAAAGCCAGCCGCGCCCCCAGCGCGATCTCCTCGGTCTTGGGCTCGTGCATGGTGATGCCACCGACCAGCTCGCCCCGCGTCGACTGCGAGAAATAGAGCCCCGTCTCCAGCACCGACACCATCGGCTTCAGGAACGGCTTGAGCGGCTCGGTCGACAGGATCTCGTGGCGCGCCGGCCAGTCGGGCAAGGTCAGCCCCAGCAGCGCCGCCACGCGCGGCGACCAGGCGCCCGCGGCGTTCACGATGCGCGGTGTGGTGATCGCGCCGCGCGGCGTGGTGATGGCGAAGTCGGCGCCGCGCCGCTCGATGGCCGTCACGGGCGTGTCGGTGTGAATGCTCACGCCGTGCTGGGTGGCGGCGCCCGCATAGCCCCAAAGAAACGGCCAGGGGAACACCACCGCGTCGGTCGGGTTGTACGACGCCGCCAGAAACCCGTCCGCTGCCAGCTCGGGGACGATCCGGCGCGCTTCGTCGGTCGTGATCAGGCGCGTGGGCACGTCGCAGCGGTTTTGCAGGGCGATGTTGCGCTCGATCGTCGCGCGGGTCTCGGGCGTCCGGATCAGGAACAGGTAGCCCCCCTGGCGCATCCACACGTTGATCCCCATGTCGCGCGCGAAGGTGGCGCAGATCTCCATCGACTCCTGCATGAGGCGGATGTTCATCTCCGTCGACCACTGCTGGCGCAGGCCGCCCCCGTTGCGCCCCGAGGCGCCCGAGGCGATGTAGCTGGCCTCGAGCACGACCACCCGCTTCATCCCGCGCACCGCCAGGTTGTAAGCGATGGCCAGCCCCATGATGCCGCCGCCGATGATGACGAGCTCGGCGACGGGGGGCGGTGGCTCGCGCGTTCCGGCGGGGTGGCGGGGCGCGCCCCTAGTCATCGTCGCGATCCGGCGGGGCGGCGAAGAATTTCAGCTCGATGGGGGACAGCGGCGAGCGCGCCGTGAACGGGCGCAGGGTCGCTGCCTCGCGTCCGCTGGCCCGCGCGACGGCGAGGCTCACCGGAACCAGGCACTCCTTCCCTTGACAGGGGCCGGTCCCGAAGCCGGTGTACCGCTTGACCTCCTCGATCGTCTGGAAGCCGGCGGCGACGGCGTGCGCGACGTCCTCCGCGGTGACGTCCTCGCAACGACACAGGATCAACTTGCGCGGCACCACACCCTCGCGGTCATTCGGGGCGGACCGGAGCTTCCTTCGCTTCTTTGTTTGGCTTCGCGGCGCGGGCCTTCTTGTTCCCGCTCCCGCTCGCCGCCTTCTCTTTCGCCGCGGCCGGCTCGGGAACGGCGAACAGGCTCGCCTCGACGGGAACGTCCATCTCCGCCGTCGTGACGGTGCCGACGAACGAGAGCGGGCCCACCTGCATCTCGGTGACGAAAGCCACCTTCGTGCCGGCGACCGAGCGCCAGTCCTTCATGCGGGCCACGAACGGGGTGTCGCCCTGCGGTCCCGAGCGCACGCCGCGCTGGCTGGTCAAGAGATGCGTGCGGGTGTCGTAACAGTCGGTCGTCGCCGGGGACAGCTTCGGCGTGAGCGTCAGACACTCCACGCGCGTGCCGTCCTCCGCGACGTCGTTCCGTGCCTCGATCTTCGGGAACAGCTCCCGGAAGCGCAGCTCGATGTTCCAGACCGCTTCGATGTGCGCCTGCTCGGCCTCGACGCCAGTCAAGATGCGCAGGCCGTTGATCGGATCTTGCGACCAGGATCGGGTGCCGTCGCTCCCCTCGCGCGTCGACGCCACGTTTGGTATCGCCGTCGAGGTCAGCGCCTTGTCCCCCACGGCGCCGTAGTGCTCCGCCGTCCCCGAGATGCCGAGCCCCTGGAAGGCGATCGACATCTTCGTGTGCATCGACCGGTGCTTGCCCAGCTCCTCGGCGCCGCCCAGCGCCGCCACGATGTCCTTCAAGATGTCGTCGACCGGGCGGGCAGGCGGCAGCTTCGCCGGGAGGGGCGCGGCGCCCTTGGCCGCGACGGCGGGCGCTGGCTCTGCCCCGGCGGCATGCGCCCCCCCGGCAAGGCCAACGGACGCCAAGTAGGGAAGGACCAGAAGCACGAAACGGCGGGTCATCGTGATGAGAATGGTCCGCTGCCGCGGGCACCTCCGTCAAGGATTGCCTGTTACAGTACCGGTCGTCATGAACGAAGAACCGGAATTCGATCCAGCCACGCGACGTCTTTGCCCGGACGGAAGCTGCGTGGGAATCCTCGATCGCGCGGGGCGATGCGCGGAGTGCGGGCGGCTGGCCGATCCGCTGTCCGCCGAGGCGGAGATGGCGCTCGCCGAGAACGCCATGGAAGGAGAGACACCTGCCTCCACCTCTGTGAGCGACGGCTTCGATGTCGCCCGCCGGCTGTGTGACGATGGCGCTTGCGTCGGGGTCGTGCAGGACGACGGCAAGTGCAACGTCTGCGGGCGTATGTCAAGCTCCTGAGGTGCCCAACGTCGCCGTGATCGGAGCCTCCAACGATCGCGCCAAGTACGGCAACAAGGCCGTGCGGGCCTACCTGCGGCAGGGGTGGACCGTCTATCCGGTGAACCTGCAGGAGACGACGATCGAAGGGTTGCCCGCGTTCGCTCGCCTCGAGGACATTCCCGCCCCGCTCGATCGGGTGGCGCTCTACGTCCCGGCGGTCGTGGGCCTCGGCCTGCTGTCGGCGATCGCCCGGCGCAGGGGCGTCGAGCTGTTCGTCAACCCGGGCGCGGAGAGCGACGAGCTGCTCGCCGAGGCGGACCGCCTGGCCCTCGACCCGATTCAAGCCTGCGCCATCGTGGACATCGGTGAGCGGCCGTAGCGCCTTGGCCCACGAAACCGAAGGCCAGGCCGAGGTCGGTGGAGCGGGACGCGATCGCCGAACAGATTTCTGACCGACTTTCGGGAGGAGGGGGGCACTACCGGACGGAGATGGCGGCCGCGATGCCTTTACGCATTCTGCGAGGGGAAGTCACAGACTTCGAAAGTGACGAGTCCCTCGTCGCCGCGCTGCGGCGTGGTGAGTCCCGCGCGGAGCTGGCCGCCTGGAATCGGTTCTCGGCCCGGGTCGACACGACGCTGCGGCGGCTGCTCGGTCCGGGCGAGGACCGCGAGGATCTCTTGCAAGAGGTCTTCATCCGCTTCTTCAAGCGGGTCGGCACCCTGCGTGAGCCATCGGCCGTGGTGGCGTTTCTCGCCGGCATCAGCGTCAACGTGGTGCACGCCGAGATCGCCCGCCGTCGTCGCCGCAACTGGTTGCGCCTGACCGCGACCGGCTCCCCGCCGGACATCTCGGGGCCGCAGCCGAACACCGACGCGCGCGAGGCGGTGGCCCGCTACTACCGCCAGCTCGAGACGTTGGCGGCCAAGGATCGCTCGATCTTCGTCGCCCGGACGATCGAGGGGCTGACCTTGGCCGAGGTGGCGGCCCTGCACGGAATGTCGGTGTCCACCACGCAGCGCCGCCTGGCGCGGGCGACGAAGCGAATCTCCTTCCTGGTTCGTCGCGATCCGCTGTTGATGAACCTCGTCGAGGAGGGGAACGCGTGAACCCTCGCGACGACGACGGTCTCATCGCAGCCCTTTCGCGGGCCGCGCGAGACGTGGCGGCGAGCGAGGACGGGGGACCTTCGCCCGAGGCCTGGCACCGGCTGGCGCGCGTCCGGACCGTCGCTCGAAAATCGGCCCCCCGTCACCTGGTCTGGGTCGTCGCGGGGGCGGCGGCGTTCGCGTCGCTGCTGGGGACGCTGAAGATCGTCGAACACATTCGCTCGACCCCGCTCACCTACGCCGTTCACGGGGGTGTCCTGCGCGCGGGCGGCGAGGTCAACGCTCTCTCCAACGACGAGACCGCGGTGCACTTCTCGGACGGCACCGAGATCGATCTGGACGCGAACGCGCGACTGGCGGTGACGGCGTCGGGGCCCCATGGCGCGCGCCTTCGTCTGCGTTCCGGAGAGGCGCACTTCCAGGTGGTCCACCTTCCGCGCGCCGCCTGGGCGGTCGAGGTCGGTCCGTACCTGGTCGAGGTCACGGGAACGGAGTTCGACGTCCGCTGGTCGGAGACCGAGCAGGTCGCCGAGGTCAAGATGCGCTCGGGCTCGGTGCGGGTGAGCGGTCCGCTGCTGTCCGAGCGGGTGGCGCTGGGCAAGGGGCAACATCTGCTGGCGCGGCTCGGCGCGGGGGACGTCCGGATCGACGATGGTCGCCTGGCGACCGGCGTCCCACCGCTTCCTCCGCCGCCCTGGAAGCTCGGGGCGCCGTCGGGCAAGCCCGCGGCCGAAGTGGGAGCCCCGCCTCAGGTGGCTTCGCTAGAAACCGATGGGCGCTCCGCGCGGGAAGCCGACGGGCGCCCCGCGCACGACGGCGCGCTGTCGCCGCGACGGCCGCGCGCGAAGGCGCGGCTGGCGCTGGCGACGCCGGTCGTTCCGTCGGCTCCGTCATCGGCGGCGGTGCCGGTCACCGTTCCCAGCATCGCGCCCAGCGTCGCGCCGCCGCCGCTCGATCCTGCAGCTTCATGGAAGGCGGATGCGACGGCCGGCGCGCGCGCGCGCGCCGCGGCCATCGAGCCCGAGCCGACCGATGCGGCAGGGGAGCCGCCCCTTCGTCCTCGGGATGGCGGTCCCGCGAGGTGGATCGAGCGCCGCTGGGCCTCGCAGGTGGCGGTGGGAGATTCGCGCACGGTGGTGACGGACGCCGAGAGGGTGGGGCTCGAGGTCACGCTCCGCGAGGCGGACGGCGCGGATCTGGCCGCGCTGGCCGACGCCGCCCGCTACTCCGGAATGAGCGAGCTGGCGAGCAGGGCGCTCACAACCGAGCGGCGGCGGTTTCCGGGAACGGCGCGCGCGCGGGCGGCGGCGTTCCTGCTCGGCCGCATGGCCGACGATCGCGGCGACGCGAGGGCGGGGCTGGCCTGGTATCGGTCTTACCTCGGCGAATCTCCGGGGGGGCCGTACGCTGCGGAGGCGCTCGGGCGCGAGATGCTGACGGTGGAACGCTTGCAAGGGCGCGACGAGGCGCTGCCCCTGGCGCGCGAATATCTCGGCCGGTTTCCGAACGGGACCTATCTCCTGCAAGCCCGCGCGCTCGTCGACAACAGGTGAGCGTCACGCGCCCTGGCCGCTGGCTGTTCCCCGCCGTCATCGCGGCGGGAATCGCCGTCGCGTCGTCGCTGGCGCTCGCCGGGCCGGTCGCGAACCTCGCCACCGCCGTCGCTCACGTCTCCATCATCGTGCCGCCCGTCGAGGATCCCATCCTCGTCGAGGCGATCTCGCGCCTGCGGTCCGAGTTGCGGGTGGTCGGGCTCGACAGTCAGAGCCTGGGCTGCGACGCCGAGGGGGCGCAGGACGCCCGCGCTTGCGCCGATTCGCCGCTGCGGCGGCCCGTCGATTCCGCGGCCGAGCAAACAGCGCCGCGCACGCCGGGCGTGGCGACCGCTCTCATCTCGCTCGCGCGCGAGGATGGAGTCGTCACCATCGAGGTGATCGAGCGGCTCGGCGATGGATCGAAATTCTTTCGCCTGGTCTACGTCCCCGTTCGAGAAGGGGGCGGCGACCCGTCCGTGCTGGCGGTGCGGAGCGTGGAGCTGCTGCGCGACGTTCACCTTGATGTCGAGAGGAGTGAAACCGCGCCAAAGCCCGTCGAGGCGCCGTCGCCGGTCGTGGTGGAGGCGCCGGTCGTCACCTCGTCACCGTCGATCGAGCCTGGACCCTGGCGGATCGGCGTGACCATCGGGCTGCTGCAGGGCAGGAACGGCCTCGGCCCGCGTCCGGCCCCCGCGCTGGGGGTGGCCCGGGCCTTGACGGCTCACCTGGTGGCGATGGCGACGGTCACGGGACCGTACTACCAGGGGCTCACGAGCGCGGGGGACACGGCGGCCACGCGACAGGAATTCGCATTGGTGGGGGTGCGCGGGGAGCTCGGCACGGGACGGCTTCGCCCGTTCGGAACCGTCGCCGTCGGGGCTTTCCACATGGTCGCCAGCGGGAGCTCGTCGGCGCCGATGGCCGTCACCCGCGACTCGTCGCTGTGGGCGGTCCTCGGCGCGGCTGGCGCGGGCGGGGCGTTCAAGGTCGGTCGGTTCATCGATCTGGTCGCAGACGCCGAGCTCTTGCTCGCCGGTCCCGCGGGCGACGTCACGATTCGAAACGTCGTGGTGGGGACCGCCGGCGCGCCGTCGGTCCTGTTCCAGGCGGGGCTCTGGATCTCGCTCCCCTGAGGCGATCCAGCGCGTCAGTTTCGGTGGTTCGTCTTTTCGGTCTGCCAGCGCGCCAGCTTGCCGCGCGCGTCGTTCTGCGCCGGATCGGTCGCCTTCTCGTGATTGGGCAGCCGCGCGGTCAGCTCGATCACGTAGCCGTTCGGATCGCGAAAGTAGATCGAATGGATGAACCCGTGATCCGAGATGCCGCGCGATTCAATTCCCGCCTTCTTCCCCTTGTCGAGCATCGGCTGCAGCATCTCGTAGGGCACCTCGAGCGCGATGTGCAGGTCGTAATCGTGCTGCGTCTTGAACTCGAACGGCATGTCCGGGGCCTCGAAGAACGCCAGGTACGAGCCGTCGCCGAGCTTGTAGAACGTATGCAGGGTCTGCGTCTTGCGCCCGCTCTTGGTCTCCTGAATCTCCAGCGTGGTGGCCAGGGAGAGGCCGAGAAAGCCCTCGTAGAACTTGCGCGTCTCTTCCGAGTCGCGGCAGCGGTAGGCGTTGTGATGCAGACCCTTGATCATGATCGCTCCGCTCAGATGGCGACGAAGGGCATGTCCTTGACCGCCGACGCGAAGCCGTACAGCGCCTCGTTCACCTTGGGCCAGGTCTTCAGCTTCTTCATGTTGGACAGCCACCGCTCGATGTTCGGATAGACCGAGAAATCACAGCGAATGATCTCTCCCAGGGTCACCAGGCAGGAGCCAAAATAGTCGGCGATGGTGAGCTGATCCCCGCAGACGTACTGGTTCTTCGCGCCCAGCCAGTGATCGTTCAGCAGGCCGAGCCACTTCTGCGCCCGCTCCTTGCCCCAGCTGATGGTGGCGCTTTGCACGTCGTCCGTGGGCCGCTTGTGGTGGGCGAAGATCTGCGGGTAGGCCATCCCGTAGCCGTAGTCACGATAGAAGTTGGTGTTGAACCAATCCATCATCTCGTTCACCTTCGCCCGCTTCTTCAGATCCTTCGGATAGGCCGGCGAGTCGGTCTTGTCGGCCAGATATTTGAGGATGGCCGAGCTCTCCGTGAGGCGCAGATCGCCGTCCTCGAGCATCGGAACGAGCCGGTTGGGGTTGAGGGCCGTGTAGGGCTCCTGAAGATGCTCGCCCGTCATCAAGTCGATGAGGACCTCCTCGCAGGCGATGCCGTTCTCGTGCAAGAACAGCAGGACGGGACGGCTGGTGATCGACACGGGATGCATGTACAGCTTCATGGTCTGCCCCTTGGATTCGAAGGTGAAGACGCAGCCGGTGGGCGCCGCGAGAGCCAAAGGGTAGCACGCAAGGCCGCAAGCGGAACCTGGGGAGGCGGCGCGCGCTTCGATGCAGGTCCGACGGCGCCGCCAGTCGGGATGGACAGGTCGATTTTGGCCCCCCGGCCCAGACCGACCTGTCCTCCTCGTGGCGTCGCCGTCGGATCCGACCCAGCTACAAGGGGGCCCGCCGGTAAAATCTTGCGATTCTTTTCGGCGTTTCTGGGATCACGGCTGGTGGTCGAGGCGGACCACCAGCGCCGGGTGGCGCGCCGCCAGCGCCCGTGGCGAGGCCAGGCTGGCCACGCTGCGTGGGCGGTCCGCCCAGACCGTCCCCGGCTGGACGTCGTGCTCCAGCCCCAGCGGGTGTGACAGACATCCCCCGTCAGCAACGGGGGGCCCGAGGGCGTTCGCACCACGTAGGCGGTGCTGCCCGGGGTGTGCCCGGGCGCCAAGATCGCCCACGGCGAACCATCGCCGAAGACGTCGAGCGCCCCCGCAGTTCACCCCGTGGGGTCGGGGTGGTGCGCCTGGATCACGGTGCGGGCTGGTTCGCCGCGCGCTGTTCGTAGAGCCAGTCCTTCGTGAAGCCACCCATCGCGGTGTCGCCGGTGCGGAGGCTGAAGTCGCCGTTGAACATGGTGGGACGCCAGCTCGTGCTGGCGCACCAGCCGGTCCAGCTCACGCCCCACTGCTGGATGAACTGCTTGAACGGCGTGCCGTACGACGTGATGGTCCCGTTGAGGATGGCGTTCGCGGGGTTTTGCTCGAAGCCCCACTCCGTCACGAACACGGGGACCAAGGCGGCGGCGTTGACGATCTGCGTGCGCAGCGACGGCTGGGCCCAGTGCTGCGGATACATGTGCGCGACGTACGCGACGTTCGTCCCGGTGATCGGACTGGCGGCAGCCGTGCCCACGTACTGACACCAGTTCGGCGTCCCCACCAGCACCAGATTGTCGGGCGCCGCCGCGCGAACGACGTCGTACCACATCTGCATGTCCGCCTTGACCGGCGGCCAGGAGCCACCGTTGACCGGCTCGTTGTACAGCTCGAACAGGACGTTCGAATCGGTGGCGAAGTGGGGCGCCATCTCGGTCCAGAAGGCCGTGGTGGTCGCTTCGTGCAGGGTCGTCGTGTCGACGTAGTGCCAGTCGATGATGACGTACAGTCCCCGTTCGCGCGCGTGATCGACGGTCGGTCGCAGCACGGTGTCGTAATAGGTCCCGCCGGGCGCGTACTGGATGGGCGTCGCCACGCCGCCGTCGGCGGGGGAGACGGCCACGCGGATCACCCGCGTTGCCCAGGCCGCCGAACAACCGCCTTGCGTGTCGTTGGCGTTCGTCACGCGGTCGATCATCGCGTTGATGCCACCTTCGCCCCCTTGCAGCTCACCGAGATCGGGGAAGGCCACGCCGCGAAGCACGACGTTGTTGCCGTCCGGATCCTTGACCTGATTGCCTTCCACGTGAAGCCAGGGGAGCGCCGGGACGGTCACCGGCGGGGTGTCGCCGCCCATGCCCCCGGCGCCGACCGCGCCGCTGAGGCAGCCGGTCCCCGCCTGGGACTGGCCACCCGCGCCCGGCGTGCTGCTCCCCCCGGTTCCCGTCGCGATGACGCCGACCCGGGTGGCCGGATCCTTGGCGCAGCCGAGCGCGCCCAGCGACACGACGACGGCCACGGCGAAGGAACGTTTCATGTCATGCGGCCCATGGGCAAGCTTCACGGTGAATAACACGAGTCGCGACGACCTTCATTCGGCGCAGAAATCGGTGCTGATGCCCCAATGTGGTTCGAGGACGAGGTTTTTGGGCCGCGTCCCCCGCCCGCCGACTCTTACGTTCGCCCCCCACCCCGGAAGGAGCCCTTGCCCATGCGTCCCATAGTCCCCCTCGCGGTCGGTCTCGTCTTCGGCGCCCTGTCTGGCTGTGGCGCCGGTCAGGCCCCGGAGCCCAAGCGCGCGGAAGCGCCCGCCCTGGCGGCCGTCGAGGTGCCGGCGCGGCCAGTCGTCCCGACGCAGATGGGGACGCTGACGGCCGGCGCCTCCGAGGCGGCCGGCAACAACATCCTCTGGAACGGGACGTTCGACGGTCCGTTGCTGCGTCCCTGGAGCCTGGCGTTCGACTCGCCGCGGTTGGGTCGGGGCGGGTCGGCGGACGGCGAGCTGTGTCTGCGCATCGAAAACGGCGGCGCGCACTCGTTCGACGTGGCGCTGCGCCAGGGGCCGGTGGCCATCGCGAAGGGGCACACGTATCAGGTTCGCCTGCGCACCCACGCCACGGCCGCGACCCGCATGCGCGTGAGGGTGGGCAGCGTGGGCGCGGGGGCGACGGACTACTGGACCGCCGAGGCGAAGGCCGGGGCCGAGCCGACGACCTACAGCGGGACGTTCGACGGAACGATCGACGACGACGGGGCCGAGCTGGCCTTCGAGTTCGGTGGTGGATTGGCGGGACAGGGACCGCTGACCGTCTGCCTCGACGACATCGAGCTGAACGATCCCGCGTTCGAGCTCCCGGCCGAGCGCACCACGCGCGTCGCGCTGCCAAAGGTGCGCGTCAACCAGGTCGGCTATCTCCCGGGATTCACGAAGACCGCCACGGTGGTGACCGCGGCCAACACGCCGCTCGACTGGCAGCTCGTCAGCGAGGCGGGCCAGGTGGCGGCGACCGGCAAGACGCGGCCATTCGGCGAGGATCGGTCGTCGGGCGATCATGTCCAGCAGATCGACTTTTCGTCGGTGCGCACGCCGGGTAAGGGGTGGAAATTGAAGGTCGGGGACGACGAGAGCTACCCGTTCACCATCGGCGACGACGTGTACCGCAAGCTGAAGTACGACGCGCTGTCGTTCTTCTACCTGCAGCGGAGCGGGGTCGACATCAAGATGCCCTACGCCGGCTCACCCGCCTACGAGCGGCCGGCCGGTCACCCGGGCGACACCCGCGTCCCTTGCGTGGCGTTCGCCCCCTGCGCGTACCAGCTCGACGTGAGCGGCGGCTGGTACGACGCGGGCGATCACGGCAAGTACGTCGTCAGCAGCGCCATCAGCGTCTGGACCTTGCAGAACGAGTACGAGGCGCTGTCCCGCTTCGGCAGCACGGCGGGCGATTTCGCCGACGGCAAGATGAACATCCCCGAGGCCGGCAACGGCCGGCCCGACCTGCTCGACGAGGCGCGCTTCAACCTGGAGTTCATGCTGCGCATGCAGGTGCCGGCCGGCCAGCCGCACGCCGGGATGGCCCACCAGCGCATTCACGGCGAGAAGTGGTCCGATCTGCCGACGATGCCCCACGAGGACACCATCAAGCGCTTCGTCCACCCGGTCAGTACCGGCGCGACGTACGATCTGGCGGCGACCGCCGCGCAGGGGGCGCGGGTGTGGAAGAAGCTCGACCCGGCGTTCGCGGCGCGTTGCCTGACGGTGGCCGAGGCGGCGTTCGCCGCCGGGAAGAAGAACCCCGTGATCTTCGCCGAGCCGCTGGGGCAGGGGGGCGGCGCGTACGGCGACGGCAATCTGTCCGACGAGCTGTACTGGGCGGCGGCCGAGCTGTTCGTGACGACCGGCAAGGACGTCTACAAGGACGAGCTCACGCGCTCGCCGTTTCATCACGCCAGGTCGCTCGATGCGACGGGGGGGACGCTGGGCTGGGACCACGTGGCCGCGCTGGGGAAGATCACGCTGGCCGAGCAGCCGAATGGCCTGGGTGACGCCGCCGTCGCCGAACAGCGGCAGGCGCTGGTCACCGCCGCCGACCGCTTCGTGGCCACGCTCGACAAGCGCGGCTACCGGATGCCGGCGGCCTCCGACAGCACGTACATCTGGGGCTCCAACGCCGCCACCATGAACGCGGGGCTGGTGCTGGGGACCGCCTATTTCCTGACCAAGGACACCAAGTACGCCAACGCCGCCATCGACTGCATGGACTATCTGCTGGGGCGCAATCCGCTGGCGTTCAGCTACGTGGCGGGCTACGGCACGCACGCCCTGCGCAACCCGCATCACCGCGTCTGGGCGCACCAGAAGAATCCGAAGTTGCCCGAGGCGCCGCCCGGGGCCGTCTCGGGTGGCCCCAACTCGATGCTCCAGGATCCGCGAATCCGCAAGCTGGGGATGTCGGGCTGTCCCCCTCAGACCTGCTACGTCGACCACATCGAGTCGTATTCGACGAACGAGGTGGCCATCAACTGGAACGCGCCGCTGGCCTGGGACGCGGCGTTCCTCGACGATCTGAGCCGCGGCGCGCGGCGGCCCTGAAGCCCGCCGTGCGTGGCGCGCGCAAAATGTGATTTTTTTCACGGTCTCGAAACGGGCGAGAACCGTCGGAGATGGCGCCAGGTCGCGCTCACCGGCACACGCGCGGCGCCGGCGGTCGTCTTGCCAGTCGTGCGTGCGTTGGCTTACGATGCGTCGTTCCGTCGGGGAGTGTCTCGGGGTGAGGCGCTTCCGCGTCGCGAACCCTTAGAAAAGGAGAAAACCGAATGCGAAAGCTTGCGATACTTGGGGTTTTGGCGGGAATCACGTTGGGAAGCTCGGCGGCGCACGCGCAGTACGGCATGGCGGGATGTGGCCTGGGGTCGATGTTGTTCGGCAAGGACAACACGACCTTGATGCAGATCCTGGCCGCCACGACGAACGGCACGTTCGCCAGCCAGACGTTCGGCATCACCTCCGGCACCTCCAATTGCACGTCGGGCGGGGTCGTCAAGGCCGAGCGCGAGCAGGCCGCTTTCGCGGAGGTCAATTTTCAGGATCTGAAGCGGAACATGGCCTCGGGCGGCGGCGAGTACCTGGCGTCTTTCTCGACCTTGCTGGGCTGTGAGGACGCCGCGAAGGCGCCGCTGTTCAAGATGGCGCAGGCGAAGTACGAGAGCATCCTGCCGACCGAGGCGACGTCTCCGGTCGAGTTGGTGATGAACGTGAAGAGCGAGATTCGCAAGACGCCGGAGCTGGCCAACGCCTGTTCGGACGAGCGAGCGGTCGCGCGCGCCGAGAGCAAGGCCCATCCGGCGAAGGCCTCCAACGTCGCGATGGTTTCCTCGCCGACGTCCGCGACGAAGTAAGTCGCCAGCGGACCTCGTTTGATCCGGATTGGCTCGCAGGCGCCCTCGTTTGTCTCGAGGGCGCTCGCGTGCAGGATCGGCCCCGCCACGCGGCGACACCCGTCGCCGCGTGCCAAGCGGGGCCGTTTCACGTTCGGGGTCTCGATTGTCTTCTTGATCGCCGCGAGCGTGGCGCGCGCCCAGACCGGCGAAACGGAGGTCGCCCGTCGGCGCGAGCGGTTCCTGGCGGCGTCGCTCACGGATGCGCACGCGCGCGGGTTGGCCGCGGCGCCGCAATGGCGCGCGCTCTTGCATTATCGCCCGGCGACCCTCGGGGGATGGAAGAGCGAGGCCGATGGCCTCGGCTTCTTCCTGGCGGGC
>DASYCK010000092.1:0-46464 GCA_036500205.1 Polyangia bacterium | reverse complement strand
TGCTGTCGATCAGCACCAGCTTCCCACCGAGCTGGGCCTGCGAGGGCAGACCGACGTTCGAGGAGAGCGGAGACGCCACCACGGCGGTCGCGGCGCCGCTCTTCGCGCACCCGTCGACGAGCTTGCCCGTCGTCGGGTTGTAGAGCGAGACGCTGCTGGTCATCGAGTAGTCACTGCTCATGACCGCGAGCGCGGGCGAAAGCACGCCCGGAACGTCGACGGCCATCCCGCCGCCCCCCCCCGCACCGGGCATGCCGCTCGGCTTCCCGTCGTCGCATCCCGTCGCGAAGCATCCGGCGACGAGAGCGCCCCCCAGCGCCAGCAACGGGGAATGGAACGAGCGACGGCGGGACACTGAACTCATGGTGCGCTCTTGGGACATGGACATGAACGATCTCCTCTGGGTCAATCCAGGACGGCTTGGGTCACGACGCTGGACCAGCCCAGCGTCATGAACAAAGACCGGCCCGGTATCGGGTAGTTCTGAAAGTCCTGCGTGCGCGCGTCGGCCAGGTTGGCGCCGCTCACCACCAGCCGCAGCCCCGTGGGCGCGTGGGAGAGCGACAATCCAGCGCCGAGAAAGGCGCGCGGCGGGATGGCGCCCAGGCGCGGGGCGCGGTTGTTGCCCGCCGTGCCGTCGACGTCGGCGTAAGCGGCCACCGTGAGCGCCGTTCGCGGGATCGGCTGCCGCCATTCGACGCGGGCGTAGCCGCGGTAGCGCGGATGAAACACCAGCTGCTGCCCGCGGCTGGCCAGGATGTCGCTCTCGTCGCGGGCGTCGGTCAAGGTCGCCTGCGCGGCGAGCGACAGGTGACGACCGCGCAGGCGCGATTCCGTCTCGACACCCCAGATGCGGGCGCTGGCGATGTTCTCGGCGCGCGTCTGCGTCGCGGTGGGGCGCCACTCGATCAGATCGTCGGCGCGCGCGCCGAAGGCCGTCACCGCCGCGGTCCATTCCGTCGTCTGCCCGCGCCGCGCCACCGCCACCCCGACGTCGGCGTTCACCCCGTGCTCGGGCGACAGCTGCGGGTTGCCCAGCACGCCGCTGTTGTAGCCGTAGAGCTCGAGGAACGAGGGGAGCCGCGCGTACCGTCCCACGTTGGCGCGCACGGTGACGGTGTCGGTCAGGGGGCGCAGCACCCCCAGGCGCAAGATGGGAAGCAAACGCTCGATGGGGGCGCTGGGCGGCAGCTGGGTCCCAAACAGCAGGTCACGGCCGGTTCGCACGTCGCGCGACGCCTCGAGACGCGCGGACGGGATCACGTCCAGATGCGCGGGCGCGATGTGCACGTCCAGCTCGGCCCCGACCGAGCCCGACAGACGGTTGGCGGCGTGACCGACCGGCATCACTGGATCGAAGTCGTTGTGGGGAACGTAGTCCTCGGCGCG
This sequence comes from Polyangia bacterium, assembly GCA_036500205.1. GTDB lineage: Bacteria > Myxococcota_A > Polyangia > Fen-1088 > Fen-1088 > DASYCK01. The sequence goes on along the minus strand of DASYCK010000092.1, from coordinate 45,075 downwards.
CCCTTCGGCGAGCGTGGTCAGCCTCCCCCACGCGCCGAGCGACTTCTCGGCGCTGGCCGTCACGCCAACGGCGCCCGTCAGATCATGGGTGGCGGTGGGGACGCCGACGATCTCGTGATTGGGATCGGAGAACTCGTCGCGCGTCCCCGACGCGAAGGCGATCAGGCGCAGCCGGCTGTTCTCGCCGAGATCGTCTCGCGATTCGTAGTCGAGGTGCGCCAGGGCGCGCGCCGCGTTGGCGCGGGCCGTGGTGGCCCGGTAAATGTTGGGCGCGGGCAACCCCTGATCGCGCCACAGTCCCAGAACACCGAGCCGCAGCTCGCGGCGTCCCGGCAACGAAAGGGCGGCGCGTGCCACGCCGTCGAGCTGGGACAGATCGGCGTTCTCGCGCGTGGAGGGTTGGTATCCCTGCGCGACGGCGGGCGGGGCGTCGGGGAAGTCGCCCTCGCTTCTCAGCGCGTGTAGGCCGACGTAGATGCGCAGCGGACCGGCCGAGCCGCCGGCCTGCGCGTCGCCCGTTAGGGTCTGGAACGAGCCCATGCCCGCACGCGCCGCCACCCAGGTCGGCCCGCCCGGCGTCTTGGTGGCAATCGAGATCACGCCGCCCAGCGCCGATTCGCCGAACGCGATCGGCGTCGACCCGCGGTAGACCTCGACCCGCTCGACGTCACCGAGTGGCAACGTGGAGAGATCGACGGCGCCGCCGACGGCCTGGTTCAACGGAATGCCGTCGATGTAGATGCGAACCTCATCGGGGTTCGACCCGCGCAGCGACACCGTGGTGAGCGCGCCGAGCCCCCCCTGGCGGGTCACGTTCGCGCCCGGGACTTCGAGCAGCAGCGAGCCGAGATCGTCGCGGGCGCGTGGGCTCTCGGCGGGGAAAAGCACCGACGACGTGGCGGCGACGTCCTCGCGCGCGGCGCCCAGCGACGTTCGCGACGTCCTGACGACCGATTCGCCGCGGGTCGTGGCGGCGCTGGCACCGACGGCCTGCGCGACCGCGACGGGTGCGGGTGGCGGCGGCGCGACTGGGGGCTGTCCCGGCGCAACCGGGGGCAACCCCGGCGTGACGTCGGCATCTCCAGAGGCGTCCGACTGGCTCACATCGGCGTCGACAGCTGCGTCGACGCTCGCTTCCTCGTCGTGACGATCGTCCCCCGGGGGCGCGCCCTTCGAGCCGGCATCGGGAGCCGAGATCGCGCGCGCCGCGCAGGGCCACAGACAGATCGCCAGATAGAGCGCCGCTCTTCCACGCGAGGTGGTTCGCGAACGGGCGCGCGGCGAGCGAAATGTGGAAGCGTCGGCCCCGCGTCCTGCGCACGGGGCCGTTGCTTTCAGGAACGGCATCAAAAAACCCCTCGCTCCGCGAAAACGAGGGGTTGAACCTGTCCTGGTCGGACAGATCGCCCCTTCGTCTGCCGCGAAGGTCAGAAAGCTTTGCCGTGGGTAGGTCTCCTGGCTCGTGACTCGTGTCCCTCCCCTTCCCCGCTGCGTGGCAGCGAGTGGGATGCGAGGGCCGTTGGTGCGTCACTTACAGTGGCGGGACCGCGCCGGTTTCTCACCGGCTTCCCTGTTACGCCCGAATGGGCACCCAAAGCGTCGATTCAGTTGTCAGCGAACGGAAACGGCCTTCCTACGCGAGCCGGAAGCCGCCTGTCAAGGTGACGGGGCGGGCGCAGCAGGGCGAAGGGAATGTCTTGCTCGGACGAGGACTGCTGGGCGACCATCGGCTCCTGGGTGCTCCGAGTCGCCGTTTGCTCCGACGATTGATGGGCGTACACTCAGGCGTATGCCACGGATGCAAGTCTATCTGCCCGACGATCTGTATGCGGCCATAAAGGACCGCAAGCTGCCGGCTTCCGAGCTCCTCCAAGAGGCCGTTCGGGCCGAGGTGAGGCGACGAGAGCTGGTGAGCGCGAGCAAGAAATATACGGCCGAGCTGGCTGCCCAGGTGGGGGGGACCACGACGCCACAGCGCGCTCATGCTGCGGCCGTCGCGCGACGGATTGTCGCGCGCGCGCACCGCAAGGCCGGCTAGGAGAGCGCCCCTGCTCATCCTCGATTCAGGTGGAGTCAGCCGGCTTGCAGAGCGTTCGCGGGACGCCCTCGCGTTGATTCTGGCCTTTCGCGAGGAGGGCCTGTGGCCCCCCAGGGTCCCCGCGATTGTCCTGACCGAATGCCTTCAAGGGCACGCCGGTCGAGATGCAAACGAAAACCGGTTCCTCAAGACGTGTGAAATTGTAGAAGCCGTTCCCGAGTCCCTCGCTCGACGGGCAGCTCTGCTGCGACGTCTCGCTCGCCGCGGCTCGGCCGTTGACGCGCTGGTCGTGGCGAGCGCCGAACCAGGAGGAACCGTGCTGACGTCGGATCCGGGTGATCTCGAGGCGCTCGCGGCTCACGCCGATGATGTCGAGATCGAACGGGTGTAGGGCCCGCGCCGATGTTTCGCTCAGCGCCAGTTTCGAGGGAGTCGATGGACGACACGGACTTCGAGGGCACCTTGGTGCTCGAACAGCTGGCGGCGATCGACAAGGTAGACGAGTTCTTCGACGCCGTGGACGCCGACGACTTCGAGCGAGCCACCGCCTTGATGAGGCGAGCCAGGCTCGACGCCGCGACGATCGCCACCGTCATCCGGAAGATGGAGGAGAGCGACGGCGAGCATTGAACGTGAAAGGCGCTCCCCGACGCGCCGTCGTCAGGCCGCCGAAAGCGAGGTGAGCGCGGCGAGAAAATCGAGGAACGCCTTGTTCGCCTCGTCTAGGGCGAGGACCACGCCGCCCGACTGATCGACGCGCAGGACGTGACCACCCGCGGCACAGGCGCGACCTCCCGAGAGCACGAAATGTAGGGAACCCCGCTCCCCCACGCGAAAGGTGTCATCTGGTGCGAGCAGACGTACGCCATGGGCCGACAGGTCGACGATCTCCACGGTGAGCCGTCGTGGCCGCCCCGCCATGTGGAGCGTCACCGGAAGCCCGAGCGGGATCCGCGAGCCGCGTCGTCGGTCCGAACTGACGGATACGGGTTCGGTCGCGATCATCGTGATCATTAGTGCCCTGACCCCCCATCGAAGGATCAAAAGGATCAAAACGAAACGAACAATTTCGACAGATCGTCCGCCGACCGTGACTCCTTCATCAAGTTTCCCGGACGCTTCTCCGATTTGAGGAAGCGGGAGGCTCCCATGGCGTGGCGATCGAAACCTGAAAACAGCGGCACCAGGCGGGACACGATCGAAAACATCCTGGGAAAATCCTGCACGATCCGCGGAGACCTGAGCGCCGACGGCGCCTTTCGCATCGACGGCACCATCGAAGGCTCGGTGACGTCGCGCGCCGCCGTGGTGATCGGCGAGAGCGGCGTCGTGCGCGGCTGCGTGAGCGGCTGCGACATCGTCGTCGCCGGACGGATCCAAGGGGACGTGGTCTGTTCCGGCCATCTCGAGATCCTCGCCAAGGGAAAGGTCGAGGGCGACATCGACGCGCAGAGCATGCGCATCGAGACCGGTGGCGTGTTCCGAGGGACGAGCCGCATGGGCAAGTCCGAAGCGGCCACCCAACCGGCCACCACCGAGGCCGAGGCCGAAGTAGAGGGCAAGGAGCGGGAGGCCCCGGTGGCCGCGTCCGAGGAAGCCCACTCCTTCAGCTCCGCGGCGTAACGGCCATGTCTCATCGGTCGTCGCCCTCCGACCCGACGCTCGACCTCGACCGGATTCTGAAGCAGCAGGGCAAGACGCGCCACGCCCCGCTGCGGATCATGATCGCGGGCGATCCCGATCGCCCCATCCGCACCATCTCGCTGCCGCGCAAGCTGCCTGCCGTCGTGTCGATCGCAGTGCTCGCGCTGGTGGCCGCCACCGTCGTGCTGGCGCGCGGCTCGTGGAGGATGAGCGACGCGATCGGCGCGCTGCAACACCGCGTGCACGCGATGGTGGCCGCCGTGGACAGCATCGCGCTGCACCCCGGCAGTCGAGGCGTCGCACAGGCGGCCGTCGACGTCGGTCCCATCGTCGACGCCTCGGAGAACGCGCGCGCGACGCGCGTGGCCCCCGGCCCGATAGGGACCTTCGTGGTCGAGTCCGCCAACACCGGCGAGGCGGCGACCGTGGCCGTCAACCTCAACACGGGCGAGATCGATCCCGACGGCTACCGGCAGTTCCGGCATCTCATGCGCTGCCTGCGCACGGGCGCGGAGACCCCCATCGATCCGCGGCTCATCGATCTGCTGTACCGGATCTCCCAGCGGACCCGGCAGAAGATCATCCTGATCTCCGGCTTCCGCGCGCCGATGTTCTCCATCGCCAAGCTCAGCTACCACACCCGCGGCATGGCCGCGGACATCCGCATCCCCGGCATGACGCCGCTGATGGTGCGCGACATGGCGGCGTCGATGGGCGTGGGCGGTATCGGGTACTACCCGGTCTCGCGCTTCGTCCACGTCGACGTGCGCGAAGAGAGCAGCCGCTGGACCGACTTCGGCAAGGATCGCGAGGACGGGGAAGGGACCGAGCACGGCCCCGAGCACGGCGAGGTCGCCGAAGCGGTGACACCCCCGGTCGACGAATAGGCCGGGCCCTTCAGCGCCCGGCGAGGTTCACGCAACCGGCGTTCTCGGCGCGCAGCGGGGCGAAAATGGTGGGCTCGACCCGGCGCTTGAGCGCCCGCGTCGCGGCGATGTACTCACCCGCCGCGCGGCAGGCGTCACCGTGGCCCGACAGCGCGTGGGCGAAACGATCGGCGGCGCGGGCGAGATCGCCGTCGAGCTGGGCGTGGAGCCCATCGACGTAAGCGCGCAGCGGATCGCCCGGGGCGCTGTCGCCACCGAGGAGAATGCGCAGCTCGGCGTCGCGCGTCGGCGGCGCATCGGCGAGCATCGCCAGCGCGGGTCCGACGGCGCTGGGCCCCCCCGCGCTCAGCGCGATGCGGGCGCTCAGCACCGCGGTCTCCTGATCGGCGGGACGAGGACCGGGCGGTGACTTTCCAACCGCGCCGCGACCCAGGGCCACGGCCGCGCGGGCCCAGGCGAGCGCGGGCATCTCCGGCGCGGACAGGTGCCCCGCGCGCGCCACCAGCGCCGCCGCGTGGTCGATCGCGCCGAGCTGCGCCAGCGCCAGCGCGATCCGCGCCAGCAGGCGTGGCTCGTCGGGGACCACGCGGGCGGCCGCCTCCGCCCCCGCCCGCGCCTCTTCGCGCGCGCCGGCGCGACGCGCCCGTTCGGCGCGGGCCAGAAAGCAGGCGGCCGTGATGGCGGGCGGCGGCCAGCGCCCTTCCACGCAGGCCCCGGCGGGTGGGGCAGGGGCCGCGGTCCCCAACGCCTGTTCCGCTTCGTCGAGCAGCAGACGCGTACGCAGATCCGCCTTCTGCGCCGGGGCGGACTCCAGGGACGCCATGTCGATCAGCGCGGCCAAGGTCGTGTCCGCGGTCCGCGCGTCGCCGAGATCGAGGCGCGTCTCCGCCCAGGCGACCCGCGCCGCGAAGAAGGTGGGCGTCCCCACGATCGCGGCCTCGAACGCGCGCCCGGCGGCCGACGGGTCGCCCGCCAGCGCGCGCGCGCGTCCCAGCGCGTAAAGTGGCGCGGGCGCATCGGGGGCCGCCTCGGCCGCAGACGTCGCGACGCGTATGGCCTCCGCGCGATCTCCCGTCCGGATCAACAGCAGCGCGCGCGCCGCCCGCGCCATCACCGACACCGGGTCACCGGCCGCCAGCGTCGCGGAAACGCGTCCCAGCATCTCCTCGACCTCGCGACGGGAGTCGACCCCGTACTCGACGGCGAGCTGCGCGTCCGTGAACGCCAGCGCCGCCGCCGCCTCGCGATCACGGGGGTCGGAGATGGCCAGGCGGCGGCCGAGCGCCTGCGCACGGCTCAGATCCGCCAGGGCGCCCCGCTCCAGGCTGGCTGCCAGCTCCGCCCGCAGGCGCCGCCCTTCGTTGCCGGCGTGCGAGCGGTTCACCAGCCACGCCGCCGCCGCGACGCCCCCACAGGCGACGACCACGCCGACCAGAGCCGCGCCCCGCATCGTATCCGTTGATATCGGTAAAAACGCCCGCCGTCCAAAGAACGACCGCCGCGCGCCAAATGACGGCAAAGGGCCGAAACGGCGCGATCCGCGTATGCTGGGGCTCCGCATGCGGATCCTCCTCGTCACGCCGCCGATGACGCAACTGAATACGCCCTACCCCGCGACGGCGTATCTGACGGGATGCCTGCGCGCGCACGCGACGGCCGGGACCACGGTGGAGCAGGCCGATTTTTCCATCGAGCTGTTCCTGCGTCTGTTCTCGCGCGGTGGATTGCAGGCCGTGCGCCAGCAGCTGACGTCGGTGGCGGAGCGTCTGGGCAAACGGGGGCGCCGCCGCAGCGCGGGCCCGGACATGCCGGCGTCGGTGGCGCACTTCCTCGCGCACGCCGACCGCTACCTGGCACTCGTCGAGCCGGTGCTCGGCTTTCTGCAGGGGCGGGATCCCACCCTGGCCATGCGTATCGTCGGGCGGACGTTCCTTCCCGAGGGGCCCCGGTTCGCTTCGCTGGCCGAGGGCGCGGCCGACGGCGATGGAGACGATCCGCAGGCCTGGGCGTTCGGCGAGCTGGGGACCACCGACCGGGCCCGTCATCTGGCCAGCCTGTTCATCGACGATCTGGCCGACGTCGTTCGCGACGGCATCGATGCGCGCTTCGAGCTGTCGCGCTACGGCGAGAAGCTGGCGTCGAGCGCCGCGACCTTCGATGCGCTCGCCGACGCGCTCGCCGAGCCGCCCACCTTGGTGGACGCGCTGCTCGACGAGCTGACCCGCGAATGGGTGCGCGCCCGCGAGCCTGAGCTGGTCGGGTTGACCCTGCCGTTCCCCGGCAACGTCTACGGGGCGCTGCGCATCGCCCGCATCGTGAAGGCCGAGCGTCCTCGAACGAAGATCGTCCTCGGCGGCGGCTACGTGAACACGGAGCTACGCGAACTGGGCGACCCGCGCGTGTTCGATGCCTGCGACTTCATCACCCTCGACGACGGCGAGCGGCCGCTGCTGGCGCTGCTGGCCCACCTGCAGGATCCCGCCCGGCCGCTCTTCCGTACCTTCGTGCGCGAACGCGGGCGCGTGGTGTTCAAGACCACCACCGAGCTGACGGACCTGCATCACCGCGACACGGGAACGCCGACCTACGACGGCCTCCCTCTCGACCGCTACGTGTCGCTGTTCGAGATGCTCAACCCCATGCACCGGCTGTGGGCCGACGGGCGCTGGAACAAGCTGACGGTGGCGCGCGGCTGCTACTGGAAGAAGTGCACGTTCTGCGACGTCTCGCTCGACTACATCGCCCGCTTCGAGACCGCGTCGGCCGACGTCACCGTCGATCGCATCGAGGCGCTGATCCGCGAGACCGGTCAGACCGGATTTCACTTCGTCGACGAGGCGGCCCCCCCCGCGGCGCTGCGGGCCATCGCCGAGCGGCTGATCGCGCGCCAGGTCTCCATCACCTGGTGGGGCAACATCCGTTTCGAGAAGAGCTTCACGCCCGCGCTCGTCGACGTGCTGGCGCGGTCGGGCTGCGTGGCGGTCAGCGGCGGCCTCGAGGTGGCGTCGGATCGCCTGCTGAACCTGATGAAGAAGGGGGTCACCGTGGCCCAGGTGGCGCGGGTGGCGCGCGCCTTCAGCGACGCGGGCGTGCTGGTACACGCCTACCTCATGTACGGCTTCCCCACCGAGACCGAGCAGGAGACCATCGATTCGCTGGAGCGGGTGCGGCAGCTGTTCGCCGAGGGGTGCATCCAGTCGGGCTTCTGGCACCGCTTCGCGGCCACGGCCCACAGCCCCATCGGGCAGCGTCCCGAGCTGTTCGGCATCCGTCTGGCGCGCCTGCCCGCCGTGAAGCCCACGTCCGCCTTCGCGCGCAACGAACTGCCGTTCGTCGATCCGACCGACTGCGATCACGACCGGCTGGGCGCCGGACTGCGCAAGGCGCTGTACAACTTCATGCATGGCGTGGGGCTGGACGACGATGTGCGCGCCTGGTTCGACGCTCCCGACGTCGACGTACCGCGCGCCAAGAAAGCACGCGCGCGGCACTTCGTGCCGGAGCCGCAGGTGCCCGCCAACATGGTGCGGCGCGCGCTGTCGGCTCAGGAAAAATGACGGCGCCCACGGCGCTATCGGACCTCGAGGTAGCCGGCCGCGTACCATTCGTGAAGAAAACCGAGCGTGCGCTCGTCGGCCGCAACAGGCAAGGGCAATGTCCGCTGTCGGAACAGCCGGCGTAACAGGGCGAGCGCCTGCCGCCGGGGCGCGTACGCCTCGCCGTTCACGTACAGCCAACCCTGGCGCAGCAGACCGCGCGTGGCGAGCGCCAGGCTCAACTGCCCACGCCTCGCCCGCAACCGACGGGCCAGCTCCGTCATCGTCATCGGCCGCGCCGGCCTCCCAAACAGCGCGCGTGGCCTCGGCCGCGTGAGGAAGCGCCCCAGGAAGTCGCCCACGTCCGCCGCGTCCCACGCCACCTCTCCGATCGCCGCGGCGACCCGCTCCACCATCGCGTCGCTCACGTCGAGCGGTTCGCGCTGCAGCTTCAGATCGGGATCTTCGTAGCGCGCGTCGGGATCGACCTCGGTCGCCCGCGCCGCGCCCAGGTAGCCGAGGAAGCTCTCGACCAATTCGGCGCGGGTCGGCGCGAGAAACCCGATCGAGTAGGTGAAGCAGGCCCCCTCGGCGACGCCAAAGTGCGCCACGCCGGGCGGCAGGTACAGCATGTCGCCCGGCTCCAGCAGCCATTCTTCCTCGGGGACGAAGTCCTTCAGCACCTCGATGGCGGCGTCGGGATCGAGCGAGCGGTCGGCTTGCGTGCTCACCTGCCAGCGGCGCCGCCCCGGCCCCTGCAGCAGGAACACGTCGTACAGATCGTCGTGCGGCCCCACCGAGCCGCCGTTCGTCGCGTAGCTGACCATCAGATCGTCGATCCGCGCGGCCGGAATGAACGCGAAGGCGTTCAGGATCTCCCAGCCTCCCTGCACCAGGCTCTCCAGCCCGTTCACCAGCAGGGTCCAGTGGCTCGCCGGCAACATGCCGCGGTCGAGCCCCCCGAACGGACCGTCGTGCCGCTCCCACCTCCCCCGCCCGCGCCGCCGCGGATGCTGAATCACCAGCCGCGACCTTGCGTCGCCGCGGGTCGCCAGCTTCAAGAACGCGTCGGGCGAGATGATCCCGCGGAATCCGGGGATGGCCTGCCGGACGAGCAGCGGCCGCTTCTGCCAGTGGTCGCGCAGAAACGTCGCGGGCGACATATCGCCGAGGATCGACGTCATGCCGCATCTTCGCATCCCGTGGTGCCTCCGCCCCACCCGAAACGGTCACGCGCGTCATCGCGCGCGCGGATCACTGTTTGGTGTGAAGATCAAGGGAAACGCGCGGCTTCTTCCGACGAAGATCGGCACAAACGACCCTTGTTCGCCGTCGCGCGCGCGAGTAGTTTTACCGGTCATGGCAACGCAGGCCGTCGGCGAAGACATCGAAGCGCTCTGCGGCAAATGCGGGGAAGTTTGGCACGTGGTCATGGCGAAGGTGGGCAGCCGCATCGCCAAGGTCGTGTGCAAGCGCTGCAACGGCCAGCACCTGTACCGGACGACGGCCAGCGTCGCGGCCGCGGCGGTCGCCGCCGAGAGCGGCACGCGCACCGGTACGAAACGGGTCGCCCGCACCCGCGCGGCGGAAGAGCCCGCGTCGTTGCCGCTGCCCGCGTTCGATCCCAACAAGCCGCCCCGGCCGTACAGCCCGAGCGATTCGTACGCGACGGCCGAGCGGGTGTCGCATCCGAAGTTCGGGATCGGCGTCGTCACGGGCGCTCCCGGCCCGGGCAAGATGGAGATCGCGTTTCCGTCGGGTCGGCGCGTGCTGGCCAGCGCCAAGATCGCCTCGACGCTGGAGCGGCCGACCTTGGCCCGTCACGTCCCCATCGCCGATCGTCCGCCCGAGAAGTCGCCGCTCTGAAGCGGCCTCGTCAGGCCGTGGCACGCCGGAAGCCGAACGGCACGGAGCCCCAGTCGCCCGCCGCCGCTGCGCCGCACGCACCGACGCGACCCTCGGGTCTCTCCCGGATCCGCCTGCGCAAGAACCTGGCGAAGGCGATCCACGGCGGGCAACCGTGGCTGTTTCGCGACGCCCTCGAGCCGGGGATCGAGCTGCCCGACGGCGCGATCGTGCTGATCACGACCAGCGACGGACGCGCCCTGGGCCGCGGGTTCTGGAGCCGGACCAGCCCCATCGCGGTGCGGATGTTGACGACCGCGGCCACCGACGTGCTGACCGAGCTGGTCCGGTCGCGGCTCGGCGCCGCGCTGGCGCGCCGGCTGGAATTTCTCGACCGCGCGCGCACCAACGCGTTTCGCTGGGTCAACGGCGAAGCGGATCTGCTGCCCGGAATGCACCTCGACGTCTACGCGCACGTCGGCGCCGTCCGCTTCGATGGCCCCGGCGCGCGCGCGTTCTACCGGGACCTCGCCCCGATCATCCTCGAGGTGGGCGCACCGCTTGACCTGTCCACGCTGGTCGAGCGCCACCGTGGCGCGCGGACCGGGGTCGCTCCGGACGGCGGCGCCCCTGCTCCGGAGGTGGTGCTCGCAGGCGCTCTGCCGCACGACGAGCTCGAGGTCCTCGAAAATGGCGTCCGCTTCGGCGTCGACGTCGTTCGCGGTCAGAAAGGCGGGCTCTTCCTCGATCAGCGGGACAATCGCGCGCGGGTGCGGGCGCTGGCGCGCGACCGGCGGGTGCTGAACCTGTTCGGCTACACGGGCGGGTTCTCCTCGTACGCGGCGCTGGGCGGAGCCCGCGCCACCACGACGGTCGACGTCGCGGCGGGCGCCATCGCCTCGGCGAGACGAAACTTCACGCGCAACGGGCTGTCGCTCGACGCCCACGAGCTCGTGGTGGCGGACGTGTTCGCGTTCCTCGCCGAGGCGGCTCGGGCACGACGGGTCTGGGACGTCGTCATCTCGGACCCGCCGAGCTTCGCGCCCAACCGACGCTCGCTGCCGGCCGCGGTGAACGCCTACCGGCGCCTGCACCGGATGTGCGCCGCCGTCATCGCGCCGGGCGGCACGTTCTGCGCCGCCTCGTGCTCCAGCCACGTCGACGAGGCGACCTTCCTGCGCACCGTCGACGAAGGCGTGAACGACGCCGGCCGTCACTTCGCGCTCACCGAGGTTCATGGGGCGGGTCCCGATCATCCCGTCGCGTCGTTCTTCCCCGAGGGACGCTATCTGAAGTTCGCAATTGGCACCGTGACGTCACGCGGTTGACGCCGGCCTCCGGCTACCTTCGCGGGGTGAGCTCGGAGGGTTCGCGCTTCACGCTCTACAAGTGGACGACCGGCCTCGGCGCGGGGCTGATGCAATCGCTCGTCTACTTCGCCGTCGGTCACGCGCAATTCGCGCGCTCGACCGAGCTGCTGCGGACCCGCCTCGATGACGCCATCCCCTTCCTGCCCGCCAGCGCCTGGCTGTACCTCCCGATCTACGGGGCCATCTTCCTCATCTCGATGGCCAGCTTTCGAACCCGCGCGCACTTCAATCGCGGTCTCGTCGGCGTGGGGGCGATCCTGCTCGTCGGGTTGGTCTGTCACCGCTTCATCCCCGCGGAGTATCCCCGCCCCCTGCTGCATCCGCCGTTTCGCAATGTCTCGTACGCGTTCATGGCCTGGGTGCAGGCGGTGGATCCGCCGGGCAACGTGTTTCCCTCGCTGCACGTGGCCCACACCTGGTCGCTGGCGCTCATCGTCCACCACGAAAACCGCCGCCTGGGCCGGATCTTGATCGTCATGGCGGCGCTGCTGGCGCTGTCGACGTTGACGACGAAGCAGCACTTCGTGGCGGACGTCGTGTCGGGCCTGCTGCTGGCGGTCGTCACGCGCCTGGTGGTGCTGCGCGGGGTGGCCCCCGCGACGGCACCGATCGTCGCGGGCGTTACTTCGGTGCCGCTGCCTGCGGATGTCGAGCCAGCGCGCTGATCGGCGCGTGGGAGTCGATCCGCTCGAACGACAGCCCGGCCTTCTTCAGCTGAGGGGCGATGACGTCGGCGCGTCCCACGATGGCGATCGCGAGATCCTCGGGGTCGAGCCACTTCTTCGCGGCAGCGTCGGCGGCGGCGACATCGACCGCCGCCAAGCGCAGCGCCAGCTCGCGCACGTAGGCGATACCCAGCCCATGCAGATCGGCGCCCACCAGCGCGCGCGCCAGGCCGGAGGCGCTCTCCAGGGTGAACGGCGTGCTGCCGGCGTAGTAACCCTTCGCCTTCTCGAGCTCGAGCGCAGTCGGTCCGGCGGCCTTCATCTTGCGCAGCTCGCCGATGGTCACCGCCAGCGCCTCACCGGCCGTCTCGTTGCGGGTCGACGCCGAGATGCGAAAGGCGCCGGGATACAGCGACGCCCCGAACGTCGAGCCGATCCCGTAGGTCAGCCCGCGCTTGGAGCGAACCTCCTGCATGAGGCGCGAAGAGAAGTCCGAGCCGCCGAGGACGTAGTTCACCAGGGTCACGGCGTACCAGTCGGGATCGGCGTGGCGGATGCCCGCATGCCCGAACATCAACGTCGCCTGTGACAGCTCGGGCTTGTCGACGAGGATCACCCGCGTCCCGTGCGCGGCGGGGATCTCGAACGTAGGGCGCGGCGGAATCGCCGCCGCCGACCAGGCGCCGAACGCGCGCGCCAGCCTGGTCTTCATCACCGCCGGATCGATGGCGCCGGCCACCGCCAGGATGGCGTTGTTGGGGCGATAGAACGCCTTCCAGAAGGCGACCACCTTGTCGCGCGTGATGCCGCGAACGTGCTCGGGCGTCAACACCCAGCCGTCGGGGTGCCCCTCGCCGAACAGCAGATTGTCGAAGTGCTCGCCGGCCAGCTGGTGCGGATCGTCGTCGCGCCCCGCCAGCGACGCCAGCATCTGATCGCGGATCTGCCCCATCTCCCCCTCGGGAAAAGTGGGGCGCAACAGGACGTCGGCCAGCAACGACAGGCAGGTGTCGACCCGCGTGGCCAGCGCCGAGCAGCTCACCACTGTGCTCTCCGCGTCCGAGGCCGCATCGAGCACGCCCCCCACGGCGTCGATGGTGTCGGCGATCTGCTCCGCCGTCCGCTTGCCCGCCCCGTGGCGCAGCATGCCGGCCGTGAAGTCCGCCACGCCCTGCGTGCGATCCTTCTGCTCGTCGTACGCGCCCGCCTTGATCGCCAAGGTGAAGCTGACGATGGGCAAGCCGGTGCGCGGAACGGCCACCACGTCGAGCCCGTTGGGCAACTTCCAGCGGGCGACGTGCGGCAGCGGCAGCTCGGTGGGGATGGGCGGCGGCGGCGCGACGATGAGATCCTTGCGCCCCTCCCAGAACGAGAGGTCGAGCGGCGCGGCCTCGACCACCTTCGCGGTGGGCCCCGACGCGCCCCCCGCTCCGGTGACCACCACGACCGGCCTGGCGCCGGGCGCCGGTGCGGGCGCGGGCGCATGCGCGCAGGTGACGGAGAAGCCCAGCGACGCCAGGGCGACGCCGCGGAGGATCGTTGCGCGTCGGGCGCTCATTTTCCCGCTCCTTGCGGCGACGCCGAAGGGGGCGGCAAAGGTTTCAACGTCACGAAGGTGAGGTTCGAATCAATCAGATACTTCGCCGCCACCCGCTTCACGTCGGCGGCGGTGACCTTGTCGTAGCGCGCGGAGGCGTCGAGGAACCGGTGCCAGTCCCCCTCGACCAGTTCGGCCAGGCCCAGCTCGCGCGCCACGCCGTCGACCGACTCGAGACCGAAGATGTAGCCAGCCGACAGCTGGTTCTTGGCCTTGGCCAGCTCGGCCGCCTCGACGGGCGTCGAGCGGACGCGCGCCACCTCGGCCAGCAAGGTCGCGCGGACCTTGTTTTGATCGCGATCGGGCAAGTGCGCGGCGTAGACGAGGAACAGCCCCGACTGCTCCATCACCTCGGCGAAGCCGCCCGCGGCGACCGCGAGCTGATCCTGACGGACCAGCCGGCGGTACATGCGCGACGATTCGCCCGCCGAAAGAATGGTCGCCAGCACCTGCAGCGCCGGCACGTCCGCGTCGCGCGCCGCCGGGATGTGGTAACCGCCCACCAGCACCGGCAGCGCGACGTTCAGCGACAGCGTGGCGTCGCGCTCGGCCGTCTGCGGCGGCTCCTCGGGATAGGCGCGCGGCGGGGCCGCGCCGCGCGCCATCGCGCCGAAGTGTTCGGCGACCGACTTGCGCACCGCCGCCTCGTCCAGATCGCCCACCACGATGAGCGTGGCGTTGTTGGGCCGGTAGTAGAGGTCATAGAACGCCTGGCAGTCGGCGGGGGTGACCTTCTCGAGGTCGGCGATGACCCCGGCCGCCGTCCACTGATAAGGATGCTTCGTGTACGCCAGCGCCCGGAACCGCTCCAGGGCCTGGCCGATCGGATTGTTGTCGATGCGCAGGCGCTTCTCTTCCTCGACAACCTTGCGCTCCGAGTCGACGGTGGCGGGGAACAGCCGCAGCCCCCGCATCCGCTCCGCCTCCAGGCGGATCGCGAAATCGACGTATGACGGCGGGACCGTCTCGTGAAAAGCGGTGACGTCCTCGGTGGTGAAGGCGTTGACCTGCCCGCCCACCTCCTTCAGCAGGCGCGCGTGGGCCTCGGGCGGGACGTGCTCGCTCCCCTTGAACATCAGGTGCTCGAACATGTGGGCCACGCCGCGGTTGCCGACGTGTTCGTCCTTGGAACCGACGTGGTAGAAAATCTGCACCGTCGCGACGGGGGCCTCGTGATTCGCCAGGAACAAGACCTTCAGCCCGTTCTCCAGCTCCCACGTGTGAACGTCGAGGCGTGGGCTCGCCGCGGGGGCGGCCTGGACCTGCGACGACAGCAGCAGGGCGGCGAGGCCCGCCACGAAGACGGTCGAGAAGAAGACGGTGGAGAAGAAGACCGTCGAGAAACCTGGGCGAGGGATCCGGGATGAACGGCGCATGGTCACGATGGTGTCCGGCACTATGCCATAGGGATCGCCGCGCGTGACCACCGACTCATCCGTTCCCATCGCGGTTGACACCGATCACGCCGCCGCCACGATCAAGCAGCGGCCACACTGGCGACGCGCTCTCGTGCTGCTGTGGTTGGGGCAGATCATCTCCCACCTGGGCGATTCGCTGTACCTGGTCGGCATCGTCTGGCTGGTGCTGGATCTGACTGGCTCGAAGTCGCTGACGGGGTGGCTGGTCGGCATGAACTTCGCGCCAGCGCTGGTGCTGGGGCTGTTCGCCGGCGCCATCGTCGATCGGCACGACCGGCGCCTGATGATGATCGGCGCCGACGCGATCCGATTTCTCGCCGTGGGCGCCATCCCGGTGCTGGCCGCCACCCACCACCTGAGCGCGCCCATCCTCGGGCTGTTGTTGCTGGCGCTGGCGACGGGCACGACCTTCTTCAACCCCGCAATCAAGGCGTTGATTCCCGAGATCACGCCGTCGGCGCAGCTGGCCACCGCGGTGGCGGTGTTTCAATTCTCCGAGCAGCTGGCGTTCGTGGGGGGGCCCGTGCTGGGGCAGCCGGCGACGAAGCTGTTCGGCTTCGTGCATTTGTTCACCGTCGACGCGGTGACTTTTTTGTTTTCGGCGCTCTGCCTGCTGGCCCTGCCCCGCCGGGGGCGCCGTCAGTCCCACGCGGCGGCCACGCGGAAGCTGCCGCCGCTCACCATCCGCGCCATCCTGACCGAGACGGGGGCCGTCGTGCGGGCCGTGTTCTCGTCCCCGATCTTGCGTCCGCTGCTGGCGCTTACGGCGCTCGACAATCTGTTCATCATGGGGCCGGGCTACATCGCCACCCCGGTGCTGGTGAAGGAGACCCTGCGCCTCGGCCCCGACGGCTACATGAGCGCGATGACCTTCTTCTTCGTGGGCCTGACCTGCGGGACGGGCGCGGCGTGGCTGGCCGCGCGACGCATCCCCAAGGGGCGGCTCATCCTGATCGGCATCATGCTCGATGGGCTCACCTGCATTCCGTTCTTCTTTTGTCATGCGCTTCCGCAGATCAAGGTGGCGCTGTTCGTCCACGCGTTCGTCATTCCGCTGATCATCATCCCGCGCACGGTGCTGATGCAGCGGGCGCTGCCCGGCCCCCTGCACGGCCGCCTGTTCGCGCTGGTGAACGTGACGGTGTTCGGCATGACGGGGATCTCGGCGGGGCTGGCCGGCCTGATGATCGAACGGATGCCCCCCGCCACGCTGTTCTTCGTGGTCGGCGTGGCCGGCACCCTGGTGGGCGCGCTCGGCTTCCGGGTGACCGCGCTTCGCACCGCCCGCTGAGGGTCAGCGGGCCGCGACGATCAGCAACGGGCGGCGCCCCAGCGGCAGCAGCCGGCGCGCCAGCGCCCCCTCGCGCGCCAGATGCTCGCCGGTCTGATCGACGATCTCGGTCGGTGCGCCGATGACCTCGATGTGATCGCCGACGGCCAGCGGCGCGTGGGGAAGGGCCCCCAGTCCCAGCCGTTCGCAGACGGTGACGTCGGCCTGCGCCGTGCCACCCCCGTCGAGCGCCAGCTCGACCATGTCGCGGCCCACGCGCCGGACCGTGCCGCGCACGTCGGCCACCACGCCATCGCGCGCCGCCAGCCGGCGCGCCCGCAACAGCACCAGCCGCTCGCGGACCCGACGCCAGGTACCCTGGTTCCAGGCGAAGCCGGCCACCGCCACCGTCCCCAAGGTGGCGGCTGCCGTCACGTGATCGAGCGCACCGCGCGCGAACGCCACGCTGGTCCCGACCAGCAAGGTGCCGACCCCCGGCAGGACCAGCAACGCCACCTGCCCCGGCGCCCCCAGCCAGGCCAAGGCGCGCAGCCCGCCGACGCCGAACGGCGAGCGCGCCACCAGGATCGACAGCGCGCCGAACGCCAGCAGCCCCCCCAGGGCCAGCGCGACGTGTGACGGCTGCAACGGCCATTCTCCCGGCTCGCCATCGAACCGGAAGGCGAGCTGACCACGCCGCTTCTCGATCAGCGTTCCCGGCGAGATCGTCGCGGGGGGCTCGTTGGCCTCGAGAAACAGCCCTCGATCGCCTTCGAGCGGCACGACGACGTAGCCGTCATCCGCGTTGTGAAAGTAACCGACGAAGCCCTGCACGTGACCCGGTTCGACCCGCAAGCCGAGCCGAGCCGACCAGAACAGCGCCGGCCACGTCATCGCCAGCAAGGCGCAGTACAAGAAGAACACGCCCAGGCTGGTGTACTGGTGCGGGGTGAGGGAGCGCGAGGCGGAGACTGGCGCGTCAGGCATGGAGGGATCGACACCGCGCTCGGACAAAAGTTCCCGGTTTCCGCCGCCCCTTCAGGTTGGTCCGGTCCAGTCGGTGCCGGTGGGACGCAGCACCAGCTCGTGGGTCCAGGCCCGCCGCTCTTGCCGGTGCAGGTATTCGCACGCGCGCGCGATCTCTTCCTGGGGAATCGCGCGATCGGGGCCGCTCTTCGCCAGCCAGGCCTGCGTCCGCTCGCTCTCGATCGCGCCGTCGATGGGCAGATAAGCGACGTGGACGCCCTGGCTACGCCACTCGCGCGCGGCCACCTGGACCAGCGCCCGCAGGCCGTGCTGGGTCGCCCCCAGGGCGGCGAAGCCCTCCTTCGTGCGCACCCCGGACGACGTTCCGATCTGCAGGAAGGTCCCGCGCCCCTGCTCCAGCATGCGCGGGCCGACCGTCTTCAGCAGGTTCCAGGTTCCTCGGACGTAGCTGGAGAAGCCGCGCTCCAGCTCCTCGTCGTCGAGCTCGACGAGCGGCTTCGCGCCGAAGCGCCCGCCCGCGGTCTGCGCCGCGATGCACAGGTTCACCTGATCGATCCCGCGAACGAGCGCGTCCAGAGAGCCGCGATCGGTGAGGTCGCACACGGCGGGAATCCCCTCGCCACCCGCGGCGTCCACCTCCTTCGCCAGCCGCTCGACGTCGGCGGCCGTGCGCGACGCGCAGACGACCCGCCACTTTTGCGCCGCGAAGTGCAGAGCCAGCGCGCGCCCCAGGGTTCGAACACCGACGATGATCAAGGTCTCCATGTCGCTGCAGACTCTAGTGCACCGCCGTCGAAATAGCGTCAACGCCGAGGCCGACAAGCCGCGCCGGACGCGAGCCGCGACGACGAGGAATACCCGTAGGTATTGTGAGGAGGAGCAACGAAGTGGCCGGCGCGGATCGTCAGCCGAACGTGACGCTATTTCGACGGCGGTGCACTAGCGTACGAGGCGTCATTGTCCCGCCCGTAGACGAGCCCGCGAACCCGCGACGAAACGGGAGACGACTTCGCCGGCCCGCGGTGGCAAACTGGCGCCCGTGCCCAGTCGATCGGCGCCCCCTTCCGAGCAACCGCTGGCGGAGCTGCGCCACCGCTACGTCGAGGGGGGACATCCGCTGCCCGCCTCGATCGAGGCGGCGCTCCGTGCCGACGGGCGCGCCGGGGCCCTGGCCATCCTGGAGGCGGTGGCGCGGCGGCGACGCGCCAACCGCGCCGAGGGGCAGCGGCTGCGCACCATGCTGCGGTTCGAGACGGCGCTGTGGAACGGCGGCACGATGCACGTCGCTGGCGTGGACGAGGCGGGGATGAGCCCGCTCGCCGGCCCGGTGGCGGCGGCAGCGGTCATCTTCGCGCCCGGCGCGCGGCTGCCCGGCGTCGACGACTCGAAGAAGCTGGATGCGCGCGAGCGCGAGCGGCTCGCCCCCGAGATCCGGAGGACCGCCCTCGCCTACTGCGTGGCCTTCGCCGAGGTTGAGGAGATCGATCGCCTGAACATCTACTGGGCCGGATTGCTGGCCATGCGCCGGGCCGTGGCCGGCTTGACGACCGTGCCTCAGCACGTGCTCGTCGACGGCCGCCCCCTGCGCGGCCTCCCGTTTCCGCAGCAGCCGATCGTGAAGGGGGACGCCAAGAGCCTCACCATCGCGGCGGCGTCGATCCTCGCCAAGACCGCGCGCGACGCCCTCATGGCCAGGCTGGACGACAGCTATCCCGGCTACGGGTTCGCGCAGCACAAGGGATATCCGGTGGGGGCGCACGTGGCGGCGTTGCGAAAGCTGGGCGCGACCCCGGTGCACCGTCGCTCGTTCGCGCCCGTGCGCGAGGCGCTGGGGCTGCCGCCGCTGCCGCCCTGGCCGGCCCCCGATGACGCGCGCGCCGATCCCGACGCCGCCCTCTCCTCCTGAGCCTCCGTCCGCAACGGTGATACGTTGGCGGACGTGTTCCGTCACGAAGGCCCCGCCCGTTCCCCACGCGCCAACGCGATCCTCGCGGGATACCTGGCGTTCGTGGCCGGATTCGTGAACTCGGGGGGCTTCGTGCTGATCGGCTCGTTCACCTCGCACGTGACCGGCAGCGTGGGGCGGCTGAGCACCGACGTGGCGCGCGGCGACCTCGGCGCGGCGTTCTTCGCGGCGTTGCTGGTGGCGACGTTCTTCCTGGGCTCGCTGGCGGCCAGCCTGCTCCTGGAAGGACCAGGGCCGATGCCGCGTGCCTATGGAACGGCGCTGTTCTTCGAGGGGCTGCTGCTGGCCAGCTTCATCTTCGTGGCCGGACTGTCGCAGACCACGCATCCGCGCTTGCGGGATGCCGAGGCGGCGATCCTGTGCGCCGCCATGGGGATGCAGAACAGCCTGGTGACGCGGCTCTCGGGCGCCGTGGTCCGGACCACGCACCTGACCGGCGTCATCACCGATCTCGGCATCGAGGCGGCGCACTGGGTCCGCTGGCGCGTCCGACGCCAGCGGGGCGCCAACCAGGCGGAGAAACCGGCCCCGACGGGCGCGCGCATGCTGCTGTTGCTGACCATCGCGACGACGTTCACCTTCGGCGCCCTGCTGGGCGCGACGCTGACAGCGCTGGCCAGCCGCTGGGCCATGGTCGCCCCCGCCTGCGCGGTCTGGGCGGCGGCGACGTACGCCTGGCTGCAACGGCCCGCCCCGGCCGTCGATTGAGCTAGAGTCCCGGCCGGCGCCTCCCGCCGCACGACACATGCCTGGACGAATCGAAACCCTCACCCTCGACAGCGCGGCGCTCGCCGACAACCCGCTCGGCGATCCGGCGCGCCGCCAGGTTCCCGTCTGGCTGCCGCCGTCGTATGACCGCGAGCCGACGCGGCGCTTCCCCGTCGTGTACTGGCTGGCCGGGTTCACCAGCACGGGCGCGTCGCTGTTTCAAGGGAGCCCCTGGCAACCGACGTTGGGCGAGCGGCTGGAGCGCCTGATCGCCAGCAAGACGATGGGCGAGCTCATCGTGGTCGCCCCCGACTGCTTCACTCGCTTCGGCGGCAGCCAGTATCTCGACTCGCCGGCCAGCGGCCGCTACGAGACGCACCTGTGCGGCGAGCTGCTCCCGGCCATCGACGCCCGCTTCCGGACCCGCGCCACGCGGGAGGCCCGGGCCATCGGCGGCAAGTCGTCGGGGGGCTTCGGCGCGCTGGTGCTGGCGATGCGGCATCCCGAGCTGTTCGCGGCGGTGGCCAGCCACGCGGGCGACGCCTACTTCGAGCTGTCGATCTTGCCGGACATCGCCAAGACCTTTCGCGTGCTGCGCCGGCACGGCGGCATCGACGGCTTCCTGCGCCACTTCGACGCCGCGCCGGTGAAACGCTCGGAGGACATCGGCGCGATGATGATGCTGGCGGTGTCGGCGGCGTACGCGCCCGACGCCACGCGCCCCCACGGCTTCGCGCTCCCCTTCGACGAGCAGACCGGCGAGCTCGACGACGAGGTTTGGCAGCGCTTCAAGGACTGGGATCCCGCCGAGATGATCGCCTCGCACGCCGAGGCGCTGGGTCAGATGCGGCTGGTCTATCTGGATGCCGGCACCCGTGACGAATGGGCGATGGACATCGGCGCGCGCGTGATGGCGGCGCGCATGCGCGCGCTGGGCGTCTCCGTCGAGCACGAGGAGTTCGACGACGGCCACACCAACACCGCCTACCGCTACGAGGTGTCGCTGCCGAAGCTGGCGGCGGTGCTGGGCGCAGAGCCGTGAAGCCGGGGGCGGAGCTCCGCGTCGCCGTCACGGAGCTCGACAGCGAGGGCGCCGGCGTCGGGGAGATCGTGGCGCCCGGCGAGACGGTTGCCCCGCTGGAGGTGCGCATCCCTGGCGTCCTCCCCGGCGAAGAGGTCACGGCCCGCATCGAGCATCTGTCGAGCCACCGCCCGGTCGCCTGGGCGACATTTCAAACCTTGCACCGCCTGTCGCCCGAGCGCGTGGCGCCGACATGCGCGGCGTACGGCCGCTGCGGCGGGTGCGTGCTGCAACACTTCGACTACCCCGCGCAGGTCGCCTGGAAAGAGCGGGCGTTTCGCAAGCTGGTCGCGGCACAGCCTCTCCTCGCCGACGTCCCGGTGACGGCCGCGGTCGCGTCGCCCGCGCCGCTCGGCTATCGCAACAAATCGAAGCTGGTCGCGGGCAGCGATCGCGCGGGCCGGCTGGTGCTGGGAGCATACGCGCCGCGCACCCACGACGTCGTCGATCTCGCGGGGTGCGCCATCGCCGAGGCCCCGCTCGACGCGCTGGCGGCCCAGGTTCGGACCACGCTGGAGGCGAGCGCGGTTCCCCCCTACGACGAGCGGCGCCTGGTGGGCACCTTGCGCTACGTGATCCTGCGCGCCAGCGCGACGGGGGGCATCCTGCTCACCCTCGTCACGGCGACAGAGTCCTTTCCCGAACGCGACGCGCTCGTCGCGGCGCTGGGCGGGATACGCCCCGCGCTCACCGGCATCGTCCAGAACGTCAACCCCACCCGCGGCAACGCCATCTTCGGCACGACGCAGCTCACGCTCGGGGGCCAGCCGACCATCGACGATGCCATCGGCGACGTGCGGCTGTGTGTGTCGTCGCAGGCGTTCCTGCAAGCCAACCGCGGCGTGGCGGCGCTGGCGTACGCCGCCATCGCGGCCGCGGTCGTGCCCGCCGCGGGTGACGTCGTGGTCGACGCCTACGCCGGCGTGGGCGGCATCGCCCTGACCTTGGCACCGCGGGTCGGACGCGTCGTCGGCATCGAGGAGCACGCCGCCGCCGTCGACGACGCCGTCGCCTCGGCCGCCCTGAACGGCATCACCAACGCCACCTTCGTGGTCGGTGACGTCGCCGATCGGCTGGCCGAGGTGGGCCGCGCCGACATCGTGGTCCTCAACCCGCCGCGCAAGGGGTGCGCCCGCGTCGTCCTCGATCGGACGGCGGCGCTGGGGCCGCGCGTGATCGCCTATCTCAGCTGCGCCCCCGAGACCCTGCTGCGCGATCTGAGCCTCCTGCACGGCCTCGGATACCGCACCCGCCACATCACGCCATTCGACATGCTCCCCCACACGCCGCACCTCGAGGCGCTGGCCATCCTCGATCGCGTCTAGTTCCGGACGCCGGGCCCTTTCACGGCGGGCGCTCGCACCAGCACGAACTTGTCGTCGCGGCCCAGGGAAGGGCGCCCCTTCACCCGGGCATCATCCTCCGGAAAGAACAGCCACGCCGCCTCGTTGTCGTGAGCGCGCACGTAGTCGTCGAAGTGATCGCGGGTGACGATTCCCACGGAGTTGGTGTCGAGCGGCGCGATCACGATGAAGCCGGCGCGCAGAAGATCGTCGGCTCGTTCCACCGTCGTGAGGATCGGCTCGCGCGGACCGACCGCCGCCAGATGGCGTTTGAGGTCCCCGCCCAGCGCCTTCCCGGCGAAGGCGTCTCGCAAGGGCTCGGCCGCGCGCCACAGCGGCACGACCAGCGGCGGACCGCAGACCAGGGCACCGTAAATCGCGGCCACGAGCTGGACCCGGGCCGGTCGAGCCCGCAGGCCGGCGTATCGGTCCCGCAGCTTCTCGACGATGGCGGCCGACAGCATGAAGATCAGGGGCGTCCCGTAGAACAGGAACCGATCGACATCCGACTTCTGCCAGTCGGACGGCTTGATCAAGAGGGCCGCGACGAAGCCCACGGCGAAGAACGCCACCATCATTCGACGGCGCTGGTCGCCGCTCCTCAGCGCCAGCACCAGCGATGCCAGGAAGAACGGCCCCAGCTCGTAGACGATGAGGAGCAGCCCATCCCGCGACCACAGCAACACGCCGTCCTGGGTCGCCTTCCAGCTGGGCAACATGGGAGGCCACGTCGGCCGCAGGTGTGGCGTGGCCATCGAACCGTGCCCCAGCACGCCCAGCACCACCCCCGATTGCAGGAGGCCGATGACGACGGCCCCCCCCAGCAACGCGAGCACGCCCCAGGGGAGCCGGCGACGGCTCAGCACGAGAAACAGGAAGAGGACCCCCAGCAACAAGATCGTCTCCTCCGCTGCTTGCGGAAGCAGGGCCAGGGAGGGCAGCAGGCAGATCAGCCAGGTGCCAGCGGCCCACCGCCGGGGCAGCGGCGGCGGCGCCGGCTGCAGGCGAGGCAGGAGCAACGCCAGCATGAGCGTGAAGAGCGCGAACCCGAGGCCCGAGGGGCGTCTGAGAATGATGTCGACGTAGGACTGCGAGGTCCGGCCGTGGAGGGCGTCGATGTCACGCTCGATCAGCGCGCGCACGAGGACCGGCCCATAGCCACAGATGAACAGGGCACGCCCCAGCTGGGCGATGGGCGGGGACCGGAACAGCATGCGGGAGAGGGCCGCGAGGTTGCAGACGGTGAACGCCATGCAGGCGATCGACACGATGGCCATCCCTTGCAGCAGGTCGACCGGGACGGCGGCCAGGACCACGGCCACCAGGCCGTCGTAGAGCGCGTGATAGGCGAGCGGGGCATGCGGATTGTTGAGGGCGGTCGGCGGAAGATTGCCGTGGAGAAACTGCGCGGTGATGACCCGGTGACATTCCAGGTCCCATAGATCGACCAGCCAGAACACGCAGCCCATCAAGGCGACCAGCGCCAGATCGAGGCGCGTCCAGAGCGGATGGCGCGCCCGCTGCCACTGGAAATGGCGGCGCGACAGCAGCGCGAGCGTCACCAGCGGCAGCGCGGCGACCACCATCATCCCCACCAGTGACTTCGTCACCTGCCCCACCAGCAGCCCGGCCAGCCAGATCGACATCAGGGCCGTGGGTGCCAGCCGAGGGCCGTGCTTGCCCAGCAGGAATACTCCGCGTCCCCGCAGCACGACGCGCGCGGCGACCAGCGCACCCCCCAAGGCCACCCACAGCACCATCGTCGCGATCATTCGGGCGATCACTTACCCCAGAATTTTTCCCCGCGACACCCCTGCCGTGCAAGGGGATTTGCGGGCCGGGGCGCTGTTCGAGCAAGATGAGGAACCCATGAAACACCCCCTCATTGGTGTCGCGATCGCCCTCTTCGCTGGCTGCTCGTCGTCCGGGAGCCGGGGAAGCAGCGGGACCGGGGGCGCCACCGGCACTGGCGGGCTCACGGGAACCGGAGGTACCGGCTCTGGGGGCGCGGCCAGCACGGGCGGCGCTACCAGCACGGGGGGCGCTGCCAGCACGGGAGGCGCTGCCAGCACGGGCGGGAAGACCGGCTCGGGCGGCGCCGTCGGTACGGGCGGAAAACCCGGCACCGGGGGAGCTGCCAGCACGGGAGGCGCAACCGGTACCGGCGGAATGGGCGGCGGCGGACGCGGGGGTGGAACAGGTGGCGCCAGCGGATCGGGAAGCGCGGGACACGGCGGCGGCACGGGGGGGAACATCGGCGCCGCCGGTCATGGCGGTATGACCGGCGGCGGGGGGAGCCGCGTCGGCTCCGGGGGCGCCGCCGGCGGCGCATCCGGCGGCGGTGGCGCGAGCCCGCTCGCCGGCTGGATGCTCACCTGGTCCGACGAGTTCGACGGCGCCGACGGCTCGGCCGTCGACCCGACCAAGTGGGTGCACGACGTGGGCGGCGACGGCTGGGGAAACCAGGAGCTGGAGTACTACACCGACGCCACCCAGAACGCCGCCGTTCAAGGTGGCGACCTGATCATCACGGCCACGACCGCCGGCGCGGCGGCTCACACCTGTTCGTACCCGACCAGCGGCGCGGCCTGCGGCTACACCAGCGCCCGCCTCAAGACGCAAGGGAAGTTCTCGCAGCGGTACGGCCGCATCGAGGCGCGCATCCAGATCCCCGAGGGCCAGGGGTTGTGGCCGGCGTTCTGGATGCTGGGCGCAGACATCGCCACGGCCCCCTGGCCGGCCTGCGGCGAGATCGACATCATGGAGAACATCGGCAAGGAGCCGTCGATCAACCACGGCAGCCTTCACCTGCCGAGCGCGGGCACCACCAACGACAGCCAGCTGACGGGCATGTACACCCTGGCCGGCAGCGCCAAGCTGGGCGACGACTTCCACGTCTACGCCGTCGAGTGGAGCGCCTCGGCCATCAAGTTCTCCGTCGACGACACCGTCTACGAGACGCAGAGCCCGGGCACCGCCACCGGCCGAACCTGGGAGTTCGACCAGCCCTTCTTCATCATCCTCAACGTCGCCGTGGGGGGACAGTTTCCCGGCGCGCCCGGCACGTCGACGAGCTTTCCGCAAACCATGAAGGTCGACTACGTGCGCGTGTACGAGCCGAGCGACGGCGGCTGATCGATCCGGCGCCGCCGGCTGTCGCGGCGATCACGCTCGCAGAAGTTTGTGGCTGGCTGCCGCTTTCCATCGCGACGAGCGAGGATTACGGTGTTGCCATGGCTCTTCGCTCGATCTTCCTGCCGGCTGGATTCGTCGCCACGCTCGTTCTTGGCATCGGCTGCTACGCCGAGCCGGTGGGCATGATCCCCCCGCCCGAGTACGCCTACGGATACGCGCCGACGTACTACGACGGCTACGTCGTGAACTACGACGACGGCGGGCGGCCGTTCTATTACGTCAACGGCGGCGTGGTCTGGGTGCCACCGACCGCGCCCGCCTACGGCGGTCTGGTCGCGCATTGGCGCGCGCACGGCCCGGCGTACCGCGAGTGGCACGCCCACGTCGGCCCCTCGTACCGAGGCGTTCGCTTCCACGGTCACCGCTGACGACGGCTGCCCCGCAGGCGTCGGGCGCTGGCCGTGCCAAAGGCCCAGATGCCGACGATGTTCATCGCCAGATCTCCCAGGTCGAACGTCCGTCTCGGGAAGGCCCGCTGTGAAAGCTCCTCGAGGGTCGCCGCGACGAGCAGGCAAGCGATGACCCACCAGCGGCGCCTCCGCCCGAAGAAGGCCACCGCGAAGAAAGACAGGCCGCCGTAGGCGAGCAGGTGGCCCAATTTGTCGAAGGGCGCGCGGCTGAGCGCCGTCACCGGAAAGTGCCCCGTGGTCGCCAGGACCGACGCGAGGATGACGAGGGAGAGCTGCGCGAAGAAGAGCCAGGACCAGAAGGGGCGCTGTTCGTTCATGAGCCCATCATCGGTGACGCCGGTCAGGGCGAGCGGCGGAAGCAGGCGAACGGTTGCCACCAGGCGGTCAGTGGTCGGGCGGCTGCCTGAACGGTCGTGGTGGAAAGCGCTGAAGGCGCTTCAGCGCAGCCCCAGCCGTTTGCGCAGCTCGCGGGCGGCCTGACGCGACACCTCGACCGCATGACCGCCCGTGGTCTGGGCCACGTACCCGCCCACTTCGTTGGGCTCCAGTCGGACCACATGCGACAGATTGACGAGCGCCCGGCGATGCACGCGCACGAAGGTCGCGGCGGGCAGGCGCCCCTCCAGCTCCTGCAGCGACAGCGCGCTGAGATAAGCCTGGCCGGTCGTGTGGACGGTGACGAGCTCGTCCGCGAGGCACGCGTGCGTGACGTCGCGCGGATCGACGAGGACGATCCCCTGTCGCGTGGGGAGGGCCAGCCGATCGATCGTCGATGCGACCGCCGCCTCCGCGGCGGCGCCGCGCTGCCGGACCCGCTCGAGCGCCTTGCGCAGGCGACCGCCGTCTATCGGCTTGAGCAGGTAGTCGACGGCGCCCACGTCGAACGCGGAGACGGCGTGGGCGGCGTGCGCGGTGCAGAAGATCACGAGCGGGCCATCGGCGGGAAACAGCTGCAGCGCCTCCAGCCCCGAGAGCTCCGGCATCTGGATGTCGAGCAGCACCACATCCACCCCACCCTCGCGCACGGCGGTCAGGACCTGCTGGGCGTCCTCGCACTGGCCCACGATCGCCACGTCGGGCATGGCGCCGAGGAGGCGCAGCAGCCGCTTGCGCGCCGTGGCCTCATCGTCGGCGACGAGGACGCGCAGCGCGACGGGTGGCTCGGTCACACCCGCTCCTCGCGACGGGCCGGCTGCCTGGGGAAGACCACCTCCGCCACGGTGCGCGCCCCGACGGCGGTGATGCGAAACGAGGCGCGCCCTTCATATGCCAGCGCCAACCGCCGCTCGACCATCTCCAGCCCCAGGCCACCGGCGCGGCGCCCCGTGAAGGCGCCGTCGTTGTCGAGCCGAACGACCACGTTGCCGTCGGCGCGCCCTCCCTCCACCTCGAGCACCACGTCCCCCCCGTGCCCCGCCGCCACGCCGTGCTTGATGGCGTTCTCCGCCAGCGCCAGCAACAGCATCGGCGGAACGACCGCGTCGGGCAGCGGCTCGGGGAGGCGCTGCAGCAGGGCCACGCGCCCCGGATCGCGGAGCGCGTGCAGCGCGAACAGCGTCTCGACCAGGGTCAGCTCATCGCGCAGCGACCAGGTGGGCGCGCGCACCCCTTCCAGCACCGCCCGCAACATGGCCGCCAGCTGCAGCACGGCGCGCTCGGCGACCTCGCCATCGTCGCGGCACCACTC
Source organism: Polyangia bacterium (assembly GCA_036500205.1). GTDB lineage: Bacteria > Myxococcota_A > Polyangia > Fen-1088 > Fen-1088 > DASYCK01. Next base: position 17,428 of record DASYCK010000092.1, on the reverse strand, counting down.
GGCGATGGCGTTGAGCGTGTTGAATAGAAAATGCGGATCGAGGTGCGAGCGCAGCGCCATCAGCTGCACCCTCTCGGCCTCCCGCGCCAGCGCGGACGCGCGGGCCTCCGCACGCACCAGGCTGCTCTCGAGCCAGATGTCACGCGCCAGGCCCCAGCCACCGACCAGAAACAGGGTCACGCAGATCCCCACGCTGGAGGGCGCCGTCAGCAACGTGCTCCCCACCCCGAGCAAACGCGGCACCATGACCCCCACGCTGAGAACGACCCCCGCCCCGATGGCGCCGTAGAGCAACAGACGGATGCCCCCGTGGCGCAGGTCGATGCGGTACGGAAACAGCACCCGCCACGACACCGGCGCCACCACGACGAACAACAGACACATCAGCACGCCCAGCGGGACCGCCATCGGATCGGCGCTGGACTTCGCCTGCGCGATCACCAGCGCCATCGAGACGATCAGGATGGCGATCAAGCGACGCGGCTGCACCAGGGCGCGCAGCGTGGCCCGGATGATTGACGGCTCGGGCTCGGGCTCGAATTCGAAGGGTCGCATCGCGAAGACCAGCGGACCAACGCAGTATCGCATCCGCCGCGCGCGGATACATCCGCGCGGCGACCGCTCAGTGGCGTCCCGCGACCGTTCACCGACATCGCGGCCCCGCGGAGGCACGCCCGATGGTTCCCTGAGTCCTGGAGGTCTCCCATGTCCATGTCGGTTGCTCCCTTGCTCATCCATTCCTCGATCCCCCCGTTGTCACCTCGCCTTCCCTGGTCGCTCTGGCGGGCGCACTTCGAACGCAACCGCGAACGGCCCCTGCCTGCCAGCGACGGCCCGGTCGCTCTGTCGCCCGTGCAGGCCCAGGCACTCGCCTGGTCGCTGGCCCGGTTCCAGATCGGCGAGACCGGCGAGGGTCGAATCGTCGGCGCGATCGCCCGCAGCCACATGGCCGGAATCGACGACGACTACCGTCGGGCGCTGGCGCTCTTCATTCAGGAAGAGGGGCGTCACGCCCGCATCCTGGCCGGCCTGGTGCACGCGCTCGGGGGAACCCTGCTGACGACCAACTGGACGGAGTGGATGTTCGTGCGGGCGCGGAGCCTCCTCGGAGTTCGCTTCAAGCTGCTGGCGATGTTCGCGGCCGAGGTGGTGGGCATCGGCTTCTACGGCGCGCTGGCCGAGCGCCTGCCGCGCGGCAGGACGCGGCTGGCGCTGGAGCAGATCGCTCGTGATGAACGCGCCCACCTCCGCTTCCACCGTCGATTCTTCGACCTCCAGGCGCCGTGCGGCTGGCGCCGCGCGCTGTTTCTGCTGGGCTGGATTCCGCTCGCACATGCCGCCGCGCTGGTCGTGCTGTGGGACCACCGACGCACCCTGCTGCTCCTCGGGATCTCGCGGCGCCAGCTCGCGGCCCGGCTGTTCGCGCTGGTCCGGGAGGGGGCACGATGATGTCGCCGCCGCGCCACATCGCCGTCATCATGGATGGGAACGGACGCTGGGCCGCCGAGCGCGGCCTGGCCCGCCACGAAGGTCACCAGCGGGGCGCCGACGCCGTCCGCCGGATCGTTCGAGCGGCGCGCGAGCTGGCCCTGCCCACCCTGACGTTGTACGCCTTCTCCGCGCAGAACTGGGCACGACCGCGCGCGGAGGTGGTGCAGCTGATGCGTCTGCTTCGCCGCTTCGCGCTCGACGAGCGGTCGGAGCTGATGGCGCGCGGCATCCGGGTGGTGACCATCGGCGATGCGCGGCGGCTGCCCCGGTTCGTGCGCGCCCCGCTGCTGGCCCTGGAAGCGGCGACCGCGACGAACGAGAAGATGACCCTGTGCCTGGCGCTGTCGTACGGCGGGCGCGAGGCCATCGCTTCCGCGGCGCGCGGGCTCGCCACCGACGTGGCGGCGGGGCGCCTGCGCCCCGCTGAGGTCACCGAGGCGCAGCTCGAGCTGCGCCTCGACACGCGCGGCCTGCCACCGCTCGATCTGATGATCCGCACCTCGGGCGAGCAGCGCCTGTCGAACTTCCTGCTGTGGGAGGCGGCTTACGCCGAGCTCTACTTCACCCCCGTGCTCTGGCCAGACTTCGGTCGCGCCACCTTGGAAGCGGCACTGGCCGACTACGCGCAACGGCAGCGCCGCTTCGGGATGACCGGCGAGCAGGTCGTCGCGAGGCGCGCCCGAGGATGACCGTTTACTGCGCGATGTCGAGCGGAGGGCCGTACAGGCTGTCCCGGAACTCGACGTAGCCGAACGATCCGGTGCCCTTGATCTCGAGCAACACGGTGTCGCTCGCGTCGACCTCCTGAATGAGGTTGGACGTGGAGTAGGTGATGATCGTGTTGCCGTTCGACAGGCGCTGGACGTCGCCGAAGTTCGTGGCCGAGCCGTTGCTGGTGAACTTCTTGATCAACGTTCCGTCGAGGCCGTACTCGATCGCCTGGGACTTGTTCGTCCCGGCGCCGTTGTTGGCATAGAGGAGGATGCTGCTGTCGAGCAGCTGATGCCCGTGCTGCGCGCCGCCCCAGGCGGCGTTGCCGCCGCTGACCTTCTGCGACAGCTTCCACACCAGCGTTCCGGTGCGGGTGACGGCGGCCAGATCGTGCTGCCAGTCCGAGTAGGTGTAGTAATCCTCTTTCTTCGAGTAGCGGACGGCGTTGCCGTGGCAGTTCGCCATGCCCGTGCCGGTGCTGGTGACGTTCGTCGATTCGAAGACTTCCTTCGTCGTCCCCGCGTTGTTGATCTCGAAGATGCTGTTGCAGTCAGCCTCGCCGTAATCGAGATACGCCATCGTGTCGCCGCTGACCGCCGCGATGTCGTGAGACGCCTTGGTGTTCGAGTAGGTCTGCGTGGTCAGCGTATCGATCGCCACCCGGCGCAGCGGGTTGCCGCTCAACGATTCGTTCACCAGCCAGACGCTCTGGCTGTCAGCGGACATGCGGGCGTGCGAGATACCGTCCGTCGATTCGCCAGCCGCCGCCGTGTACCACCACACCACGTCCCCGTCGGTGTCGAAGATGAAAGGGACCGCCTTGCTGCCGTTCTGCCAGAACGAGGTGATGAAGAACCCCTTGGGGACGGCGGCGGCGTTCTTCACCGAGAAGCTGGTGAGAGGGTTCGTGGCGAGCTTCGCCCCCGTCATGACGGTATGGTCGTCGCTGGTGTACGTCTTGCTGCCGTCACTCGCCACCACCCGAAAGTGGTAGGTCTTCGCGGGCTTCATGCCGAGCAGCAGGGTCCGGTAGCCGGTCGCCGTCAGATCGACAGGCGCCGTCATGCCGTATGTCGTGTCGGGACCAAAGTCGATGTGCGCCGTGGTGATGCCCGTGGCGGTGGTCGACCAGGTCACGATGCCGATCGTGGTGGGCGCCGTCGACTTCACCGCGCTCGCGAGCTGGACGGTGATGGTGAAGCCGTCCGCCCCCGTCTGACCGCCGGCGCCGGTCGCGCCCCCGGCCGCGCTGCCGCCCCCCGCGCTGCTGCCGCCCGAGCTGGTGACGACCCCGCCGGTGCCGACCGCCCCGCCCGCGCTGCGACCTCCCGAGGCGCTGCCTCCGGACGCCGCCCCGCCACTCCCGCTGCCGCCGGACGAGGCCACTCGCCCCCCTGAACCGGTGCCACCGGAGCCCGCGTTGGTGCCCCCGGACGCCGTGCTCCCGCCCGAGCTCGAGCCGGTGCTGCCACCACTGGCGCTGCTGCCGCCACTGGCGCTGCTGCCGCCGCTGGCGCTGCTGCCCCCGCTGGCGCTGCTGCCCCCGCTGCCTTTTTCTCCCCCTGAACCGTTGCCCGCGTCGACGTCGGAGCTGCTGGCGGGTGAGGAGCAAGACGCTCCCAGCAGGGTCAATGCGGTTCCGGACAGCAGAAGCAGGCGTTTCATCTTTACCTCGAGAGGGGGTGACGGGCCGGTCACGAAGATCGGCCCCATCCCCAGTGCCGCCGACCCCACCTCGGGGTGAAAGTACTTCTGTGAATCACGTCACGCAATTCCGGGACGACCTCGATCAGCCAGGGGGAGCCGATTCGTCGCCCGCCGACCCCGAACGCCTCATGTCGCGAACTTGGCGACGATCGCCTCGGAGGTCTCCCACAGCTGGGCGGCGGCGTCGTCGTCGCGGCCCGCAGCCGACGCCGCGGCGAGGTTGCAGTCGCGGTAGTAGCCGCCGGTCGCGCCGGCGACGGAGGGGTGGGTGGCGAGGTAACACTGCGTGGCCGCGCCTTGCGGTGGCGACTTCAGCACCAGCGGCGTCGCGATCCGCAACGCGATCCGTCCCAGCACGGGCACGCTGCGCATCAAGTTCGTCGCGATCACGCCCGGGTGCAAACAGTTGGCCGTCGGCCCGCCCCCGCCCAGGCGGCGCGCCAGCTCGCGCGTGAACAGGACGTTGGCCAGCTTCGAGCGGCCGTAGGTGCGCATCGGCGCGTAGTCGCGCTCGCCCGAAAGGTTGTCGAGCTCGAGGCCCCGGGTGGCCCTGCGGTGGGCGTTGCTGGCCACCACGACGACCCTGCCGTCGGGGCTCAACCGCTCGAGCAGCCCCGTGACGAGGATGAAGTGACCGATGTGGTTGGTGAAGAACTGCAGCTCGTAGCCGTGCGCCTGGCGCAGCCGTGGCGGGGCCATGATCCCGGCGTTGCAGATGATCGCGTCCAGCGGCGCGACGTTCTTCACGGAGGCGATGCAAGCGCGGACCGACGCCGGCTCGACCAGATCGCAAGCGAGCGGCAGAAAATCACCGGTCATCCCCCCGTGGGCCTCGCGCGCCTTCTCGACCGTGCGCGCGGTGGCGATCACGCGCGCGCCGCGGGCAGCCAGGGCCCGGATCGTCTCCAGCCCCAGACCTGACGCACAGCCAGTCACCAGGATGGTGCGGCCGTCGAGCGCCAAGCCTTCGGTCACCTCCATCGCGGTCGTCCCGTATCCGAACCCGCTTGGCCCGTCACCCTTGAGCGCTGCCGCGAGCGACATGCGCCCTCAGATAGCACGAAAATCAAGGCCGCGATTGAAACGACTCTGTGCGGAAGTGGCCGATAAAGACCGCGGGATCCGGGCCGGCGAGAATTGCCACGGTGTGATTAGATGGCCAGATGGCTTCGAAGTACTGGGTCGCGATAGCTGCGTGGGGCGAGCAGGGCAAGAACTGGCGAGAAAACACCGACCAGATTCTGGGATATTTCTCGACCTCGACGAACCAGTCCTGGACCCGCGACAACGCCCGCAAGATCAGCTGGTGCACGTACTTCGCACACTGGTGCCTCGTGCAGGCTGGCGTCTCGCCGCTGCCGGACGCCGGGACCTCCGATTCGCTGAAGGACGTGGGCGGCTCCGTGGGCCGCTTTCTCAAGTACACGCCGAAGGAGCTGACGGCCCGCCATCAGACCGGAAACGGCGCCTATCCGTTCCACGCGGTGGCATCGGGCACCTACCAGCCCAAGGCCGGCGATCTGTACTACCTGCCCAACCACAACAACCACGTCGGTGTCATCGTGGGGGTCTCGGGCAACTCGATCTGGACGGTCGACGGCAACGCCGGCCCGGGCAAGTTCGACGCGCGGTTCTACGTCTCCTACGACAAGAACGGCGCCCCCGTGAAGCGCATCGGCGATGGATTCATCTACTTCTCCGGCGTCCCGAAGACGCTGGGCAAGAGCGATTTCTACATCGAGATTCCGGACTGATTCGCGGCTACGGCCCCGCGTAGTGCCGGCGGGTCCACTCCGCCATCGCGATGCCGGCCGCCACGGTGACCGGGAACGAGTGGTTGATGCCGTACATGGGGATGGCGATCACCTGATCGGCAGCGGCCACGATCGACGGCGGCACCCCCTCCGTCTCGTTGCCGAACACCATCACGCACTCGGCGGGCAGCTCGGCGTGCCACAGGTCGGCCGTCGCCACCTCCTTCTCGAACACCGTCAGCTTCCAGCCTTCTTGCCGCGTCCGCTCCAGGAACGCCTCCTCGTCCGGCAGCTCGACGATGTTCTCGTAGCGCGACATGCCCATGGCGGCGCGCTCGTAGTAGCGCTCGTTGCCGATGAGGAGGATCTCGCGCACCAGAAACGAGTGCGCGACCCGGATGATGGCGCCGATGTTGAACGGATTTCGCGACCGCAGCAGCGCGATCCGCAGCGGGCGGCGCACCACGTCCAGGCTGCGCCGGATCTCCTCGACCGGCATGTCGAACGAGGGGACCTTCATCGCGCCCCCCGCCACAGCAGCCCCAGGATCGCGCCAGCGATGGCCGCCACCAGCACCACGCCGAGAAAGAACGGCGAACGCGACAGGCCGCGGCCCGCCGGCGGCGAGGGGCGAAGCGCCTGCTGCGTCACCAGGAAGCTGAGGCGCGCGATCATCTTTGGCGCCAGCGGGTCGTCGGGGTGCTGCGCGGCGCGCGCGCTGTAGCGCGCCACCGCGGCGACGGCGCCTCCCGACGCGAACGCGTGCTGGACGAAGCGATCGTGGCGAGGCTGGTCCGCCCAGCCGTCCTCGGCCGCGCGCCACAGCGCCAGGCCGGTTTCATCGAGCTCGGTCGGATTCGCCACGGCGCCACGCTCACCGGCTCGGCGCGCTCACGGTGGGCGGCGGCGGCGTCAGCTCGACGCCGGCCAGGCTCTTGCGCATCGGCACCGGCATCAGCAGGAACGCGAACACCACCACCATCAGCCAGAACAGCGCCCGTCGCGTGGCGACGAGAGGACGGTTCTCGACGGGGGGATGATCGGGCGAGCCGCTCGAACGTTGAACCAGCCGCACCATCCCCCACCACAGCAGCCAGGGCATCGCCCCTTCCAGCGCGATGCCGATGATGTCGTTCAAGGTGGCGCGGTTGGTCCCGCGAACCTCGTGGCTGACCGCCACCACGATCCAGGCGAACACCAGCGTCGCCACCATCGGCAGGGCCTGGTGCACGCGGCGCGCGAAGCGGTTGTAGCCGTTGCCGAAGTACGCGGTGGCGATGTGCCCGCCGTCGAGCTGCCCGATGGGCAGCAGGTTGATCATCGTGATCAACAGCCCCGTCCAGCCGGCGAACGCCGTCGGATGCAGCACCACGTCGTGCGTGCCGCTGGGCAAGAACGCCCCCTTCGTCACGAGCTTGAGCAGCGCGTACAGCAGCGAATTCCCCTCCTGCATCCCACCGGGGTGCAGGTCGGCCACCGGCGACAGCGAGAGCCCGTAGATGATGATTGGCACCGCGACGAGCAGGCCCGCCAGCGGTCCCGCTGCCCCGATGTCGATCAGCTTCCGCCGATCGGCGGTCACCTCGCGCATCCCGATCACCGCCCCCATCGTCCCCAGGCCGAACAGCGGCGGCAGGGGGATGAAGTACGGAAGCGACGCCGACACGCCGTGCGCCTTCGCCACGAAGTAGTGGCCGAGCTCGTGGCACAGCAGGATCGCCATCAGCGGCACCGAGTACGACAGGCCGTCCGAGATGGGACGAATCGCGTTCACCGGGAACAGCAGCTGCCAGAACGGAAAATCGACGGCCGGGTGCTGGCGGATCGCCCCCGACGCGGTGGTGGTCAGGAACGTCAGCAGGAACAGGGCCGCGTTCAGCAGCCCGGTCGACGGCCGGCGCGGCGCGAGCGACGGCATCGGCTAGCGCGACCCTTCGGCGGCCGCCGTCGAGTCGTCTTGCTCCACCGCCGCCGCCAGGCGGGCCTCGACCAGGATCTTCAGCGCGCGCCGGCGGGGCGTCGCCGCTTCGTCGAGCGCGGACGCCAGGCGTCCCAGCAGCTCGCGCGCCTCCGCGCCCACCCCCGTCGGCGTCTCGACGATGGTGCGGACGTGGATGTCGCCGCGCGCGCCCGCCGCGCGGGGGATTCCCCGTCCGCGGATGCGGAACACCGAGCCCGACTGCGTCCCCTCGGGGACCTTCATGCGCACGATGCCGTCCAGCACCGGCACGTCGACCTCGCCCCCCAGCGCCGCCTCGCTGACCGTGAGGGGCAGCTCGATCAGCAGCACGTCCCCTTCGCGGGTGAAAAACGGGTGCGCTTTCACGCGCACCACGACGTGCAGATCGCCCGAGGCGCCGCCGCGCCGTCCCGGCGAGCCTTCGCCCGCCAGCCGCTGCGTCGAGCCCGAGACCGTGCCCGGAGGAACGGACACGTCGAATTCGCGACGCTTGTCGACCAGCCCGGCGCCCTCGCAGGTGCCGCAGCGCACGCGCGGGATCTCGCCGGTGCCGCCACAGACGAGGCACTCGCGGCGCCCCCCCAGCAGGCCCACCTTCTGCCGCAGCTTCCCCTCGCCGTTGCAGCGACCGCACTGCATGAGCCCCGCCGCGCCCCCCTCGGCGCCCGTGCCTCGGCAGGACGCGCAGTCCTCGGCGCGCTCGAACGCGATCGTCTTCTTGCTGCCCAGCATCGCCTCTTCGAACTCGATCTCCAGCGTGTAGCGCAGGTCGCGCCCGGCGCTCCCCTTGCGGCGCCCCAGCCCCAGCAGATCGCCGAACATCGCATCGAAGAAGTCGGTGGCGCTGGCCACGTTGGCGGCGGCGAACGGGTTGCCGTCGCCCATGAAGCCGAAGCGATCGAAGTGCGCGCGCTGGTCGATGTCGGACAGCACCGCGTACGCCGTCGAGACCTCCTTGAACCTCTCCTCGGCCACGGCGTCGCCCGGGTTGCGATCGGGGTGGAAACGCAGCGCCAGCTTCCGGTACGCGATCTTCACCTCCGCGTCGGTGGCGCCGCGGGAGACCCCCAGTGTTTCGTAGTAGTCCCGGGCCAAGCGCTAACCCCTCTGCACGTCTGGATCGACGCGCCTTGCTTCGTCGCCGACCGAGACGGCCTCCCCCGCGCCAACCGAGACGCCGTCACTCGCGACCCCGTCCTCGACCGGCGCCGCCGCGGTGGAGGAGCCCGCGTGCAAGATGATGAGCGCCGCGATCTCGACCTCCGACAGGCCGCCGCTCGGCCTCACCCGCACGGGCAACGGCTCGTCGGTCACCACGTCGCGCGCCGACGCGCGCGGGATCCCGCTGCCGTCGGTGGCGATCAGGATCTCGATCTGCGGAACCCCGCGTGGCGCGGGCTGAAGGGGGCCGATCTGCAAGCGGGCGATGCTGTCGTTGTCGGCCGCCATCTCGCGCTCGCCCTGCAACAGGTGGACGGTCACGTGGGCCTGCGCATCGGTCGACGTCGACAGGATCTGCGTCTGCGCCGCCGGCAACGGCGTCCCCTTGGGGACGAGACGGGTCACCACGCCCCCGGCGTTCTCGACCCCCAGCGACAGGCAGGTCGTCTCGGTGATGGCGATCTGCCCCTTCTTGCGCTTGCGCCCGGCCGCCAGCGCCACCCCTTGCCGGGCCGCCCCGATGGCGATCAGCGCCTCGGGCGCCGGCACGTCGATGGGGGCCCGGCCCAACCAGTCGGTGATGTGCGCGCGTACGCGCGGCATCCGCGTCTGCCCGCCCACCATGATCAGCGCCTCGACGTCCTCGACCGACCACTTCGCGTCGTGGAGCACCGTCTCGCATGGCCACACCGTGCGGTCGACCAGATCCTGGGTCAGGCTCTCCAGCCGCGCCCGATCGAGCTCGACCCCCGCCGGAAGGCGAGCCGTCAACTCGGGAAGCTCGATGGAGACGCTGTCGACGAACGACAGCTCGCGCTTCGCCTTCTCGGCGGCGTCGCGGAGCCGGGGCATCAGCAGCCGCTCGCGGCGCAGATCGGCCCCCCCCGCCTTCATGAAGTGCTCGCACACGTCGGAGACGATGCGCTGATCGAAGTCTTCACCGCCCAGGAAGGCGTCCCCGCCGCTGGCCAGCACCTCGACGCCGTCGTCGGTGACCACCAGCGCCGCGACGTTGAACGAGCCGCCGCCCAGGTCGTAGACCAGCACCTTGCGCTCTTTCTTCTCATGGCCGCGCGGCAATGGATAGATGCCCGAGGCCAGCGCCACCGCCGCCGGCTCGGTCATCACCGCCACCACGTTCAGTCCGGCGATGCGGGCCGCGTCGACGATGGCCTGCCGCTGCAGATCGTTGAAGTCGGCGGGCACGGCCACGACGGCGTCCGTCACCGGCGCCCCAGCCATCACCTCGGCCGAGGCCTTCAGCGACCCGAAGATGTAGGCCGCCACGTCGGGGGGCGCGTGATGGCGGCGCCCCACGCGAATGCGCGCGTCGCCGTTCTTCGCCATCACCAGCTCGTAGGGGACCTCCTGGCGCTGGTGGCGCGCCTCGGGCGCCTCCAGCTTTCGCCCCAGCAGACGCTTCACGGACGTGATGGTCCGCTCGGGGTGGCGGACCGCCACCGCCTGCGCCTCCTTGCCCACGACGGGACGCCCCCCCGCCGCGACGGGAGAAAACGCCACCACCGCAGGAAGGGTGAACAGTCCCTCCGCATGCGGCACGATCTTCACCTCTCGCCCCGTCACCAGGGCGGCGACAGCGTTCGTCGTCCCGAAGTCGATCCCCAGCAGGGGACTCAAGCGTCGCCACCCTCCGGCGTTGTTTTCCCGGCACCCGCGGGGGCCGAGGCCACGCTGACCATCGCCGGGCGCAGCAGCCGCTCGCCGATGCGGTATCCACGCTGCAACTCGACCGCGACTGCGCCCGGCGGCACCTCCGCCGTCTCGACGCGCGAGATTGCCTCGTGAACCTTGGGATCGAACGGCTCGCCCTTCGCCACGAAGGGCTTCACGCTGTAGCGCTCCAGCTTCGACTGGAACAGCCGCAGCACCAGGTTCACGCCCTTCAGCACGGCGGCGCCGTCCGGCGCGACGGCCGGCTTGGCGGCGCCCGCGCCCGGTCCCTCCCCGAAGGCCCCCACGGCGCGCTCCAGGTTGTCGATCACGTCCAGCATGTCGCGCAACACCGACTCGCGGACCTTCGCCTCGGCGTCGTCCTGCTCCTTGCGGGCGCGGCGCTTCCAGTTCTCGAACTCCGCGGCGATGCGGAGCATGCGATCCTTCAGGTCGTCCCGCTCGGCGGTGAGCGCCTCGATCCCGTCCTTGGCCTTGGCGCCGCCCTCTCCGCTGCCATTCGGGCCGCCCGCCTTGCCGGCGTCGTCCTCTTGCTGCTCGTCAGTCACGTTGTTCTCCTCCGTCGTTTCTGGCTCAGGCTTTGTTCAGCGAAAGTGTGATCATCTCGGCGGTGAAGTCCACCAGCGATATGACCCGGGAATAGTTCATGCGCGACGGTCCTATCACGCCGATCGTCCCCAGCGGCCGGTCGTCACCGCCGTAGGGGGCCGCCACGACGGAGACGTCCGTCAGGTCGGCCAGGTTGGCCTCGGCGCCGATGAACACGCAGATGCCGGGCGCCGTCAGCGTCCGGTCCAGCAGCTTCTCCAGCACGTCCTTCTCTTCCAGGGTCCTCAACAGCACCTTGGCCCGCTCGACGTCGGTCTCGCCCAACAGCAGGTTCGACTGCCCGTCGACGAACACCTGCGGCTCCCCTTGCGGGACGGCGGCCGCCGCCAGGGTCAGCGCGCGCGCCACCAGCTGATCGTGCTCGGTGCGGGCCCGCCCGATCTCCTCGGTCAGCCGCGACTTCAACGTCTCCAGGGTCAGGCCGCCCACCAGCTCGTTCAGGTAGTTGTTGATGCGGTCGAGCTCCGAGGGATCGACGACGAAGTCGATGCCGACCAGCTTGTTCTCGATATGTCCCGTGGTGGTCGAGATGACGGCCAACAGCTGCCCTTCGCGCAGCCTCACGAACTCCATGTGCTCGATGACATCGGAGGCGGGACGGGGCGTCTGCACCACCACCGCCAGATGCGACAGCTCGCGCAGCAGCTTGGACGTCCGCTGCATCAGCTCCGGGCGCTCGCCGACGCCGCTCAGCCGCTCGCGAATCTCGTCCTGCTCGCCGGCCGACAGGCTGCGGATACGGAGCAGGGTGTCGACATAGTAGCGGAGCCCGCGATCGGTTGGAATGCGCCCCGCCGAGGTGTGGGTGTGCTTGAGGAGACCCATCTCCTCGAGATCGCCCATGACGTTGCGCACCGTCGCGGCCGAGACGTCAAGGCCGTAACGCCGCGTTATCGTTTGCGATCCAACCGCATCGCCCGTGGCCAGATATTCGGAGACGACAGCGTGCAGGATCTTCTTGGCGCGCGCGCCGATCTCGTTCACTCCCTGCATTTAACCCAAAATGGGGGTCCGGGCCAGCCTCGGGGAACCGGGTATGCTGGAGGCGGCCATGGACAAACCGTTCGTCTACCTCGACAACGCCGCCTCGACGCGGCCGGCCCCGGAGGTGGAAGCGGCGATGGCGGAGGCCTCGCGGAGCTGCTTCGCCAACCCGTCCTCGGCGCACGCGGCCGGCGGGGCGGCGGCCCGGGCGCTGGAGGAGGCGCGCGGGGCGATCCTGGCCGCCCTGGGGACCGAGGCCGGACAGCTCGTCTTCACCGGCGGGGGGACGGAGGCGAACGCGCTGGGGGTGCTGGGCGCGGGGAGGCTGGGGCGCGGGCGCCACGCGGTGACGACCGCCATCGAGCACCCGGCCGTCCTGCGCAACGTCGAGGCCTTGACCGCCGAGCGCGCGTTCGAGGTCACCCGCGTCGTCCCGGAGGCCAGCTCTGGCCGCATCGCGGTCGAGGCGGTGCTGGCCGAGGTGCGACGGGACACCGCGCTCGTCGCCGTCATGCTGGTCAACAACGAGCTGGGGACGGTGCAGCCGATCGTCGAGCTGGGGCGCGCTCTCGACGCGTTCGCCGCGCGCGAGGGGTGCAAGCGCCCCCACCTGCACGTCGACGCCGTGCAGGCGTTCGGCGTGATGTCGCTGCGCACGACCACGCTGGTGGCCGATTCCGTGGCGCTGTCGGCGCACAAGCTGCACGGTCCGAAGGGGGTGGGAGCCCTCTGGCTACGGCCAGGGGCGCGGATCGCGCCGCTGTGGGACGGCGGCCGGCAAGAGCGCGGCCTCCGCTCGGGCACCGAGAACGTCCCGGCCATCGTGGGGTTCGCGCGGGCGGCAACGCTGGCGGCGCTGGCGTTGAAAGGCGGCGCGGGCGACGCCATGGCGCGCCTGCGCGACGAGCTGGAGACCCGCGTCTGCGCCGTCGTCCCGATGGCACGCCCCACGGTGACGGGCGCCGCGCGGGCGCCGCACATCACCTCGCTGGCGTTTCCGGCGCTGCCGGCCGAGCCGCTCCTGCACGCGCTGGAGGCCCGGGGCGTGTTCGTGTCGGCCGGCTCGGCCTGTGCCTCCAAGACCAGCGGCCCCAGCCACGTGCTGAAGGCGATCGGCGTCGACGACGACACGGCGGTGCTGAGGTTTTCGCTGTCGCGCGCCACCGCCCCCGAGGACGTGGCGCTGGCCGCAGCGGCGGTCACCGAGGCGGTCGCCGAGATCGCGGCGATGCGGCCCAGGCTGGCCAAGGCGCGCCGGAACGGCTAAGAAGCGGCTCCCATGAGCCGGGTCATCCTCTGCCGATTCGGCGAGCTGTTTCTCAAGAGCGGCAACCGCAAGCGCTTCGAGGCCATGTTGCACCAGAACATGCGGCGCGCGCTGGACGGGGTGGGCGGTGCCCGCGTCGAGCCGGTCCACGGGCGCGTGCTGGTCCATCTGTCCGATGACGAAAGCGCGACCGAGGCGGCCGCGCGGTTGCAACGGGTGTTCGGCCTGGTGTCGATCTCGGTGGCGACCGTCGTCCCGTCCGACATGGACGCCATCGGCGCCGCCGCGGTCGAGGTCGCCACGCGCGAAAAGGACGAGCGGCACGTCACCACCTTCAAGATCGAGGCGCGGCGCTCCGACAAGCGCTTCCCGCTGACGTCGGTCGACATCGCCAAGAAGCTGGGCGGCGTGGTCATTCGCGCCACCGGCCTGGGCGTCGATGTGCACAAGCCCCAGCTCTCCCTCGGCGTCGAGGTGGCGACCGAGCGCGCGTTCGTCTACGGCAGCGAGCTGGCGGCCCCCGGCGGACTGCCGGTCGGCATCTCGGGGCGCGCGCTGCTGCTGCTCTCCGGCGGCATCGATTCGCCGGTGGCGGGCTGGCTGTCGGCCAAGCGTGGGCTGGCGCTCGACGGCCTCTATTTCCACTCGCCGCCGTTCATCGGCGAGAAGAGCCGCGACAAGGTGATGTCTCTGGGGCGGATCCTGCATCGCTGGCAGGCGCTCGACTCGGTCATCGTCGTGCCGTTCACCGAAACGCAGCAGAAGCTGCGCGACGCCGGCCCCGCCGAGCTGGCGGTGGTGTTGTACCGGCGCATGATGATGCGCATCGCTGACGCCATCGCCGATCAGGGGCGCTTCGACGCGCTGGTCACGGGTGACAACCTGGGCCAGGTGGCCAGCCAGACGATCCAGAACCTGACCACCGTCGAGGCCGCCGCGCGTCGGCTGGTGCTCCGCCCGCTGGTCACATACGACAAGGTCGAGACGATGGCGCTGGCGCGCCGGATCGGGACGTTCGACACGTCGATCCTGCCGTTCGACGACTGCTGCTCGCTGTTCGTGCCGATCCATCCCGCCACCGCGGCCCGGATCAAGGACGCCGAGCAGGCGGAGGCGAACCTGGACGTGGCGGCCGAGGTGGCGGCGGCGGTCAGCCGCGCCGAACGCGTGCCGATGACCCGGCTTCCGTAGCCCGCGCGCGGGCGGCGTGTCAGGCTGGGTACTTCCGTCGAGTCCTTCTGTCGAACCGCGCCCGATGTACTAAGGTTGTTTCCCCCACCCCACCTCATGACGGCCGCCCCCGCTCTCGAACCGCTCGATCTCACGCCCGCGCTCGCGCACAAGCACGAGCTGCTGCGGGAGTCGTTGCGCGCCTGTGGCTCGGCGCTGGTCTGCTTCTCGGGCGGCGTCGATTCGACCTTGCTGTTGCGGGTCGCCCACGACGTCCTCGGGGAGCGTGCCCGCGCGCTGACGACGGTCTCGGAGACGATGGCCGCCAGCGAGCGGCAGAGCGCCGTCGAGCTGGCGAGCCTGATCGGCGCCACGCACGACGTGGTCGAGTCGCACGAGCTGACCCGCGCCGGCTTCGCCGAGAATCCGGTCAACCGCTGCTACCACTGCAAGGCCGAGTTACTGGAAATCGCCCGCCCGCGCGCCGAGGCGCTGGGGCTGGCCACCGTCCTGCTCGGCACGAACCTGGACGATCTGGGCGATCACCGGCCGGGTCTGGCGGCCGCCAACGAGCATGGGGCGCGCCACCCGCTGGTGGAGGCCGGGATGACCAAGGCCGACGTCCGGGCGCTTTCGCGCGCGCTCGGCCTGCCCACCTGGGACAAGCCGCAGCTCGCCTGTCTGTCGTCGCGCTTTCCCTACGGGACGGAGATCACCTCCGCCCGGCTGCGCCAGGTCGACGGCTTCGAGGACGGCATGCGCGCGCTGGGATTCCGGCAATTGCGGGTCCGTTACCACGATGCGATCGCCCGCCTCGAGCTCGACCCCGAGAGCATGCCTCTCGCGCTGGCGCCGGGCGTGCGCGAGGCGATCGTGGCGCTGGGGCGACAGGCTGGCTTCACCTTCGTGGCGCTCGATCTGGCGGGGTTCGCGTCCGGCTCGCTGAACCAGCTCGTCGGCCTGCGCCCGCGGCCCAAGGCGCCCGCGGCCTAGACACCAGACCTGATGAGCGCGCGCGCTCGTCGGCCGCGCCGTCGAGAAACGCCTCAATTCCTGACGTTCGCGATCCGATGAGTATAATCGTCTCGTGATTTCGCTGCTCGTGGTGCTCGCGTCGGTATCAGGCCCTCAGGCCATGCCGGAGGCGCCGCTGCCGCTCGATCAAGTGTTCGAGCCAGTGGCAGCGCGCGAGCTACACGAGACGCCGGGCGAGCCGCGCTCGCTGTCGAAGCGCGAGGAGTGGTTCCGCGACAAGGAGATGCGGCCCGACCTTCATCTCACGGACGCGGCACTGGCAGAGGCGCAGCGTGAGTCGGCGCTCGCCGACAAGAAGGCGGCCGCCGCGCGCCGGCGCTCGACCGCGAACGTGACCATCGCGACCGCGCCCCCCGCCTATCCGGGCGTGCGCATCGAGCCGGTCACCACCCTGTTCAACATCTGGACGCACGAGGCGTTCCCCATCCTGCCGGGCGATCCCATCGAGCCGCAGTTCCATACGTTCTTGCGCGATCACTACACGAACCAGGCCACGCACATGGACACGCGGCTCGTCGACGTGCTGGCGCGCGCCGCGCGCAAGTTCAGCGCCGCGCGCATCGAGATCGTCTCCGGGTACCGTTCACCGAAGTACAACCTGATGCTGCGCAAGAAGGGCCACCAGGTGGCCCGACAGAGCCAGCACGTCGAAGGTCACGCCGTCGACTTCCGCATCCGGGGCGTACCCACGCGATCCTTGTTGTCGTTCGTCCGTTCGTTGCGCCTGGGCGGCGTGGGCTTCTATCCGCACTCGCAGTTCGTGCACAGCGACACCGGCCGCATCCGTTACTGGTCGGGAAGCTAAGCTCGCCCGACTGGCGGTTGCGCTCGCGGTGCCGGCGGAGCACGATCCTTCTCCTCACGGTGGCAAGCGAGATGGATCACGAACAGCTGGCGCCCGATTCTCCACCGGTCCCCGGCGCGAGCTGGAACGCCGACGAGGCTGTCTGGGAGCTCGCCGCGCGCGGGCCCGACGGGCGGCTGCGCCACGGTGAATCGCGTACCTACCGGCCAGACGGAACGTTGCTGCAGGTCCGCCACTTCGCGCACGGAATCGCCGAGGGGCCGTTCGCGGTGTATCACCCCGACGGCACGCTGGCGCGACGGGGAGCGTTCACGGCGGGGCTGATCACCGGGACCTGCGTCGCCTACGCCTCGAGCCAGCCCACCACCGAGGCGCTGCGCGCCTGCTGCGTGCCCGACGGCGCCTGGGAGCTGCACGCGCGCTATGTCCGGGGCAAACCTCTGTACGAGCTGTTTCACGATCGACAGGGGCGACCCCTGCTCGAGAACGGCACGCCCCGTCCGGCGCCTCCGCCGGGCGTTCCCACCACCGCCGAGCTGGACGAGACGGGCGCGCGATGGGTCGGCGGCACGTTCGACGACAGCGGCGTCCCCGTGGGAGATTTCCGGTTCTGGACCATGGCCGGTCACCTGGCCGAGGAGCGCCGCTTTCGCGCCGGCGCGCTCGTCGCCGAGCGGCGGTATGGCGACGACGACACCTTGCTGGAGGCGAGCGAATGGGCCGGCGAGGACGTCCGGCATGGTCGGTTCCAGCGACGTCTCGACGCCGACGCCAGCCCCTATCGAGATCGCCGCATTCACGAGGAGCGCGGCGCCTTCGATCGCGGCCACGCCGTGGGCCGCTGGTCGCTGCACGACGAAACGGGCGCCACCGTCGCGACGCACGATCTCGGCCCGGCGTTCGACGACGCCGACGCGGCGACATCAGCGCTGTTCCGGCCGACGGATGGGGGAGAGACTGTCGCCTGGGACGAACGGGCGCGCGCGCTGCGCGCGGCAGGACACCTGCGCGAGGCGCTGTGCGCGGCGGCGCGCGCGGCCGCGCGCGGAGGCGATCCCGGCGCGCTGCGCACGCGTCTCGAC
>DASYCK010000091.1:0-3296 GCA_036500205.1 Polyangia bacterium | reverse complement strand
CAGCGGGTAGCGCGTGTACTGGTTGGCGACGGCGATCTTCAGGTTGTCCTCGAATGCACGCCCCGCCTCGAGCGTGACGACGTCGCGCCGCAGGGTCATCACGTGGCGCGCCAGCCGGTGCGTGTAGTCGAACACGCGATCGATGAGGCGGCGCGCGCCCGGATCGAGGTGGACGTGCTGCAGGACCAGACGCAGCTCGTCCGGCGAGTGGACCATCTCCGCCTCCGATGCCGGCGGCAACCGCAGGATCTTGAGCACCAGCGCGGCTGCTCCCTTGAGCGTCCAGATGATCGGAAAGGTGAGGACGTAGAAGGCGCGGAACGGCACCACCGCCCACAGGGCGATCGGCTCGGTGAGCTGGATGGCGAGCGCCTTGGGCGCCAGCTCGCCCAACACGGTGTGCAGGAAGGTGATGACGATGAGGCTGACCGTGGCGGCCAGCGTGTGCAGCGTCCGCTCGGAGGTGGCCCCGGCGCGGAAGAGCAACGGGCGGAGCAGCGCCGCGAAGGCCGGCTCGCCCAGCCAGCCGAGCGTCAGCGAAGCCAGCGTGATGCCGAGCTGGCTGGCCGACAGATAAGCGGGGAGCTGGGTGGTGATTCGCAGCAGCAGCTTGGCGCGCCGGCGCCCCTCGCGGGCCAGCTGCTGCAGCCGGGTGGGGCGGATCTTGACGAAGGAGAACTCGGCCGCGACGAAGAAGGCGTTGGCCAGGACGACCACCGCCGTCAGGATCAGCGCCAGGCTCGGATGCATGGAGCCCCCGAGAATCGCACACCCCGGCCGGCGGCGCTAAACGGCCGAATCGCCGGGCCGATCCGGGCAGGATCGCCGGCAGGATCGCCGGGATGACGGGCGGGATTTGGTGGTAAGGTCGCGGGCCGTGACCCTGCATAAACTAGCCTTGACCTTGGGACTCGCGCTGGCGGCGCTCACGGCCGGCGCGGCGCCCGCACGCGCGGAGGCGCTGCAGTCGTCGGGTGACTGCACCACCGACAACCTCCTGTCGAAGAAGCAGCCGATCTGGCGGCAGGACATCCGCGGCGATCTGAAGCTGCCGACGGACGACGCGGTGGCGCCCGAAGGGGCGCAGTGGGACGCGCCGGTCGGCGTGATTCTCGATACCCCGGCCGGGTCGCTGACCTACGACCTCGGCGCGGTGAGGCCGGTCTCGTCCTTTCTCGTTCAGGCCGACGCCAACGACACCTACAAGATCTGGGGCGCCGAGGAGAACAAGCCGGAGTCGTTCAAGCTGCTCGTCGAGGTCGACAACGTCGTCGGCACGCAGGGGCACGGCCTCCGGACGCGCGCGATCAACGTCGGCGCGACGCCGGTTCGTTACCTCAAGATCGGCGAGCCGGTGGGCGACGGCGCCTACTCGCTCGCCGAGTTCCAGGCCTACTGCCGTCCGCCGACGCCGTTCCCGCCCAAGCTGACCATCAGCAACGCGCCGCCGGCCGTGGTCGTGCAGCCGGGGTTCTGGAAGTTCGCCTGGTGGGAAAACGACGCCAGCTCGCGCGTCGAGATGGCGCTGGCGCTGGCGGCGCTGGCGCTGGTCGGCTGGGGGCTGTGGCTGACCAAGCAGGGGCGCGAGGCCTTCAAGCGCAAGCTGCGCGATCGCCTGCTGATGGTGATCGGCGTGCTGTCGTTCTGCGCCTACTGGAACTTCGGCAGCTTCCACTTCGGGAACTACGTCCATATGTGGGACACGTTCCACTACTACATCGGATCGAAGTACTTCAAAGAGCTGTCGTACGATCGCCTCTACGAGTGCGTCGCCGTCGCCGACTCCGAGGAGCCGGGGCTGCGCCGGCGGGTCGAGCTGCGCAAGGTCATGAACCTGCGCACGAACATGATGGTGGGGACGCAGGAGATCCTGGCGAATCCGGGGCTCTGCAAGGATCACTTCACGCCCGAGCGCTGGGCCAAGTTCAAGCACGACGTCGCCTATTTCCGCAATCACCACGACGTCAAACGGTGGGAGGAGGCGCAGACCGACCACGGCTACAACGGCACGCCGGTCTGGAACATCCTCGGCACGACGCTGGCCAACTTGTCGCCGATCAGCGACGACCAGATCACCTTCCTCACGCGCATCGATCCGTTCTTCATCATCGGGATCTGCCTGATGGCCTGGTGGGCGTTCGGCTGGCGGACGATGTGCATCGCGCTGGCGGTGTTCGCCACCAACTTCCCGTCACGCTTTTACTGGACGGGCGGCGCGTTCCTGCGCTGGGACTGGCTCTTCTACATGGTGGGCGGCGTCTGCCTGGTCAAGAAAGAGCGGCCGATCCTGGGCGGATTCTTCCTCGGGTACTCGACGCTGCTGCGCATCTTTCCGCTCTTCATTTTCTTCGGGCCGATCCTGGTGATCGTCCGCCAGCTCTGGGGCAAGGTCGGCGAGTGGCCCAAGCCGGCCCCCGCGGATGGCGCCGCCGCGCCCGCTCCGACCCCCAGTGACGCCCCGCCGCCGCGCCAGTGGTGGCAGCCGGAGCCCTGGGAGTCGTGGCATGCGCTCGCGGCACGCGTCGATCGAAGGTTCGTTCGCGTCCTCGCCGGGGCTGCGCTGGCGGCGGCGATCCTGGTACCGCTGAGCCTGGTCACCAGCAACGGGATCGAAGGCTACCGCGCGTTCGCCTTCAACACCGAGAAGCACAAGGAGACGCCGCTCACCAACTACATGGGGCTCCGCACGGTCGTCATCTACAGCCCGTCCGAGGCCGGGCGGAACATGAAGGACGATCGGCAGGAGGATCCCTGGGGACCCTGGAAGCGCCAGAAGGTGAAGACCTTCCACGCGCGCGAGCCGCTCTACTTCTTCCTCGTCGCCTGCTTCATCGTGCTGCTCTACCAGGCGCTGCGGGACGTGGAGCCGTGGGTGGCCTGCGCGTTGGGCGGGACGATGATGGCGGTGGGCGTCGAGCTGACCTGTTACTACTACTCGTTCCTGTTCGCGCTCGCGCTGCTCTATTACAAGCGGCGAGAGGCGGGCGCGATCTTGCTGGGGGTGACGGCGATGACCGGGCTCATCGACTGGTCCCCGACCCGCTACCTGCCCGACGTCAAGCCGTGGATGAACTTCAAGGTCTCGCAGTGGCTCGACGAGCAGTACACGATGATGTCGCTGGCCACGCTGGCGGGGTTGGTCTGGATCCTCTACCGGTTCGCGTACACCAAGCCGATCGAGGCGAGCCCGGTGGCCGCGGCGGCTGTCGCGGGCGCGGCGGGAGCCGAGGCGGCGGAGTCCGTCAACCGGCGCAAGCCCGCGCGGCGGGGCGGCAGCAACGACCACCGCCGGCGCG